>CAZKYG010000001.1:0-4081 GCA_964556915.1 uncultured Gemmatimonas sp.
CGCCGCCCGCCTTCATCACCTCGAGCGGCGATGGACCCGGCTCTGGCGCGGGCCGAGATGACCCGGAGTCCGAGCACGCCGCGAGCAGCACCATCGAGAGCAGTCCGGATCTGCGCATGTGGCAGGATGCTCCCATGAATCGCATCGATCTCGCTGGCTTGACGACGAGGATCCTCGGCCCCGACGAGGCGCCCGTCACGGTCGTGCTGCTGCACGGCTTCGGCGCTCCCGGCGAAGATCTCGTACCGCTCGCGCAGGTGATTCCCGGCAACGCCCGGTACGTGTTTCCCGCAGCGCCGCTCGAGCTCGACGGCTACGGCGGCGGGCGCGCGTGGTGGCTCCTCGATCTCGTCAAGCTCGAGGCCGAGCTGCGCTCCGGCGTGCCCCGGGACCGCCGCGACGAGGTTCCGGATGGCCTCCACGCCGTGCGGGGCACGATGGTGCGGCTGCTCGACCAGCTCGCCGCGCGCATGCCGGCCAAGAAGCTCGTGCTCGGCGGGTTCTCGCAGGGCGCGATGCTCGCGCTCGACGTCGCGCTCCACACCGAGCAGAAGGTCGACGGCCTGCTCCTGATGTCGGGCACGCTCCTCGCGGACTCCGAGTGGAGCCCGCGCATGAGCCGCCTCGCGGGGACGCCGGTCGTGCTCTCGCACGGGCGCCGCGATCCGCTGCTGCCCTACGCGATCGCCGAGGAGCTGCGTGACAAGCTGCGCGCGGCAGGCGCCACCGTCGACTGGCAGCCGTTCCTCGGCGGCCACGAGATCCCGCCGCCCGTGATCGAGGCGGCGGGCGGACTGCTCAGAACTGTGACTGGATGAGCGAGCACAGCCCGTCGCCCGGGCAGCACGCGTTCAGGTTGCCACCGGCCTGCGGGTTCGAGGTGTGCACGCACACCTTGCTGCCCTGCGACGGGTAGTAGTAGGCCCAGAAGAAGCACATCTCGTCGGTCGCCGACTCGCCGAAGCCGATGTTCTGGTCCGACGTGTTCTGGTAGGTGCACGTGAAGTCGAAGCCGCCGCCCTTCTTCACGGCGAAGCCCGGATCCTGGCGCTGGGTCGGCGGCTCGCTCCACAGGAACGAGGTCGGGTTGTAGACCGGCGTCATCGTGCCGGTCGGCGAGTCGGCGACGTTCACGAGCACGCCGGTGCCCATCTGGTGCTCGTGGCCGGTGATCGCGAACACGTGCGACGTCGACAGATCGAGGTAGTCCGGCACGGTGAAGAACTCGTGGAGCGTGAACGCGCCGTGCGTCGTCGGGTCGCTCATCTTCTTGATGTCGATGTCGGGCGAGCCGGTGAACAACACCGCGGCCTCGTCGGTGATCGTCGCCGGATCCGCGTCGAAGAAGTTCACCACCGCGTTCGCCGTCTGCGGGGTGTCCTTGATGTTGATGTAGTGCATCTCGATCTTGATCATCTGGTGCGGCGCGAGGGTGTACGCGACGCCGTCGGGCAGCGTCAGCATGTCGTCCTTCGTCTGCGTGATGATGATCGGCTCGATCATGCCGCTCGCATTCAGCGCGCCGGTGAACGGCTGGCAGTCGACCGGCGTGGTCTGCTCGGTCGTGTCCATGTCGTCGCGGTAGACGATCAGGTGGTGCGACGACGTCGACAGGACGTCGTGGATCTGATGGACGCGGATCTCCTGGTCGTTATCGAGCTTCATCCACACGCACTGGGTGTTCTCGCCACCGGGGCCGGGCTGGACCTGGATGTCGGGGAAGTTCAGCGTGAACTGCTTCTCGCCCTCGAACGGGGGAGCGTCGGCGGCCTGCTGGTCGTCACCGGTGGTGTCGTCGCTGGTGGGGTTGGACTTCCCTCCGCAGGCGGCGACCATTGAAACAAATCCAAGAGCAGCGAGGACAGCAGAACGGCGCATGGAACCCCCTGAGTGCCAGGGAGTATCCACGAGATGCCGGCCCCTGCCTACAGCGATCTGCTAGCCCGCAGCTCGCATTTCAGGGGTCGACACGTGTGACCTGGAACCCATCCTTCTGGAGCAGGTCGAGGACGCTTCCGGGACCGACCAGGTGGAGGGCGCCGACGGCGACGAACCCGCCGCCCGCCGCGTGCATCTTCTCGAGCGGCTCGATCCACGACTTGTTCCGGTCGAGGAGCAGGTCCTTCATCTCGGCGTCGTAGTCGGCCTGGGTGTAGCCGTGCTTGAGCGCGACCTCCTTCTCCTCGTCGGACAGCTGGAGGAGCTTCTTGTCGTCACCGGCGACGTAGGCTGCGAGCATGTCCTTCTGACGCTTCTCGCCATCGTCGAGGTCATCGAGGATGTTCTTGAGCGCCTTGGCGTCGAGCCACTTCTCGAGGATCTGGGTGTCCTTGGCGGCGTCCTCGAGAAACACGAGCTGCTTGTGCTCGTTCTCGGCGTGCGCGCGGAGCACACCGTCCATCGGCGGCGTCTGGGGCAGGCCGCGCATCGACAGGAGCGTCGCGGGGACCATCGGCTTCATGCCATCGAGCCGGGTCGCCACATCGGGCCCGAGCGCATCCTCGAGCTTCTTCCAGTAGTCGGGGCCGAGCTGCTCGTGGAGCGTGCCCTTGGTGAGCGTCATGTGCGTCTGCGAGTCGAGCGCGGCCTGCGACTGGAGATCGGTCTCCATCGCGAACGCGGGCGCGTCATCGAGGCGCTTCCACACGACCGGCGGCAGGCGCGCCTCGGCATCGACGCCGAGGTGCATCGTGCCGAGGAAGTACGTGGTCTTGCCGTCCTTGGCCGCCGCCCACATCAGCGGGTGGGCGATCGGATCCTTCTTCGGCGCGGGCTTCGACCATGGATCCGAAGACTTGTTCGGAGTCGGCGTCGGCTCGGGCTTCGACGGATCCGGCTTCGCCGGTACGCGGTTGGTGTCGGGCGCGGACTTGTCGGCCGGGTCGGTCTTCGCCGTGGTCGTGGCGTCATCGCGCTTGCAAGCGACCAGGCAAAGTGCCGCGAGCAGGACATACCGGCCGAGCTTCATGGCGTTGCTTTAGCATGGCCTGTTGTATGATCCGCTGGATGCGGGCCCTGGTCGTCGCGGGCGTGGTGGTCGCCGTGGGGGCAGGGAGCGCCGCCGCGGACGACATGCGCCCGGTCAACGACCGGTGGCCGACCGTTGGCCACCGGCACGACCCGTCGATGGGTCAGCAGATCGCTGACTGGATGACGCACCTCGGCGGAGACATGAACTCGCACATGGCGCTGCTCAGCCACGACGTCATGGGGCTGACGATCGACGGCCGCGGCCAGCGCGCGCGCCTCTCGTTCCACGCGCACGGCGACTCGATCGGCTTCGACATGGACAACAACATTCATATCGGCAACGGGATGGCGAAGGTCCACGTCAACCTCCGGCTCCGCCTCGGCAGCCGCACGATGAACCTGCACGTGCCGATGGAGATCGTGCCGAACGACTACCACGGCGAGCGCTACGTCGAGCTACGCCTTCCGCTGCTGGAAGCGCGCTGGTAGCGCGTGGCCGAGACCCTGAGCGCGATCGTCTCCACGGAGCGCCGTGGTCGAGGGATCCCCGCGCTGCACGTCGGGATCGCCGCGGACGAGCCGGCGACGCCCCCCGCGCGGTTCGGGCTGGCGGGGATCGACCGGATCGACGTCGTCCGCGGTGACCGCCGTGCCGCGCGCCGGTATCGCCGCGACGATGCCGAGATCCTCGAGCTCGCGCTCGCGGACGCGCGGCTGTCGAGCCAGCACGCGCGCATCACCCGGCTGGGCCGCGACTGGGTGCTCGAGGACCTCGGCTCGAAGAACGGGACGTGGGTCAACGCCAGGCGGGTGTCGCGCCAGGCGCTCGCGCCGGGCGACGCGATCTTCGCCGGGCACACCATGCTCGTGTACTGCGACGCGGGTGGCGAAGCGGGAGACCTCGACGCGGCGCCGGCCGCCGCACCCGGCCTCGCGACGATGTCCCCGGCGCTCGCCGCGCGGTTCGCGGAGCTTCGCACCGGCGCGCGCTCGACCGTCCCCGTCGAGATCACCGGCGAGACCGGCACCGGCAAGGAGCTCGCGGCGCGCGCCGTCCACCAGCACTCCGGTCGCACCGGCGCGTTCGTCGCGGTCAACTGCGGCGCGATCC
>CAZKYG010000002.1:0-3463 GCA_964556915.1 uncultured Gemmatimonas sp.
CGTCGCGCACGGCCGGCTCGCTTGCCACCGCGATGCGGCCGAGCGATTCGCGGCCCTGCGCGAGCATCTCGGCGTCCACGAGGCCCGCGAGGCCGTCACAGATCGTCGGTTGGTGCGGGTCGTCGGCGGGCGCGTTGGACGCAAGCGCCCGCGACATGGCGTCGGTGTGTTCGCTCTGCGCGCCGATGAGCGTCACCTGCGGCGCCACGTCGTTGAGGAAGCCGCCCATGCCGCCGCACAGCCCCCCGCCGCCGACGTTGGTGACCATCGTGCGGACGGCCGGAAGGTCCTCGACGATTTCGAGCGCAACCGTGCCCTGGCCGGCGAGCAGGTCGACACCCGTGCACGGGCTGACGAACAGGGCGCCGGTGCGCGCGGCGTGTGCCCGCGCCAGTTCCTCGGCCGCGTCGTAGTGCGGGGCGGATGCGTCCACGGCGGCGCCGGCGGCCGCGATGCGGTCGCGCTTGGTCGCCGGGGCCACGGCCGGCACATAGACGGTGCAGGGCACACCAAACGCGCGCGCGGCCGCCGCAATGCCCGCGCCGTGGTTGCCGGCACTCGAGGCGACAACGCCACGTGCGCGCGCCTCGGCATCGAGTTGCGCCACGACGTTCGTGGCGCCGCGCAACTTGAACGAGCCCGTGCGCTGGTCACACTCGCACTTGAGCCACACGTCCCCGCCGACGAAGTCACTGAGACCCGGCGACCGCACCAGTGGCGTACGGATGACGTGGTGCGCGATGCGCCGGGCGGCGGCGCGAACCTGGTCGGCGGAAGGGAGGACGTTCATCGTGGCGAAGCGTTTGGGCTGGAGCGTAGAGACCATCGCAGGCGCGAGGGACCGTGCGGATTGACATTTGGTCCAGGTCCGGTACGTTTAAACCTGTAACGTCGGCCCCGCCCGAGCGTCATATGGCGGGGCTTGCTGTTACTGGGACCGGAGTGCGACCGGCCGCCGCTCGACCAGTCGCGAGTCGTCCCGAACGGGGCTGTAGCTCAGCTGGGAGAGCGCTGCAATCGCACTGCAGAGGTCAGGGGTTCGATCCCCCTCAGCTCCACTTTCTCACAGCAGTCAGGTTTCGGCAGCAGGCGCCGATTCTGCAGCATAGCGATTTGCCCGCCGCCGCGCGGTAGGACGTAGAGTTCCAATGCCGGCGAGCGTGGCACCTGCCAAGGCCGCCCCGATGAGGGGTGGCCTTTTTCGTCACCAGTCGCGCGCCTTTCGCAGTTCCGTGATATGCGCCACGTGGTGCTTCGAGTGCCACGCGTACAGCTCCACCAGCCAGTCCACGGTGCGCTCGCCATGCTCGGGATGGACCCAGGCGCGCGCGAACTGATCCGGCGTCATGGCCCGCAGGAGCGTCGTCCAGCGCGCGTGCAGGCCGTCGAGCAGCGACAGCGACGCGTCGATGGGCGCGTTCCTGGCATCGGGCAGGTTTGCCCAGACCACTTCATCGTACGGCATGATCGTCGGCTTGTCCTGCGTGAGGGCGAATCGCATGCGGATGTACGCGTTCATATGTGAATCCGCCACGTGATGCACCACCTGACGCACCGTCCAGCCGCCCTCGCGGTAGGGCGTGCCAAGCTGGGCGTCGCCGAGGCCGTTCACCGCATTTCGCAACCTGGCGGGGAGCGCCGCGATGTCCGCGACCGCTTCGGCGCGCGTTGCGGCCGTGTGGGCATCGAGCCGCCGCATGCGGCCGACGGGATAGCGCGGGTCGGATGTCATGCGGGGTAAGATAATCCGCGGCCGGAATTGGCTTGATTGGCTCTTCCGCGGCCGGTAGCTTTCGGCGTCCGGTCTGTGCGGGTGGCAGGCTGGTTTTTTTGCCCCTTGGTGTAACTGGCAACACGTCTGACTCTGGATCAGAAGAGTCCTGGTTCGAGCCCAGGAGGGGCAACTGGATGAATCCCGACGGGCGCCGAGCGATCGGCGCCCGTCGGTGTCTTTGGGGACGGCGCCATGCGCGACGCTCGCCGCTGGCGCGTGCGTGCGTCGCGGTGCGTGGCGCGGGATGACCGGCAGGCGCACATTTGCCCGATGTTCCGTCCGTCTGGCGCCGGTGGGCCCTCGGCCGCGACCGCCGCACCGGTTGACGCTTCGGCGCCGCTCCCGCTGGTGTCAACGGTCGCGCTGGTGGCGGCAAACGCGATTCCCCTCGCGGGCGCGCTGCTGCTCGGCTGGGGCGTGTATCCCATTCTGCTGCTCTACTGGCTGGAGAACATCACGTCCGGCGCGTTCAATGTGCTGCGCATGCTCGTCTCGCGGCCCTCGGACATCGCCAATTGGATCGGCAAGGTGTTCCTCATCCCCTTCTTCTGCTTTCACTACGGGATGTTCACGGCCGTGCATGGCGTGTTCGTGTTCTCGATGTTCGGGAACCGGCGCCACGGCGGTGGCCTGCTGCCCTCGCCGGATTTCGTGCGCGGGGAGATCCTGGCGACGGGAATCGAATACGCGATGGTGGCGCTCGTGCTCAGTCACGCCGTTTCGTTCCTGTGGAACTTCGTGATCGGCGGGGAATTCCGGCGCGTCGGCGCGATGCAACTCATGGCGCAGCCCTATTCGCGCGTGATCGTGCTGCACCTGGTCATCATCCTCGGGGGCGCCGCCACGGTGGCGATCGGTTCGCCCGTGGCGGCCCTCGCGGTGCTCGTGCTGGTGAAGACCGCGATCGATGTCGCGGCGCATGCACGCGAGCGCCGTGTGCTCGCGGGAGTGGGCGCCGGGCTCGACCCGTTCCGCGCATTTCGTGATCGCCTCATGGCGACCGACGCCCGATCGGGAATCCCTCCGATGTCCTCCGGTGGCGAGTCGCAAGACTGACTCCGCTGCGACGAGACGGGATGGGCGTGGAGTGTTGCGTTGTGCGGCGAATCGGGCGCGGTACCTCGGTCCAGATCGCTGCCGCCGCCGCAGGCTGCTATCCAAGTGATTGTGCGGCAACAACATCCAAATCACAGTGCAGTGAATAGCCCGAATCTTGCAGTGGACAGCAGGTTGACGCGAAGCGTCCCAGCGAAGGCGGCCCGCGCACCGGCCGCCACATCTTCCGGAGACCTGCACGCAATGCCCACCCCCCGCAGAGGTTTCACCCTGATCGAGCTGCTGATCGTCGTCGTGATCATCGGCATTCTGGCGGCGCTCGCGATCCCCAAGTTCGCGTCGACGAAGGGAAAGGCGCACTTCGCCGCAATGAAGAGCGACCTGCACAACCTCACGACGGCGGAGGAGTCGTTCTTCTACGACCACGCGCGCTACACGGCGGCACTGGATTCCGTCGGGTTCACCGGTTCGCACGGCGACGTCATCGCGATCACCGAGGCGTCTCCGACCGGCTGGTCCGCGACCTCGACCAATCCGGAGTCGTATCCGCACTTCTGCGCGCTCTTCATGGGAACCGCGGCTCCCGTTGCTCCGGCGTCGGCCGCGGGCGTGGTAGCCTGCCAGTAGCACCCT
>CAZKYG010000003.1:0-39724 GCA_964556915.1 uncultured Gemmatimonas sp.
CATCCGCAGCGCGCTCGCGTCCTGACGGTGCGCGGGCCCACCCCGCGCCGATGAACGCACGACCCGCGGCCGTCCGCTTCATCTTCGTGACGGTCGTCCTGGACGTCGTCGCGATGGGGATCATCATCCCCGTGCTGCCGCACCTCATCGAGGACCTGCTGCGCGGCGACGCCGTGCGCGCCGCATCGTACTACGGGATCTTCGCCACCGTCTGGGCGATGATGCAGTTCGTCTGCTCGCCGATCATCGGGATGCTGTCCGACCGGTTCGGCCGGCGGCGCGTGCTGCTGCTCTCGAACTTCGGCCTCGGGCTCGACTACATCGTCATGGCCCTCGCGCCGACGATCGGGTGGCTGTTCGTGGGCCGCGTGATCTCGGGCATCACGGGCGCGAGCTGGACGACCGCTGGCGCGTACATCGCCGACGTGACCCCCCGCGAGGAGCGCGCCGCCGGGTTCGGCATCCTCGGCGCGGCGTTCGGCCTCGGGTTCGTGCTGGGCCCGGCGCTCGGCGGCATCCTCGGCGGCGTGGACCCGCGACTCCCGTTCTGGGTTGCCGGGTCGCTCACGCTCGTGAACGCGGCGTGGGGCGTGTTCGTGCTGCCCGAGTCGCTGCAGTCCGACCAGCGCCGGCCGTTCGACTGGCGGCGCGCGAATCCCGTCGGCGCGCTCAAGCTCCTGCGCTCGCACCACGAGCTGCTCGGCCTCGCCACCGTGGGGTTCATCTGGCTCATCGCGCACAACGTGATGCCGAGCGTGTTCGTGCTCTACGCGTCGGAGGCGTTCGCCTGGGGGCCGCGCGCGGTGGGCCTCGCGCTCGCCGTCGTCGGCGTCGCGACGATGATCGTGCAGGGCGGCCTCGTGCGCCGCATCGTGCCGAAGATCGGCGAGCGTCGCGCGATGCTCGCCGGCCTCGCGTTCGGCTCGGTCAACTATTTCATCTGGGGCCTCGCGCCCACCGGCGCGATCGGCCTGCTCGCGATCCCGGTCGGCGCGATGATGGGGCTGTACAACCCCGCGGCGCAAAGCATCATGTCGCATCGCGTGAGCCCGTCGGAGCAGGGCCAGCTGCAGGGCGCGAACAGCAGCATCATGGGCATCACGGGGATGATCGCGCCGCCGCTGTTCACGCAGGTGTTCGCGAAGTTCATCGACACCGACGGCGTGCGCTTTCCCGGCGCGCCGCTCATCCTCGCCGGCCTCCTCGGTCTCACCGCGCTCGTGCTCGCCGAACGCGTGACGCGGGGTCGCGCCGGCATGCCGCCGGGCCACGAGTCGCACGCGTCGCCGGCGGACACACCGGCAGGCTCGCCTTGACAAGGAGAGGCCGCACCGCCTAGCATTCGCGCACAATCGAAGTCGTGGTCATTTGCCGCCTATTGCAGCCACGTAAAAGAAATGCTAAAACGCGACCGCCGGGCGGCGTTCCATTCTGCCCCGGCGATTTTGTTTTTCAGGCGGCCGCATTCCCGTCAGTTCCGGGAGGCGGCCCTTTCGTTTTCCGGGAGCTGCGATGTCCGAGAAGAAGGTGAGTGTCGTCACGTTGCGCCGGCGCAAGGAGCGAGGGGAGCCCGTTGCGTGCGTCACCGCGTACGACTATCCCACTGCCGTGTTCGCCGACCGCGCCGGCGTCGATGTGATCCTCGTCGGCGACTCGGCCGCGATGACCGTGCTAGGGCTGCCGAACACCTTCGGCATCGGCATGGACGAGATGCTCGTGTTCGCGCGCGCCGCCGCGCGCGGCGCGCGGCGGGCGTTCGTCATCGGCGACCTGCCGTTCCTGTCGTACCAGGCGTCGGACGCCGACGCGGTGCGCAACGCGGGCGCGTTCATTGCCGCCGGGTGCGACGCGGTGAAGCTCGAGGGCGGAGCGCGCGTGGCGTCGCGCGTGCGCGCCATCGCCGACGCCGGCATCGCGGTGATGGGGCACCTCGGCCTCACCCCGCAGGCGCTTGGCCAGCTCGGCGGGTACCGCGTGCAGGGACGCACCGACGCCGCCACGCAACGCATCGCCGACGACGCGCGCGCGCTCGCGGACGCCGGCGCGTTCGCGATCCTGCTCGAGGCGATGCCGCCGGACAGCGCCGCCGCCGTACGCGACGCCGTCGCGATCCCGGTGTACGGCATCGGTGCCGGTCCGCACGTGGACGGGCAGCTCGTCATCTCGCACGACCTGCTCGGCAACTTCGTCGGCGACATTGCGCCGCGCTTCGTGTCGCGGCTGGCATCGCTCGACGCCGTCGTCACGCAGGCGTTCGGCCGCTATGCCAACGACGTGCGCAGCGGCGCATTCCCCGCGCCGGGACACTGCTACGCGCGCGAGCCCGAATCCGCGCCGGCGCTCGCCGGCTAGTCGCCGGTCGCCGTCGGCGCACGTCGCCATCCCGTGACCGCTCCACTTCCAACCCTCAACGCTCCAATGGCCACCCTTTACCTTCCCGCGATCCTCGCCAGGCTCGCAGACGCCAGGGCGATCGAGTCATCCGCCACGACGGTCGGCGACCTCGTTGCCGACGTCGCGACACGCTACCCCGCCCTCGCGCCGCGCCTGCGCGACGCGCAAGGCCAGCCGTATCCGTTCGTGACGTTCTACCTCAACGACGAAGACATCCGGTTCCGCGGCGGTTTCGCCGCACCGGTGTGCGCCGATGATGAGGTCACGGTCGTCCCCGCCATCGCCGGGGGCTGAGCCATGACGGCCACCACCAGCCGCGCCGCGCGGCCGACCCCGTATGTTTCGACGTCGAGCCCACAGTCCATCGCCGAGACCGCCGTCACGTCACCCGTGCGCGACCTTCCGCCGCTCACCCACGAGGAGATCCTCCGCTACAGCCGGCACCTGATCCTGCCGGACGTCGGCGTCGAGGGCCAGCGCAAGCTGAAGGCGGCGCGCGTGCTGCTTATCGGCGCGGGCGGGCTCGGCTCGCCGCTGGCGCTGTACCTCTCCGCCGCGGGCGTCGGCCACCTCGGCATCGTGGACTTCGACGTCGTGGACGTGACGAACCTGCAGCGCCAGGTGCTCCACGGCACGAGCGACGTGGGCAAGCCGAAGCTCGACTCCGCGCGGCGCCGCATCGCCGAGGTCAATCCGCACGTCGAGGTCACGACGTACGAGGAGCCGCTGACGTCGGCGAACGCGCTCGAGATCATCAGGAACTACGACATCGTCGTGGACGGCACGGACAACTTCCCGACGCGCTATCTCGTGAACGACGCGTGCGTGATCCTCGGCAAGCCCAACGTGTACGGCAGCATCTACCGGTTCGAGGGCCAGGCGTCGGTGTTCGCGACGACGGATGGCCCGTGCTATCGCTGCCTGTTTCCGGAGCCGCCTCCGCCGGGACTCGTGCCCAGCTGCGCGGAAGGCGGCGTGCTCGGGGTTCTGCCCGGGCTCGTCGGCACCATCCAGGCGACCGAGACGATCAAGCTCATTCTCGGCGCGGGCGAGTCGCTCGCCGGCCGGCTGCTGCTCATCGACACGCTCGGCGCGAACTTCCGCACGGTGAAGCTGCGCCGCGACCCGAAATGTCCCGCCTGCGGTACGCGCGAGATCACGCAGCTGATAGACTACGAGCAGTTCTGCGGTTCACCGCACGTGGGAGGAGAACCCAAGGTGACGTCCAACGTTCCCGAGATCTCGCCGGCCGACGCGGCCGCGCGCCTCAAGAAGGGTGACATCGAGATCGTGGACGTGCGCGAGCCACACGAGCTGCAGATCGCCGCGTACCCGAAAGTGCGCGCGATCCCGCTCGGCCAGCTCGCGGACCACATCGGCGACCTGCCACGCGACAAGGACCTCGTGCTGGCGTGCCGCACGGGCGCGAGGAGCGCGCGTGCCGTGCAACAGCTGCAGGCGGCGGGCTTCACGCGCGTCTGGAACCTCGCCGGCGGCATTCACCGCTGGATCGACGAGGTCGATCCCACCCAGCCGAAGTACTAGGAGGCCAACGTGACCGCCACCGGAACCGCCCTCACCGGCGGGGGGCTTCGCGTCCTCCCGCAACACTGCAAGCTCTGCGGCACGGCGTACCCCGCCGAGGCCATCGCCATCTGCGGGGAGTGCCTCGGCCCGCTCGAGCCGACGTACCCGGCCGATCGCGTCCTGCCCGATCGCGACGACATCGCGCGTCGTGCGCCGTCGCTCTGGCGCTATCGCGAATGGCTGCCGTTCGACGGCGAGCCCGTGCTCTCGAGGGAGACCGGGTTCACGCCGCTCATCGAGGCGCCGAGGCTGGCCGACGCGCTCGGCGTCGGACGCGCCTGGGTGAAGAACGACGCCGTCGCGCAGCCCACGCTCTCGTTCAAGGATCGCGTCGTCACGACGGCGATCAACGCGGCGCGCGCGCTCGGGCTCGGGGTCGTGGGGTGCGCGAGCACGGGCAACCTCGCGAATGCCGTCGCCGCCCACGCCGCACGCGCGGGACTGCCCGCCTGGATCTTCATTCCCGAGGACCTCGAGCCCGCGAAGGTCATCAACACGGCAATCTTCGGCGCCAACCTCGTGCGCGTGCGCGGACATTACGATGACGTGAACCGGCTGTGCGCGCAGCTTGCCGACCGGTTCGGATGGGGCATCGTCAACGTGAACCTGCGCGGCTATTACGGCGAAGGCTCCAAGACGATGGCGTTCGAGATCGCCGAGCAGCTCGACTGGCGCCTGCCGACCGCGGTGGTCGCACCGATGGCCGGCGGGTCGCTCCTCACGAAGCTCCGCAAGGGATTCGGCGAGTTCCTCGCGGCCGGGCTCGTCAACGGCGCACCGCCCCGCCTCTACGGCGCACAGGCGTCGGGATGTGCGCCGATCGTGCGGCTTGTGGAATCCGGCGCCGCGAAGCTCACGCCGGAGATTCCGAACACGATTGCCCGTTCCATCGCGATCGGGAACCCCGCCGACGGCCCGTTCGCCGCACGCGCGATGGTGGAAAGCGGCGGCTGGGGCGCGCACGTGAGCGACCAGGACATCGTGGCCGGTATCCGCCTCCTGGCGGAAACCACCGGCGTATTCACGGAAACGGCTGGCGGCACGACGGTCGCCGCCGCGTTGCGCCTCGCCCGTGCCGGGCGGCTCGCCCCGGACGACGAGGTCGTCATCTGCATCACCGGCAACGGACTCAAGACCACCGACGTCGTGCGCGACGTGCTGCCCGACGCGCCGGTCGTGGACGCGAAGGTGCGCGAGGTGGCCGCGCTCGTCGCGGCGCGCGGATAACCGCCGCCGCGCCCACAGCCGGGCCGGACACCGACGGGTGTCCGGCCCGTCGCGTTCCGAACCCCCCGGCGCCCAACGACTTGCGGCGCGCCCAACCTTTTCCGCCGCCGCGTTGTCTATTATTCACCTTTGTCTAGGAAATCGGAGCGCGACCGTGATCGGTGAGTTCGAGCAGCTCGTGCTGATGGCGGTGATGCACGCCGGCGACGACGCGTACGGCGTGACGGTCCACGGCGAGCTCCGGCGGCGGACCCGGCGCGATCCGTCGCTCGCGGCCGTGTACAAGACGCTGGACCGCCTCGAAGCCAAGGGACTGCTCTCGTCGCGCGTCGGCGACCCGACGCCGGAGCGGGGAGGGCGGCGCAAGCAGTTCTACGCCCTCACGTCCGCCGGGCGAAAGGCCGTGCGCGACTCCATCGCCACGATCCGCAGGATGGCGCGCGGCCTCGACGTGGGGCTCGAGCCGTCGTGACCCGGCACGGACGCCAGGTCCAGGCGACGCCCCGCGACGACGTGCCCGTGACCCGTCCGGCGCCGCCGCGACTCGCCGTTCGCCTGGCGGACGCGTGCGTGGACGAACGCGTCCGCGACGCGGTCGTCGGCGACCTCGTCGAGTCGTTCGCGTCGCGGGCCGCCGAGCGTGGGCCCGCGCGGGCCCGACTCTGGGTCTGGCGCCAGGTCGTGCTCGCCATCTCGCACTATCCGCCGCGCGCGCGGCGGTCCACCACAGCCGGAGACGGACTCGTGACCGGATTCCTCGATGACCTCGCGCGCGCAGCCCGCACGCTCCGACGCGCGCCGGTGTTCACGATGGCCTGTGCCGTCACGCTCGGCGTCGGCATCGGCGCGGCGACCGCCATCTTCAGCGTTGCCGACCCCGTCATCCTGCGGCCCCTGCCCTACGGATCCCCGGACCGCGTGGACATCGTCTCGCAGGGCGCGCCCGGGCCGCGCCGGTCGAGCCGGCTGGGGTACGAGACGATCGCGGACATCCGCGACCAGTCCCGGACGCTCGAACGCGTGGCCGCGATCTCCGACTGGCAGCCGATCCTGGTGCGCGACGGGTCCGCCGCGATCCTGTCGGGCCTGAGCGTCTCCGCCGACTACTTCGCGACGCTCGGCGTGACGCCCGAGATGGGCCGCGACTTCCGCGCGGAGGAGGACGTCCCGAATGCGGACGGCGTCGTGATCCTCTCGCATGCCCTCTGGGCGTCGCGCTTTGGCGGCGACTCATCGCTCGTCGGCCGACAGGTTGACTTCGGCACCCGGAAGGTGACCGTGGCCGGCGTGATGCCGGCCGGCTTCGAGGACGTCCTGCAGCCCGGCACGCAGATCTGGCGTGCGCTGCGCTACGACCGCGGCCTGCCGTACGCGTGCCGCACCTGCCAGCACCTGCGGATGATCGCCCGACGCAGGCCCGGCGTGACCGAGGCGCAGGCCGAGGCGGAGCTCGGCGTCATCTCGTCGCGGCTGGTGGCGCAGTACCCGAAGGAGTACGAATCGCCGGGGTTCGGCCTCGAACAGTTGCAGCACGCGGTCGTGCGGCCGGTCGCGCCGGCGCTGGCGGCGCTCCTCGTCGCGGTGGCCCTGCTGCTGGCGATCGCGACGGTAAACGTCGGCGGGCTGCAGCTCGCCCGCGCTCTGCAGCGCGATGAGGAGTTCGCCGTGCGCTCGGCGCTCGGGGCCGGTGCCGGTCGCCTCATGCGCCTGCTGGTGGCCGAGGGGCTCGTGCTCGCCGCCGTGGCGAGCCTGTGCGGGTGGGTCGTAGCGGCACTCGGCGTCCGCACGCTCGTGGATCACCTCCCTGCCGGCGTCCCGAACGCCGCTGCGATCCACCTCGACGCCCGCGCGTTCGCGCTCGCGCTGGGCGTGACGCTCGCCGCGGGACTCACGATCGGGCTCATCCCGGCATGGCATGCCCGGCGTCGTGCGCTGGCGGGCTCGCTCCGTGGCGGGCGGCGCGTCGGCGGGGCGCCGCATCGCGTGCGCGCTGCGCTCGTCGTGACCGAGGTGGCCCTCGCGGTGATCCTGCTGGCCGGCGCGGGACTCCTGGCGCGCAGCCTGTCGCGACTGCTTGGCGTGGATGCAGGCGTGGCCGTCAACGACGTGGCGACGCTGAGCGTGCAGGTGAGCGGCCCGGCGTACCAGCAGAACGAGGGCGTCTGGGCGTGGCAGGAGCGGCTCGTCGACCTCGCGCGCGCGGTTCCCGGCGTGACGAGCGCGGGCATCACGAGCCAGCTGCCGCTCGGTGGCAGTTTCGACTCGTTCGGTGTCCAGGCGCTCGACAAGCCGCTCGACAACCCCGAGCACGCACCGAGCGCCGATCGTTACACCGTGACGCCGGACTTCCTCCGGACGATGCGTATTCCGGTGGTTGACGGCCGCGACTTCGCCACGGCCGACGATGCGCCTGCGGGCGCGCCGGTCGTGATCGTGAGCGAGGCCCTGGCGCAGCACATCTGGCCGGGGGAGAGGGCGGTGGGCAAGCAGGTGCACATGGGCGAGGCGTCCCATCCGTGGTACACCGTCGTTGGCGTGGCGGGCAACGTGCACCACCGCGGCCTCGACGTGAGCGCGACGGAGCAGATCTACATCCCCACGCGGCGGTTCTTCTTCAGCGACAACGCGGTGGACCTCGTCGTACGCACCGCCGGCGACCCGGCGGCGGTGCTTCCGGCGCTGCGCCGGGCGGCGCTCACCGCGGAACCGCTCGCGGTGATCACGCGACTCGCGTCGATGCGCGATGTCGTCTCCGCGTCCACGGCGCAGCGCCGGCTTGCGCTGTCGCTGTTCACGACGTTCGCGGGCATCGCGCTCCTCCTCGCCACCGCGGGCATCGTTGGTGCGCTGAGCGGCATGGTGGCCGAACGCCGCCGCGAGATCGGCTTGCGCAGCGCGCTGGGCGCGACGCCGACAGGGATCGCGCGCCTGGTGGTGGGGCGCGGCCTGGCGCTCGCGGGCGTCGGCGCCGCGGCCGGCATCGGGATCGCCGTCGCGGGATCGCGCGTGATCGCGAGTCTGCTCTTCGGCGTCGCACCGCACGATGCGCTGACCTATGTGCTGGTGGCGACGGGCGCGCTCGCCATTGGCGTGGCGGCAAGCGTGTTTCCGGCGTGGCGCGCGATGCTCGTCGATCCGATCACGGCGCTGCGATCGGACTGAGCCTCCTGCCGGGGCGTCTTCGGGCCTCGCCTGCCGCGAGTGCGCGTGCCTTGAACATCGGCGCGCCTGCTGCCAATCTCACTATATAGTTGCGGCAGCAGGCTGGCAGAGGCACGAAGACAGACAGGAGGCACGCTTTGGAGGCAGGAACCGCACGTCGCAGCCGTCGCACCGCCAGGGGATACGCCCGGATCACGCAGCCGATGGTCCGCGAGAACGGCGTCCTCGTCCCCACGTCCTGGGATCATGCCCTCGACGTGGCCGCCGAGGGCTTTCGCCGGAACATCGCGGCCCGCGGTCCGAACGCCGTGGGCATCTTCTCGTGCTCGAAGTCCACGAACGAAGTGAACTTCGCCGCGCAGAAGCTGGCCCGCGTCGCGTTCGGCACGCACAACATCGACAGCTGCAACCGGACGTGACACGCGCCTAGCGTCGTCGGTCTGGCGACGGTCTTTGGCGCGGGCGGGGGCACGAGCTCCTACGCAGAGGTGGAGGACACCGACGTCATCCTCCTCTGGGGCTCGAACGCGCGCAACGCGCACCCGATCTGGTTCCACCACCTCCTCAAGGGGGTGCGGAACGGCGCGCGCCTGTACGTGATCGACCCCCGGCGGTCGGAGTCCGCGCAGTGGGCCGACGTGTGGATGGGCAATCACGTCGGCAGCGACATCGCGCTCTCGAACACGATGGCGCGTGAGATCATCCATGCCGGCCTGCACCACCGCGACTTCATCGCCAACGCGTGTTCGGGATTTGAGGAATATCGTGAGAGCGTGGAGTCATACACGCTCGAGCGCGGCGAGGAGCTCACCGGCGTGCCGGCCGAGGTGATCCGCGAGTGCGCGCACACGTTCGCGAAGGCGCGGAAGGCAATGATCTGCTGGACGCTCGGCATCACCGAGCACCACGACGCCGCGGACAACGTGCTCGCCCTGATCAACCTCGGGCTCCTCACGGGCCACGTCGGCCGCTGGGGCTCGGGACTCAACCCGCTGCGCGGCCAGAACAACGTGCAGGGCGGCGGCGACATGGGCGCCATTCCCAACCGGCTCCCGGGCTTCCAGTCCATGCTCGATCCCGGGATCCGCGAACGGTTCGAGCGGCAGTGGGGCGTCGCGCTGCAGCCGAACGAGGGCTGGAACCTCACGCAGATGCTGCACGCGATGGACCGCGGCGACATGACCGCGCTGTACGTGATCGGCGAGAACCCGGCGCAGTCGGACGCGGACACGAACCACGTCACGCACCTGCTCGAGCGGCTCGACCACTTCGTGGTGCAGGAGATCTGCATGACGAAGACGGCCGAGCTCGCGCACGTGCTGCTGCCGGCCGCCGCGAGCTGGTGCGAGAGTGAGGGCACGGTCACCAACAGCGAGCGCCGCGTGCAGCGCTGCCGCAAGGCCGTCGAGCCGCCCGCCGGCGCGAAGGACGAACTCTGGATCATCAACGAGATCGGCAAGCGCCTCGGCCGGGAGCTGAACGTCACGGATCCCGAAACGGTGTGGAACGAATTCCGCACGGTGGCCCCCGATTTCGCCGGCGGGATGAGCTGGGCGCGCCTCGAGCAGCATGGCGGGCTCCAGTGGCCATGCCCGGACGAGGATGACCCGGGCGCCGTGTTCCTGCACGGCCGCCTGTGGAAGCAGGGCGCCGAGCGCGGCCCCGCGGCTCCGTTCACGATCGTGCGGCACGAGGGGCCGGTGGAGAAGCCGACGCCGGAGTATCCGCTCACGCTCACGACCGGCCGGCACCTCGACGCCTACAACACGGGCGTGCAGACGGCGGGCTTCGGATCGCCCCTCTTCCGCGGCGAGACGCTCGACCTCTCGCCCGAGGACGCGCGTCAGCTCGGCGTCGCCGACGGCGACATGGTGCGCGTGACGTCGCGACGCGGCTCGGTGGTCGTCGCCGCGCGCGTGGACACGGCCCTGCGGCCGGGCGTGGTCTTCATGACCCTGCACTACCCGGACGACGCCATGACCAACATGCTGACGATCGACGCCAGCGACCCGAAGTCGGGAACGGCGGAGTTCAAGGCATGCGCGGTGCGCGTGGAGCTGGCCACCACGACCATGGCCACACAACGATAGGTTCCATCCCGTGTCGCCCGCCTCCCGCACCCGCTGATGGACCTCAGGCTTCCCGACGCCGAGCCCACCGCCGACGAGCGCGCCGCGGTCGATGCGCGACTGGGCCCGCCGCGCGCGTCCTGGGACGGCGCGCCGGAGCGCACCGCCCGCGACTTGCACGTCGCGTACGGCGGCAAGGCGCAGCGCGACCGGCGCCACCTGCTGCTCCCGGCACTGGAGGCGCTGCAGGCGCGCGTCGGCTGGATCAGCGAGGGCGGCTTCAATTATGTGTGCCGGCGGCTGGACGTGCCGCCCGCGGAAGCATGGGGCGTCGCGACGTTCTACATGATGCTGTCCACGCAGCCGCGCCCGCGGCGCGTGCTGCACGTGTGCGACGACATCGCATGCAGGGCGAAGGGCGCGCGCGCCACGTGCGACGGCCTGGGCGCCCACCACAGCCCGCCGCTCCCGCACGGCGTGGTCGGCGGGCACGACGACGCGCCGCGCGGCGCGCACGTCACGCTCAACGAGCACCACGGCGCGTGGACGACGTCGCCGTGCCTCGGACTCTGCGACATGGCCCCTGCGGCGCTGTACGTCGAGGCGGGCGTCACGCCGGTGGAGCGCTCGCTCGGCGGCGTGACGGCCGAGTATGCGATGGGCCTGCTCGGCGGTGGCGCGGACCCCGACGACGTCCTGAAGACCGTGACCGTGGATGCGATCGGCGAGCGGCGGCTGCTCAGGCGCGTCGGCGTCGTCGATCCGACGTCGCTCGAGGCGTACCGGCAGCACGGCGGGTACGAGGCCCTCGCCAGGGCAATCGCCATGGGGCCGGAGGGCGTCATTCGCGAGCTGAACACGGCGAAGCTCCTGGGCCGCGGCGGCGCCGCGTTCCCGACGGGACGGAAGTGGGACGCCGTGCGCACGCAGCCCGAGCGCGAGCGGTACATCATCTGCAACGCCGACGAATCGGAGCCGGGCACGTTCAAGGATCGCGTGCTCCTGACCGGCGACCCGTTTGCGATCGTCGAGGCGCTGACCATCGGCGCCTACACGGCGGGATGCGCGCGGGGCTTCGTTTACATCCGCGGCGAGTACCCGCTCGGCGCCGAGCGGGTGCAGCACGCCATCGACGCGGCGCGCACCGCCGGGTTGCTCGGCCCGAACGTTATGGGCGCCGGCTTCGCGTTCGACATCGAGGTGCGGCGTGGCCCGGGGGCATACATCTGCGGCGAGGAGACCGCGATCTTCGAGAGCATCGAGGGCCGCCGCGGCGAACCGCGGAACAATCCGCCGTTCCCCGTGCAGCACGGGCTCTTCGACAAGCCGACGATCGTCAACAATGTCGAAACCCTCGCGAACGTCATCCCGATCCTGGTCGAGGGCGGCGCGACGGCCGCGAGCATCGGCACCCCGCAGAGCGCCGGCACGCGACTCTTCTGCGTGAGCGGCCACGTGGGCCGCCCGGGCGTCTACGAGGTCCCGATGGGCGCGACCCTCGGCGAGCTGTTCGCGCTCGCGGGCGGCGTGGCCGGCAGCGGCACCCTCCAGTGCGCGCTGCTCGGCGGGGCGGCCGGCGCATTCGTCCGGGCCGACGAGATGGACCTCCGCCTGACGCACGAGGACACGCGCGCCGCAGGCCTGACGCTCGGGTCCGGCGTGGTCGTGGCGTTCGACGATACGGTGGACATGAAGGACATCGTGATGCGCATTGCGCAGTTCTTCCGCGACGAATCGTGCGGGCAGTGCGTGCCGTGCCGGGTGGGCACGGTGCGTCAGCAGGAGTCGCTGGTCCGCATGTCGCGCAAGACGCTGCTGGGCCACCAGGGTGAGATCGCGCTGCTGGATGAAGTCGGCGCCGCGATGAAGGACGGTTCGATCTGCGGCCTGGGACAGACGGCCTACTCGGCGGTGGAAAGCGCCATCAAACGGCTGCGGCTCTACGGCTAGGCGCGCTCGTTCCCCCGCACCCTTCACCCTCGCCCTTCATCCTTCGTGCCTTCTCACCTCGACCTCGTCCAGCTCGCCCGTCCGTCGTCACAGCCCAAGGCCATGGTCGACCTCACCGTGGACGGCCGCGCCGTCCGCGTGCCCGAGGGGGCGACGATCCTCCAGGCCTGCCGGCAGCTCGGCATCGACGTGCCGACGCTGTGCTGGCTGGAAACGCTGACGCCGGTGAACGTCTGCCGCGTGTGCGTGGTGGAGGTCGAGGGCGCGCGCGTGCTCGTGCCGAGCTGCTCGCGGCAGGTGGAACCCGGTATGCGGGTACAGACGCGGAGCGGACGCGTGAACCTGACGCGCCGCCTGGTGCTCGAGATGCTCGCGTCGAGCGTGGACCTGTCGACGACGCCGGGCATGGCGGAGATGCTGGCCGAGTACGACGCGAAGCCGGAGCGGTTCGGGGCGACCTGCGAGACCGTCGCGCAGCCCGTCAAGGACGACAACGACCTCTACGTCCGCGACTACGGCAAGTGCGTGCTCTGCTACAAGTGTGTCGAGGCCTGCGGCGAGGACCACCAGAACACGTTTGCGATCGCCGTGGCCGGCCGGGGGTTCCACGCGCACATCTCCACGGAGTTCGCGGTGGAACTGCCGAAGAGCGCGTGCGTGTACTGCGGCAACTGCATCGCCGTCTGCCCGACGGGCGCACTGATGTCGCGCCGGGAATGGGAGCTGCGTGCCGCCGGGCGCTGGGACGAGGCGGCACAGACGCAGACGGACACCGTCTGCCCCTTCTGCGGCGTCGGCTGCACGCTCACGCTGCACGTACAGGACGGCGAGATCGTGAAGGCCACCAGCCCGCTCGACAACGACATCACCGTCGGCAACCTCTGCATCAAGGGCCGGTTCGGCTGGCGGCACGTCCAGCAGCAGGCGCAGGATTGAACCTCGGCCACCTGCCGCCGTCGCAGCCGCGCGCGTTCGTCCGGCATGACGGCGCGACGGCGTCGCGCGAGACGGCGCCGGTGGCGGAGGAAGTGCCGGTCGCATTCGTCTACGGCGGCAAGCCCCACGTCGTGATGATGTGCACCCCAGCGGACCTCGAGGACCTTGCCGTCGGCTTCACGCTGTCGGAAGAGGTGGTCGACCGCGCGGCCGACATCGGGCGCATCGACGTCGTGCGGCACGCCCGCGGGATCGAGGTGCAGATGGAGCTGCCGCCGGGTGCCCACGCGCGCCTGGCCGATCGCACGCGGGCGCTCGCCGGGCGCACCGGATGCGGCCTGTGCGGCATCGACGCGATCGACGGGGCGATTCGCGCGCCGCGCGCCATTGCGTCCGACGCCACGTTCACGCGCGCCGCGCTCACGCGCGCGGCCGACGCGCTGGCGGCGCAGCAACCCGTGAACAACGCCACGCGGGCGGTCCATGCGGCGGCCTTCGCGGATGCCGGCGGCGCGCTGGTGACCGTGCGCGAGGACGTGGGCCGGCACAATGCGCTCGACAAGGTCATCGGCGCGCTTGCCCGCGCGAGCGTCCCTGCCGACCGGGGGTTCTTCGTCGTGACGAGCCGCGCGAGCTATGAGCTGGTGCAGAAGGCCGCGGTGGCGGGCGCGCCGCTGCTGGCGGCGGTCTCGCGCCCCACGGGGCTGGCGATCAATTTTGCGGACGCCGCTGGCCTCACGCTCGTCGGTCTGCTGCGTGGTCCATCGGCTAACGTGTACACGCACCCCGCGCGCATCGCACCGTAGCCGGCTTCGCCGGACCGTCCCGGGCCCCGGGACGTGGAACCCGCCAGTCCTCCGCAGCACCCGTCCCCATTCCTTGATCAGATGCTCTCCGACATTGAAATCGCACAGTCCGTGGCGCCGCGCCCGATCACCGACGTCGCCCGCGACATCGGCCTCTCCGCCGACGACGTGGACCTCTACGGCAAGTACAAGGCGAAGATCCCGCTCGAGATCAGCCAGCGCCCGCCGCGCGGCAAGCTCGTCCTCGTCACCGCGATCAGTCCCACGCCGGCCGGCGAGGGCAAGAGCACCGTGAGCGTCGGCCTCGCACAGGCGCTGCGGAGGATCGGCACCAACGCGGTGCTCTGCATCCGCGAGCCCTCGCTGGGGCCCGTCTTCGGCGTCAAGGGCGGCGCGGCGGGCGGCGGCTACGCGCAGGTGATCCCGATGGTGGACATCAACCTCCACTTCACCGGCGACTTCCACGCGATCTCCAGCGCGCACGCCCTCCTCTCAGCGATGCTCGACAACTCGCTGTTCCAGGGAAACCCGCTCAACATCGGCGTGGACCGCGTCACGTGGCCGCGCACAATCGACATGAACGACCGCGCGCTGCGCCACGCGAAGATCGGCGTCGGCGGCGGCACGAACGGCGTCGAGCGCGGCGAACGCTGGGTGATCATCCCCGGATCGGAGGTGATGGCGATCGTGGCGCTCGCGTCGAGCCGCGCGGACCTCGAGCGGCGCCTCGGCGACATCGTGGTCGGTGCCACGGCCGACGCGGCGCGCCGGCCCGTGCGCGCGCGCGAGCTCAAGGCCGTCGGCGCCATGGCCATCCTCCTGAACGACGCGATCCGGCCGAACCTCGTGCAGACGCTCGAGGGCGGCCCCGCGCTGGTCCACGCCGGTCCGTTCGGCAACATCGCGCACGGCTGCAACTCGATCCTCGCCACGAAGTCCGGCCTCGCCCTCGGCGATGTCGTCGTCACGGAAGCCGGTTTCGGCTCCGACCTTGGCGCCGAGAAGTTCTTCGACATCAAGTGCCGCTTTGGCGGGCTCACGCCCGAGGCCGCCGTGCTCGTCGCCACGGTGCGTTCGCTCAAGATGCAGGGCGGCCTCGACAAGAAGCAGCTCACCACCGAGGACCTCGGCGCCCTCGAGAAGGGACTGCCCCACCTCGAGCACCACATCCGGAACGTGAAACAGTTCGGCGTGCCCGTCGTGGTCGCCATCAACCGCTTCGCGGCGGACACCGACCGCGAGCTGAAGATGGTCGAGGCACATGCCGCGAAGCTCGGCGTGCGCGTCGTGCTGTGCGAAGTGCACGCGAAGGGCGGCGCCGGCGGCGAATCGCTCGCGCGCGAGGTGCTCACGATGCTGCAGGAGGGGAAATCGCACTACGCGCCCATCTACGACGCCGCGAAGCCGATCACGGAAAAGATCGACACCATCGTGAAGCGGGTGTACGGCGGCGATGGCGCGGATTACAGCGAGGCCGCCGAGGCGCAGATCCGGTACCTCGAGGCCAACGGCATGGGCGCAACGCCCGTCTGCATCGCGAAGAACCAGTACTCCCTCACGGACGATCCTGCGAAGCTGGGCAGGCCGACGGGCTTCCGCATCGCGATCAAGGAGGTGTATGGATCGGCCGGAGCCGGCTTCGTCGTCGCGAAGGCGGGAACGATCATGACGATGCCCGGCCTGCCAAAGGTGCCGGCCGCCGAGGGCATGTCGATCAACGAGAAGGGCGAGATCTTCGGGCTGTCGTAAGGGCGGCCCGTGTCCCGGAACTTCACGCACCGCAGCGCGCGCTCCACGCCGTTCGTCGGCGTGCTCACGTTCCTGGTCGTGGTCGAGAGCGTCGGCATGCACCTCCTGCTGCACCAGCGCCACCCGGCGCTCGCATGGACGCTCTCGGCGCTGGGCATCGCCACGCTGTACTGGATCGTCGCCGACGCCATCCAGCTCGGGCGTACGGCGACCGAGGTCACGGCCGGGGCGATCGTCCTGCGCGTGGGGAAGCGGGCGTCGGCGACCCTCCCGCGGGACGCGGTGGCGTCGGCCACGATACCGACGTGGCGCGATATCCCGCCGCGCTCGCCGGACTTCATCAACCTCACCAAACCCGTCGAGCCCAATGTGCTGCTGGCGTTTCGCGAGCCGGTGACCGTGGTGCTGCTCGGCGCCGTCCGGCGGCCGGTGCGCGCGATCGCCCTCCGCGTGGACGATCCGGCGGGGTTCATCGCGGCGGTCACGGCCTGACCTGAGGGGCGGGCGCCGCATCGTTGCGGTGCGGCGGCGCACGCCGGTTCGCCCTATCTTCAAGGCCGACCGTTGCCGGCGTCCTCCCACCGCCAACCCGCCTCGTCCCATGCCCCTCATCGTACGCGCCGGCTGCTGCCTCGCGCTTGCGACCGCCGCAGCCGCGCAGGAACCGAACGACACCGCGACCCTCGCGCGCATCCGTGCCGAAGCGACCAGCCACTCGCAGGTCGGCGCGACGTTCAATCACCTCACGAACGTCATCGGCCCGCGACTCACCGGCTCGCCCGCGTACAAGCAGGCCGCGGACTGGGCCGAAGCGCAGATGAAGGCGAACGGTCTCGCCGCGGTGCACCAGGAGGCATGGCCATTCGGGCGCGGATGGGTGCTCCGAAAGTTCGTGTTCGAGATGGTCGAGCCGCGTTACATGCCGCTCGTCGGATACCCGGAAGGGTGGTCGCCATCCACGAAGGGCGAACTCCTCGGCACACCGGTGTACATCGGCGACCTCAAGGACTCGGCCGCCGTGCGCGCCGAGTCGGCGAGGCTCAGGGGCGCGATCGTGCTCGCGACGCAGCCGCAGCCCGGATTCATCACGCGGGACCGCCCGGAGCCAAGCCTGACGGACGAGCCCGTGCGCATCGGCGCGCCGCCGTTCATCAACGCGCGCGGTCCCCTCGGCGGCCGCGGCATGACGACCACGCTGGGCGCGATGGGCGCCGGTGTCGTGCTGCGCCCGTCGCAGGGACAGCACGGCACGATGTTCGTCCTCGGCAACCGCGCCACGCCCGACGACGCCGCGCCGTCCGTGATCGTCGAGGCCGAGCAGTACGACATGATCGTGAACGCGATCAGGGCCGGCACACCCGTGAAGCTGCGCGTGCGCGTCGACGCGCAGTACCAGACCGCCGATACGAACAGCTACAATGTCATCGGCGAGATTCCGGGCACCGATCCGTCCCTCGGCGCCGAGGTGGTGCTGCCGGCCGCGCTACTCGACTCGTGGCTCTCCGCCACCGGCGCCACGGACAACGCCGACGCCGCGTCGTCGCTCATCGAGGCCATGCGCATCCTGAAGGCGCTGGGGGTCAGGCCGCGCCGCACCATCCGCATGGCCCTCTGGGGCGGCGAGGAGGAAGGCCTCCTCGGATCGCGCGCGTACGCGCAGGCCCACTACGCCGGCGCGCAGAACGCCGCCGCGCGCGAGAAGCTCGCCGTTTACCTCAACAGCGACCCCGGCACCGGGCCCATTTACGGATGGTACATGGAGGAGAACGGCTCGGCGAAGTCGCTGTTCGACGCGTGGCTGCAGCCGCTCAAGGCCGACGGCATGCGGCGCAACGTGATCGGCAAGATCGGCAGCACCGACCACCTGTCGTTCACCGCGCTCGGCCTGCCGGGCTTCAACTCGCTCCAGGACTACGTCGAGTATGACCAGCGCGAACACCACACGAACGTCGATTTCGCCGACCGCGTGAACGAGGCCGACCTCCGGCAGAACGCGATCGTGCTCGCCTACTATGCATGGATGGCGGCGAACCGCGACCAGAAGGTGCCCCGCGCCGTCACGGTGCCATGATGCCGCGCCGCATCGCGGGCGCCGCCGGCCTCCTCCTGGTGATCGCTGCCGCGGCGTCGGCCGCAGGGGGCGCGGCGCAGGGCGCGCAAGTCCCCGCGCCCGACGCGCGCCGCGCCGTGGCCGCGCTCGACTCCCAGTATCAGGCGGCGGTAAAGGCGAACGACGCGGCCGCGATGGGGCGCATCCTGGCCGACGACATGATCCTCGTGACCGGCAACGGCACCGTGGTCACGCGCGCCCAGCTCCTCGCCTCCGCGACGGACAAGATCGCGACCTACTCGCAACAGGACCCGTCGCAGCGGACGGTGCGACTCTACGGCGACCGGACGGCCGTGGTGACGGCCCTGCTCTGGCTCAAGGGCACGCGCTCGGGGCAGCCGTTCGACTACAAGCTCTGGTACAGCGACACGTACGTGCTCACGCCAACCGGCTGGCGGTACGCGTTCGGCCAGGCATCGCTGCGCCTGCCGGACCCGAAGTGAACGCGCCCAGCCACCCGGTCGCACCAGCCGCCCCCCGCACGGAGATCCCATGATCGCCACTCGTTCCCGGCCGGTCGCCCGGCCTGCAGCCGCCCCGCGGTTCGCCGCGCATGCCGTCGCGATGCTCGTGACCACGGTCGCAGTGGCGCTTGCCGCGACGCCCTTGCGCGCGCAGGGGCGATGCATCCGCGCCTACGGGACGCCGGCCTGCAACACCGATTCCATTCCGGCGGTCTTCGCCCGCACGGGATGGCGGACGACCGGCCTCGACCACATTGCCTTCCGCGTCGCCGATCCGCAGGCCGAGGCGGCGTTCTACGCGGCCCTGATGGGCTGGACGGTGCGCAGCGACGACGGCGCGCGCGTCGTGATGGATGTCGGCGACTGGGGGACGGTCGTGTTCCGCAAGGTGGCCGCCGATTCGTTCGAGACCCCGGCGCCGGCGAACGGACGCGGGCGCGGGCCGCGCACGCCGGTGCGCGCCGTGGTCGAAGGCCTCGGATTCTCGATCGAGCCGTGGAACGCCCGCGTCGTCGAGCAGGAGCTGCGCAAACGCGGGCTCACGCCCATCGCCGACAACGACGGCAAGGGATTCGAGAGTTTCCATGTGAAGGACCTCGACGGGTTCGACCTCCAGATCGGCAACGGCAAGGGATACGAAAAGGGCCGCGGCCGCGGGGGCGCGAAGGTCGCGGCGGCGGCGCCATTCGCCGCCACGGGCTGGAAGACGATCTGGCTCGACCATCTCTCGTACGGCGCGGCGAACTACAAGACCGCCGTGTCGTTCTACGTGAACCTCCTCGGCTGGCAGCCGACGTACGACGAAGGCAGCCAGAACGAGCTCATGATCGGCGACGTGGGCGACATCATCATCCGCGGCGGGAACCCGCTCGACCCCGAGTTCGGGAAGCGTCCGGCGCGCGCCGCCGGTCGCATCGACCACATCTCGTTCGGCATCTCGCCGTGGGACACCGACGGCGTGCTCGCGGCCCTCGAGTCGCGCGGCCTCACGCACTCGATCGACACGTCGGACGGCGCGGAGATCCACGTGGCGCAGTTCAAGAGCTACCACACCACGACGCCGAACGGCTACAATCTCCAGATCAGCTACAACACGCACGACACGCGGCTGAACCTCGCCGTGGCCGTGAACCCGCGGCGCGGCGTGCCCTGAGCGCCGCCCGGCGGCGGGTCGCTCAGCACGCGCGGTTGCGGCCCGCGCGCTTGGCCTCGTAGAGGGCGCGGTCGGCGTCGGCCAGGAGCGTGCGCACGGTCGCGCCGCCGTCCGGCGTGCCCGCGGCGACGCCGAGAC
The DNA here is from genome assembly GCA_964556915.1 of uncultured Gemmatimonas sp. Classification (GTDB taxonomy): domain Bacteria; phylum Gemmatimonadota; class Gemmatimonadetes; order Gemmatimonadales; family Gemmatimonadaceae; genus Fen-1231. The sequence goes on from CAZKYG010000003.1 coordinate 19,746, forward strand.
TCACCGTGACCACGCGCGCGGCGTCTGACGCGTCGTGCGGGATCCCCAGCGCCTCCACGCCCGCACGCACCTTGCCGGCCACCGTGCGCGCGCCGTCCGCCCCGCTGCCCGTGAGCACCAGGATGAACTCCTCGCCGCCGGCGCGCGCGGCAAGGTCGGTGCCCGCGCGCACGCACGACGCCAGCACCTGCGCCACGCGCCGGAGGCAGTCGTCCCCGGCCGCGTGCCCGTACGTGTCGTTGAACCGCTTGAAGTAGTCCACGTCGATCGCGATGACGGCGACGGACGCCTTCGAGCGCTCGGCCCGCTGCCACTCCGCGGCGAGGAACGCGTCGAGGCGCCGCCGGTTGGCGAGTCCCGTGAGCGGATCCTCCACGGCGAGCTGCGCGAGGCGGTCGTTCGCGACGCGCAGGTCGCGGGTGCGTTCGTCCACGAGCGCCTGCAGGTGCCGCTGGCGCTCCTTGAGCGCGCGCACGCGCGCCTTGTATCCCGCCGCGCCGCCACCACCCAGCCCCGCGACCAGGAGCACCGCGAACCAGGCCGTCTGCCAGAAATGGGGCGCCACCGTCACCTGGAGTTCCGTCGCGGTGGCGCCCCAGGCGCCCTCGCTGCTCGCCGCCGTCACGCTGAACGTGTACCGGCCCGGCCGCAGGTCGGAGAAATGCACCTCGCGCGCGGTGCCCGCGTCCGTCCACGGCGCGTCCCCCGTCGCCAGCTTGTAGCGAAACCGTATCTGGCCCGGGTTGATGGACGTCGGCGCGGAGAATTGCACGGCGAGGTTCGCCTCGCCCGGGGCGAGGCGCACGCCGCCGCGTTCCGGCGCGCGTGGCAGGCCGTCCACCGTCACGCGATCGATCGCCACGGGCGGAGGCCGCTCCCCGATCCGGACGAGGGACGGGTCGACCACGGCGACGCCATCGGTCGTGGGAAACCAGATGCGCCCGTCGCGCGCGCGCACGCCGGCCGGCGGCCGGCCGCCGTTCGCCTCCGTTGAGCGCATACCGTCGCGCGTGCCGTATGGCACCGACACCACCGCGCGCGTGCGGCCGTCGGCCGCGTCGTTGAGCTGCCGGAGGCTGACGCGGAAGATGCCGCGGTTGCCGCTCATCCAGACGAGGCCGCGGTCGTCGGCGATCATCTGGAACACGCCGTTGGTGAAGAGCCCGTCGCGGGACGTCACGCCCGCCACGCTGTCGTGGCGGATGCGATAGAGGCCGGCGTCGAACGTGCCCGCCCAGATCGCACCGTCCGGCGCCTCGTAGAGGCTGCGCACGATCGCGCCGTCGAGCCCCGTGCCGCGGCCGACCACCACGAAGCGTTCGCCGTCGCGCCGCAGGAGCCCGTCGTGCGTGCCGACCCACAGGCGACCGGCCGAATCCTCGTGGATCACGTGCGTCACGGAGCGCGGCACTCCGGCGGTGGGACCGTACCGCACCACGGAGTCGCCGTGGATGCGCTCGAGGTCCCGCGATGCGATCCAGATGTCGCCCGAGCGATCCACGTGCACCACGTCCGGGGCGTCGCCCGCCACGGGAATTACGCGCACGACGCGGTCGTCGCGGACGGCCAGCACCGCATGGTCCACGCAGACCCACAGCGTGCGGTCGCGGCCGGCGAACATGGAGCGCACCGCCACACCGGTCGTGCCGAACGCGTCCGCGCGCGTGGCCGGCCGCAACGCGTAGCCGAGCGGCCCACCGTGCACGAACATCCACCCCGTGAACCGGCCGCGCTCCCACCGCGAGATGGCGCTGCGTGTGCCGATCCAGATGCGCCCGTCGCCATCCTCGGCCACCGGATAGACCACCGGCGCGAGCAGTCCTTCGGGCACCGAATACGAGGTGACGATGGGCGGTGTCACGCGGAAGAGGCCGATCTCGTTCGTGCCGACCCACAGCGTACCGTCGCGGTCCACGAACGCCGAGCGCACGTTGCCGTCGCCCAGCAGCTCTCCGCCCGACCAGGAGGTGAACGCGCCATGACGATAGCGCACCAGGAGCGAGCGTCCGGCGAGCCACACGTCGCCGGCCGCGTCCACGCCCGCCACCTGGAACGGATCGCGCGCGGCGGCGAAGTCGCGCACGCCGTGGTGCGCCCGGGGATCCGCGACGATGGCGGCGGCGCTGTCGGGCCCGGCACCGGCGTGCACGAGCGAATCGTGCCGCACGATCCAGTGCGGGGCGGGCGGCTCGACGAACCCCGGCTGGTAGTGCGGATCGGCGGGGTGGCGACGGCTCTCCTCCGTCGGCGCGGGGTCGCGCCACTCGAACACGCCGTCCTTGAGGCGCAGGATGCCCGCATCCGTTCCAGCCCACAGCACCCCCGCGCCATCCACCGTCAGCGAGAGGAACTGGGTGCGACGCATGGCCGGCGTGGTGCCGCGATCGAACGTCGTGAACGCGACGCCGTCGAATCGCGCGAGCCCGTCGAAGGTCGCCACCCACAGGAACCCGTCCGGCGTCTGCGCGATGCCCGACACGGTGTTCTGCGGAAGGCCGTTGTTCGTGCTCAGCTGCTGGACGCGGTAGGGTGGCGCGGCGGCCTGCGCGCGAAGCCGCGCGCCGGCGACCGGACTGGCCGACAGCATCGCCGCCGCGACCGCCCACGCCGCCACGGCGATGCGCGCCGCACGCGCGGCGTCCCGGTGCCCGACCATGCGGAAATTCTACCGCCGCGCGCCAGTGCGCGGCGTGCGGGTCACGCCGGGCGTTCCGCCGCCGCGGCCGCCCGCTTCAGGATCGCGAGCAGCGCCTTTTGCGCCCGCACCGGGAGGCCGGCGATCGCCGGCGGTGGCTCGAACCAGCGGTCGTGGAGCCGGTCCTTCACGCGGCAGCCCGCGTCGGTCACCGCCACCATCTTCACCCGCCGGTCGCCCGGATCGGCCCGCCGCTCGATGAGCTGGCGCGCCTCGAGACGATCCACCAGTCCCGTGACGTTCGACGCGTCGCACCCCAGGGCGCCGGCCAGTTCGCTCATCGGCGCCGGCCGTCCGGCATCGAGGCTGATGAGCAGCTGCGCCTGCGCCGGCGTGAGCTCGAACTCCGCCAGGTACTTGCCGCGTGCGGCCTTCACCATGCCGATCACGATCGCCCACGCCTCGCGCGCCGGACCCGGGGTCGGTGGACGTGGTGACCGTGGCATGGCCCCAACATAGCCGCTTGATAACTGGACTACAACAACATTTGACTTCCTCAATGATCGCGATTAGCAATCATGGCTCGACGCACCGGCACGCCGGTTGTTTTTCGGGTTTTGTTCGGATAGACTTGCCAGCCCAGCCGGCACGGCCGGCTTCTCGAGGAGAGACCGATGGGTCCGCTGCAGCGCGCGCGCACCGCCACCATCACCGCCATCCTTCCCCTCGCCGCCGCCTGCGGTGGGGCACCCGCCGGCGGACCGCCCGGCGGCGGATTTCCCCCGCCGGACGTCGCGGTCGTCACCGTGCAGCCGGCGTCGCTCCCCGTTGAGTACGAGTTCTCGGCCGCGGTTGTCCCGTACCGCCGCGTCGAAGTGCGCCCGCGGGTGGAGGGCATCATCACGGAGCGCGCGTTCACCGAAGGTGCCGTGGTCGCCGTCGGCGACCTCCTGTACCGCATCGAGCCTGCCAGGTATGAGGCCGCGTACCGCGCCGCGCAGTCGCGTGTCGAGTCAGCGCAGCTGCGCGTGGACCGGTACGCGCCGTTGCTCGCGCAGAATGCCGTCGCGAAGCAGGACGTGGACAACGCCAAAGCCGACCTCCAGGCGGCGCAGGCGGCGCTCGCACAGGCCAAGCGTGACTTCGACGACACGTACGTGCGCGCCGAGCTGGCGGGGCGCGTCGGCCGCACCATGCTCGACGTCGGCGCACGCGTGAGCGGGCCGTCGGACCTGCTCACGACCATCGACCGGCTCGATCCGGTGTACGTGAGCTTCCGGCCGTCGTCGGAACAGGTGCTGGCGTGGGCGCGCGACCCGTCGGCGCGCGAACTCATCCGTCCGGGAAGCCGCATGGCGATCGAGGCCGTGCTGCCCGACGGATCGGTGGCGCCGCAGACGGGCCACCTCGACTTCGTCGCGCCGTCGCTCGACTATGCGACGGGGACGCAGGAGTTCCGCGCGACCTTCGACAACGCCAACCGCCTGCTCGTGCCGGGCCAGTTCGTGCGCGCGCGGCTCACGGGCTTCCGCGAAGCGGGCGCGCTCGCGGTGCCGGTGCGCGCGGTGCAGACCGCGCTGGGCCGGCAGTTCGTGTACGTCGTGACCGCGGGCGACACCGTGCGGGCGCGCGACGTCGTCGCCGGCCAGTGGAGCGGCGACCAGTGGATCATCACGAAGGGCCTGGCCGCGGGCGACCGCGTCGTCGTGGACGGCATCCAGAAGGTCGGCCCGGGGCGTCCGGTGCGCCCGACGCCGCTCGGCGCCGCGACAACGGCCGCACCCGCCGGGAAGGCGCCGTGACGGTTCCTCCCGTGGAAATTCCCGATCGCGGCGCCACGGGCGATTGGGAGGTCAAGTACTTCTTCATCCGCCGCCCGGTGCTCGCCGGGGTCATCTCGATCGTCCTGACGCTGCTCGGCGTGTTCGCGATCCGGTTCCTCCCGGTCGCGCGCTACCCGCAGATCACGCCACCGGGCATCACGGTGACGGCGGTGTACCCGGGCGCGACGGCGCAGGACGTGGCCGAGGCGGTGGCCGCGCCCATCGAGCAACAGCTCTCGGGCCTGCAGGGCATGCTGTACTACACGTCGGCCAACTCGAGCGACGGGTCGATGACCCTGCAGATCGCGTTCGACGTGACGCGGAGCCAGGATCTCGCGGCCGTGGACGTGCAGAACGCCGTGAAGCTGGCCGAACCGCAGCTCCCGGACGCGACGCGGCAGATCGGCGTGACGGTCGTGAAGGCGAACACGGACATCCTCGCCGTGCTCGCGCTGCAGGCGACGGACACGTCGCGCTACGACGCAGCGTACCTGACGAACTACATGAAGCTGTACGTGGAGGACGAGATCAAGCGGGTGCCCGGCGTCGGGCAGGCGACGACGTTCGGCGGCCTCGTGTTCTCGATGCTCCTGCAGATGGACCCGGAGAAGATGGCGCGGCTTGGCGTCACGGTGGCTGACGTATCGGCCGCGGTGCGCGAGCAGAACGCGACGAACCCCGCGGGCCGCATCGGGCGCGAGCCGGCGCCGCCGGGCACGGACCTGACCATTCCCGTCACGACACTCGGGCGGCTGCAGACGCCGGAGCAGTTCGACGACATCATCATCCGCGCCAAGCCGGACGGGTCGCTGATCCGCCTGCGGGACGTGGGCCGCGCGCGGCTCGCGTCGCAGAGCTACGACTTCGCGGCGCGGGTGAACGGCAAGCCGGCCGGCTTCATGCTGATCTTCATGCGGCCCGGCGCCAACTCGCTGCAGACGATCGACGGCATCCGGTCGCGCATGCACGAACTCGAGGCGTCGTTCCCGCCGGGCCTCACGTGGGCCGTGCCGTTCGACACCACGCCGTTCGTCACGGAGTCGATCCGCGAGGTGGTGGTCACGCTGGCCGAGGCGCTGTTGCTCGTCGCGGCGGTGGTGTTCCTGTTCCTGCAGAGCTGGCGCGCGACGCTCATTCCGATGCTGGCGGTCCCGGTGTCCGTCGTGGGCACGTTCCTCGGGATGTACGCGATCGGCTTCTCCATCAACGTGCTCACGCTGTTTGCGCTGGTGCTGGCGATCGGCATCGTGGTGGACGACGCCATCGTCGTCATCGAGAACGTCGAGCGGATCATGGCCACCGAGGACGTGCCGGTACGGGTGGCCGCGGACCGCGGCATCCGGCAGGTGGCGGGCGCGCTGATCGCGATCGTGCTCTCGCTGATCGCCGTGTTCCTGCCGGTCGGGTTCGCAGGCGGCGTCACGGGCGAGATGTTCAAGCAGTTCGCCATCACGATCGTGATCGCCGTGGTGATCTCGGGCCTCGTCGCGCTCACGCTGACGCCAGCGCTCTGCGCGCTGCTCCTCAAGGAATCACCGGAACGCCATTCCCACGGCTTCTTCGGCGCGTTCAATCGCTGGTTCCACCGCCTGACGGACGGCTACGCGGGAGCCGTGGACAAGGTGCTCGGCCGGCCGCGCGGCTGGCTCGCGGCGTTCCTCGTGGTCGTCGTGCTCGGCGTCGTGCTGCAACGGTCGACGCCGACGGCGTTCGTGCCCACGGAGGACAAGGGGTATTTCGCCGTCGCGGTGCAGCTGCCCGACGGGGCGTCGCTCCAGCGCACGACGCAGGTGGTGCAGCGCGTGGAGAGCTTCCTCCGCCAGGAACCGTCGGTGCGCAACGTCGTGGCGCTGGTGGGGCTCGACATCCTCACGCGTTCCAACCAGCCGAACGGCGCGACCGTGTTCGCGAACGTAAAGCCGTGGGACGAGCGTGGCACGACCGAGTCGGTGGACGCCATCACGCAACGGCTCAACGGCAAGCTGTTCGGCATGAAGGACGCCATTGGATACGCGTTCAACCTCCCCGAGATCCCGGGCCTCGGCGCCACCGCGGGCGTCGAGGCGAGCCTGCAGAACCGCAATGGCCAGCCGTACACGGACTTCGCGCAGGCCGTGGCCGACTTCAACGGCGCGGGCAACCAGCTGCCGGGCTCGTCCGGGATGAACATCAACTTCCGGCCGAACGTGCCGCAGCTGTTCGTGGACGTGAACCGCGACGCCGTCAAGGCGCGCGGCGTGCGCATCGGCGACCTGTTCGGCACGCTGCAGGCGATGCTCTCGACGCTGTACATCAACGACTTCAACCTCTACGGCCGTACGTACCGCGTGCAGATGGAGGCCGAGCAGCCGTTCCGGATGCGGCCCGAGGACATCGGCCGGATGTACGTGCGCGGCAACAACGACGCGATGATTCCCATCTCGGCGCTGACGCGGACCGAGTTCCGCAGCGGTCCGACCCTGCTCACGCGGTTCAACGGGTTCACGTCGGCCTCGATCACGACGGCACCGAAGCCCGGCGCCTCGTCGGGCCAGTTGATGCAGCAGATGGACTCGCTCGTGGCGCGGCTTTCCGGCGCGCGCGGCATCTCGCTCGCGTACTCGGGCCAGTCGTACCAGGAGCGCGCCGCGAGCGGCGCGGGCGTGCTCGTGCTCGTGCTGGGCCTGGTGATCGTGTTCCTGGTGCTCGCGGCACAGTACGAGAGTTTCTCGCTGCCGTTCGCCATCCTGCTCGGCGTGCCGTTCGGCGTGCTCGGGGCGTACCTGGGCATCCGGCTGCGCGGGATGCCCAGCGACATCTACTTCCAGGTGGGGCTCATCACGGTGGTGGGCCTGGCCGCCAAGAACGCCATCCTGCTGGTGGAGTTCGCGGCCGAGCTGCGGGCGCAGGGCAAGGGCATCGTCGAATCGGCCATCGAGGCCGGCCGGCTGCGGCTGCGCCCGATCCTCATGACGTCGTTCGCGTTCATCTTCGGCGTCGCGCCGCTCGTGTTCGCGGGTGGCGCCGGCGCGGCGAGCCGCCACGCGATCGGCACGACGGTGTTCGCGGGCATGCTGTTCGCCACGACCATCGGCATCTTCTTCATTCCCCTCTTCTTCCGGGTGATCCGCGGCATGGCGGAACGGACGTCGCGGAGGGTCGCGCCGTGATCACGATGGACGCTCGCACGGCGCGCGCGGCGCGCATATCCCCCGCCGCGGGACGGCGCCTCGTGCCGTGGCTGCTCCTCGCGGCGGCCGCGTGCGCCGTCGGGCCGACGTACCGGCCGGCTCCCGTCGTTCCGGAACGCACGCCGATCGTCGCGACGGCGGGTGCGGATTCGTCGCGTGCGTTCTTCGACTCGCTGGCGCGCGCGCGCACGGCCGACAGCGGCCGCACCACGCGGCCGGCCGCGCGCGCCGTGACCATGCAGTCGCTCGCCGACCTCGCGTGGCTCGATATCCTCAACGACACCGCGCTCACCTCGCTCGTGCGCACGGCCGTCGCGCAGAACCGCGACGTGGCGCTGGCCGAGGCACGGATCCGCGAGTACCGCGCGAACGCCGACGCCGTCACGGGCGCGCTCTTCCCCCGCGTGACGCTCAACGCGTCGGCGAGCACGAACCAGGCCGTGTTCGGTGCGTCGCCGCCGGCCAGGTACGACGCGCTGCGCATGACGGGCGACGTGGCATGGGAGCTCGATTTCTGGGGCCGGGCGCGCCGCGGCCAGGAAGCGGTGGCGGCCGACCTCGCCTCGCAGCAGGCCGCCGAGCGGGCTGCGGTGCTCTCGCTCGTGAGCGACGTCGCGAGCGGATACCTCCAGCTGCTGGAGCTGGACCAGGAACAGGACGTGGCGAAGCGCACGCTCGCCAGCCGGCAGGCGACACTCGAGCTCGCGCGCCAGCGGTTCGCGCAGGGCATCGTGTCCGAGCTCGACGTGCGCCAGTTCGAGGCGCAGCTCGCGGTGCCCGCGGCGCGACTGGCCCAGGTGGAGCGGCTGCGCGCGCAGCAGGAGCACGCGCTCAACCTGCTGCTCGGCGAGGGCCCGGCCCCGGTCATGCGCGGCGGCACGCTGGTGTCGGCGTCGCGCGCCGTGACCGTGCCCGATTCCCTGCCCGCGTCGCTGATCGCGCGGCGCCCGGACGTGATCCAGGCGGACCGCGCGGTGGCCGGCGCCGTGGCGCGCGTCGGCATCGCCGAGGCGGCGCGACTGCCGGCGGTCTCGCTCAGCGGCTTCTTCGGCGGGCAGTCGCCGTCCGGCGGCCAGCTGTTCGACCCGGGGTCAAAGGTGTACCAGCTGCAGGCCGGCATCTCGTTTCCGCTCTACACGGGCGGCCGTTTGAAGAACGAGGAGGCGGCTGCCCAGGCGCGCGCCGACCAGGCGCAGGCCGCGTATGAAAAAACGGCGCTGGCCGCGATGCGCGAGGCGGGCGACGCGCTCGTCGGCGTCCGCACGTCGCGCGACGAGGTGGCGGCCAACGAGACGCAGGCCGGCGCGCTGCGGCGCGCGGCGGACCTCGCGCTGCTGCGCTACCGGTCCGGGATCTCGAGCTACCTCGAGGTGCTCGACGCGCAGCGCAGCCTGTTCGACGCGGAGCTGGCGTTGTCGCAGGCGCGACTGCGCGAGCTCACGGCAGCGGTGCAGCTGTACAAGGCGCTCGGCGGCAGCTGGAACCAGCGGCCGTGACGGCGGGCGCCGGGCGTTGGCACCCGCCCGCCGCCCGGCGGTTCACATGCGGTACGTGATGAGGTAGAACATCACACCGTGCGGCGACACGACGCCGCAGAAGCGACCCACGCCCGGCACGTCCTGCATCGGCACGCAGATCGACCCGCCATTCGCCTCCACGGCGCGCGCGGCCGCGTCCACGTCTTTCACCGTCACGTACACGCCCCACTGCGGCTTGACGTTGCCGTCGCCCATGTGCGGCTGGATGGGCATCAGGCCGCCCACCGGTTCGCCGTACTTGTTGAACGTCGTGTAATCGAAGGCGCCCATCGGCATGAGCTGCACGTCCCACCCGAAGAGCTTCGCGTAGAAGTCGGCGACGTTCGCCGGGTCGCTCGTGAGGTTCTCGATCCAGCTCGGCCCGCCGTGCGCAGCCGTGTCGTGCGAGGCGCCGGGCTGCGCCTTCGCCTGCCAGATGTCGAACTTCGCGCCGGCGGGATCGCCGCACACCGCCATGCGGCCGGCGTCGAACACATCGAACGCGTCCTGCGCGATGCCGCCGAGCTCGCGCACCTTCTTCACGGTGGCGTCGGCGTCGTCGACCTTGATCATCATTGCCATGATCGGCGCCGCCACGTCGCCCGTCTGCGGGTTCACGACGTCGAACATGCCGCCGGCATCCTTTCCATCGACCTGGAACCGGTAACCGACGCCAGGCATGTCGAGAAATGTCCAGCCAAGGACCTTTTCGTAGAAGGATCGCGCCTCGGCCGGTTTCGGCGTGAGGATGTTGGTCCAGCTGAACTGACCTGCCTTGCGAATGCCGACGGTCATGGGTGATGCCGGTTTTGAGGAAGGGGAAAGGTATCGTTTGAGCCGCATCCTCCGCGCACAGGTGGCCAGCCGCCGCGCCAGCGCCAGCGCTTCGGCGCGCAGCGCGCCACGGCGGTACGCGCGCTCATGCGATCGCCCTGGAGGCGAGGCACGAGTCCAGCCGCGCGAAGCTGGTGTCCATCCCGCCCGTCGCGCCGGTGGAGAGGGCGGCCTCGCGCGAATCCTTGTCCTGCGCGCGAATGATGCAGGTCACGAGCGTCTGGTCGCCCACCGCCGTGAACGTGATGTCGTTCGTGGACTCTGGCCACGGCGGACCCCAGTTCTCGGTCATGACGAGGCGCGTCGGCGGCGCGATCTCCAGGATCTTGCCCATCATTTCCATCGTGCGGCCGTCGGATCTGGCCCAGCCCCACCTCCACCCGCCGCCCGGACGAAGGTCCATCTCGCACACGGGCATCGTCCAGCCTTCGGGCCCGAGGAGCCACCTGGTGAGATGCTCCGGCTTCGTGTACGCGTCGAAGACCAGCTGGATCGGCGCGTCGAAGAGCCGCTCATACACCAGGTCGGTGTCGTTCGGCTTCGAGTAGCGGGTCTCGCCAACCTTGTGCTTAGCGGCGCCGGGCACGGGGCGTCTCCTGTGCTTTGAGGGTTTTCACGTAGTCGTCGAGACGCGCGAAGTTCGCGTCCCAGAACTTCCGGAACGCCGCCGTCCAGGCGGCGGCGTCCTTGAGCGGCGCGGGATTGAGCGTCCGCGGGCGCCACTGCGCCTCGCGGCCGCGCTCGATGAGGCCGGCCCGCTCCAGCACGCGCAGGTGCTTCGACACCGCAGGCCCGCTCATCTCGAACGGCTCGGCGAGCGCCTTGACGGTCGACGGCCCGCGCGCAAGTCGTGAGAGGATGGCCCGCCTCGTGGGATCGGCGAGGGCGAAGAACGTGCTACTGAGAGCGTCGGGCGCCGTGCGCATTGTTGAGAACCTATTGGTTATCTAACTCAACGGTTATATACGACGCACCGCCGGGTTCTGTCAAGCATCGCGTCCGTCCGCGCGCCGCCACCCACCCGCCACGGACGGTTTGCGCGCGGGCCCGGGATGGCGCACAATAGGAAAACGGACCCCGCACGGGCCCAGCACCTCCATCTGACATCCACACCGGGAGGGACCGCCGATGATCAACGTGCCGTCCGACCTTCACCTCGCCGACCGCGTGCGCCAGGCGGAGGAGATCGCCAACGAGGAAGCGTTGCGCCGACACCACGAGTACATCGGCACGGCGCACCTGCTGATGGGGCTGGTGGCCTCGGATGAAGGCGTGGCGTCAACCGTCGTGAAGAACCTCGGCCTCCCGCCGCGGGAACTGCGGAGGCGGCTCGAGGTCGTGATCCGGCAGGGCGGCCGTTTCCCCGAGGGCGTCGCGCTGGAGCGCGCGTTCACGACGAAGTGCCGCCGCGTGTTCGCCTACGCCGAGGAAGAGGCGCGCGAACTTGGCCACTCGTACATCGGCACCGAGCACGTGCTGATCGGCCTCCTCAATGAGCCGGCGAGCCCCGCGGCCCAGGTCCTGATCGAGGCGGGCATCACCGAGGAACTCGCGCGGCACGAGGCGCTGAAGCTCCTCGGCGGCGCCAGCGCCGCGCCGCGCGCACAGAGCTGACCGGCGACGGGGGGGAGTGGCGGACGCGGATCCGCCGCGCTCCCCCCCGCCGCCCCGTCAGTACTGGAAGCGGTAGGTCAGCCCCGCCTTGACGCCGGTGCCGCGGTACATGCGCTCGCCGACGAGGTCGTCGAAGAACTGCGTGTACGTGTAGTGCCCGCCCACGGCAACGCCGAAGGCCTCGCCGAGCTTCCATTCCACGCCGGCGGATGCGCTCGCGCCAACGCCGACGATGAGTCCCGTGGCGCCGCCGCTGCCGCCGAGCAGTCCGCCGCCGCCCGACTCGCTCTGGAAGCCGAGCGTGAACCCGACGCCGCCCGCGATGAACGGCTCGACGGCGTCGCCGGGCGCGGTGAACGGAAACAACTTGATGGCGGTCATCTGCGGAATGAGGATCGCGGTCGTGCGGCCGCCGGCGGATCCGCCGAGCCCGCCGGAGGCGGGCGCCTCGACAACGCGGCGCCAGATGCCGACGGATGTCTCCAGCGCGAGGTGCTTGTCGATGCCCTTGCGGAAGTATCCCTCGGCCACCGGCGAGTCGGATGTCGTTGCGCCGCCCGTGGCGGGGTCATCGACCATCGACCAGGTGCCGATCATGATGCCGGCGCCGCGGCGCGCGCGGCTCGCGCGCGCCTCCTCGGGGGTGCGCGTGGTGTCCTGCGCGCGGGCACTCGCCGCGCCAAGCGCGAGCAGTGATACGGCGACGACCGTCAGCGTGCGAGTCATGTGCATCCTCCATGCGTTGCGGCGGATCATCCCGCCATGTGCATCCATACGAACGGCGCCGGGCGCCATACCGTGACACGGGCCACACCCCGCCCGTGCGCGGCATCGCGATGATGCACCGGATCCACCGCGTGCGCCGTCGGACGCCGGACTACGCGGCGTGCCACTGGCGAGCGTGCCTGCGCGCCGACAATTAGAGGCATGACTCAGGACCTCTGGACGCGCGTGGATCGTTATGTCGGCGAACTGCTCATCGCCCCCGATGCGACGCTCGACGCGGCGCTCCGCGACAGCGACGCCGCGGGACTCCCGCCCATCGCGGTGTCGCCCGCGTACGGGCGCATGCTCCAGCTGCTTGCGCGTGGCATGGGCGCGCGGCGCGTGCTCGAGATCGGCACGCTCGGCGGCTACAGCGCCATCTGGCTCGCGCGTGCGCTGCCGCCGGGCGGCCGGCTCGTCACGCTGGAGCTGAACCCCAGGCACGCGGCGGTCGCTCGGCGGAACGTCGATCGCGCGGGCGTCGGCGATCGCGTGGAGATTCGCGTCGGCCCGGCGCAGGAATCGCTGCGTGCACTCGCGCGGGAGGGGGGCGCGCCGTTCGACTTCGTGTTCATCGATGCGGACAAGGTCGGGTATGCCGACTACTTTCGCCTGTCGTTGCCGCTGTGCCGCACGGGCGCGATGCTCGTCGCGGACAACATCGTGCGCGAAGGGGAGGTGGCCAACGCGTCGTCGGCCGACGCGAACGTCGTGGCGGTCCGGCACTTCAACGAAGTCGTGGCCGCCGAACCGCGCGTCAGCGCCACCGTCATCCAGACCGTTGGCGTCAAGAAGTACGACGGGTTCCTGCTGGCCGTCGTGACCTCCTGAGAATCCCTGTCGATTTCGGGGCGACTCGTTCGTCGCCTGAGTGAGAGCGGCAGCCGTCCGGCACATGGCGTGCCGGCTCGCGCCCCGCCACACGGAGACTTCCGATGCGCTTCATGATGTTGATGATCCCCAGGGTGTATGCCGGCCCCGTCGCCGCGGATTTCTCTCCGCCCGCCGACGCGGTCGCGCGGATGGCGAAGTACAACGCGGACCTGTCGAAGGCGGGCGTGCTGCTCGCGCTCGACGGGCTGCATCCGCCGGAGCGCGGAGCGCGCGTGACCTACGCGGGCGGCAGGCCCAGGGTGACGGACGGACCGTTCGCCGAAGCGAAGGAAGTGCTCGGCGGATTCTGGATGATCCAGGTGAAGTCGCGCGAGGAAGCCATCGAGTGGGCGCGCCGCATTCCCGCCGCGGACGGTGACATCGTCGAGGTCCGGCAGGTGCAGGAGATGGCCGACTTTCCACCCGACGTGCAGGCGCTCGTGAAGGACCAGCTGGGTCCCCGTTGACGGCAGGCGGCCACATCCCATGACCTCACGGGAGCCGGCGTCCGCGGTCCATCGCGCGATCGACGCGGTCTGGCGCATCGAATCGGCGCGCGTCATCGCGAGCCTCGCCCGCATGACGGGCGACGTGGGTCGTGCGGAGGACCTCGCGCAGGATGCGCTGCTCGCGGCGCTCGAGCAGTGGCCGGCGTCCGGCATACCGGACAACCCGGGGGCGTGGCTGACGGCAGCGGCCCGGCGGCGCGCGATCGACCTGCATCGCCACGGCACGATGGCGGAACGCAAGCACGAGGAGATCAGCCGGGAGCTGGCCGACCGGCAGGACGCGGCGGTTGGCGCGCTCGACGACGCGCTCGACGACGACGTCGGCGACGCCTTGCTGCGGCTGATCTTCACGGCATGCCACCCGGTGCTCGCCACGGAGGCGCGGGTGGCGCTCACGCTCCGGCTCCTGGGCGGACTGACGACGGAGGAGATCGCCCGGGCGTTCCTGGTGCCCGATTCGACGCTTGCCCAGCGCATCGTCCGGGCCAAGCGGACGCTCGCGGAGGCGCGCGTGCCATTCGAAGTGCCGCGCGGCGCGCAGCTGGCGCCGCGCCTCGCCTCGGTGCTCGAGGTCGTGTACCTGATCTTCAACGAGGGGTACGCGGCCACGGCGGGAGACGACTGGGTGCGGCCCACCCTCTGCGAGGACGCCCTGCGGCTCGGGCGCATCCTGGCGGAGCTCGCGCCGGCCGAGCCGGAGGTGCATGGGCTGGTGGCGTTGATGGAAATCCAGGCATCGCGCCTCACGGCGCGCGTCACCGCGACCGGCGACCCGATCCTGCTGCTCGACCAGGATCGCTCGCGCTGGGACCAGCTCCTCATCCGGCGGGGCCTCGCCGCGCTGGAGCGCGCCGAGCGACTGGGGGGCGCGCTCGGCCCGTACGCGCTGCAGGCGGCGATTGCCGCGTGCCACGCCCGCGCGCCAACGGCCGACGCGACCGACTGGGCGCGCATCGCCGCCCTGTACGACGCGCTCGCGCAGCTCACACCCTCGCCGGTGATCGCGCTCAACCGCGCCGTGGCGGTCTCCATGGCGTTCGGCCCGGCAGCCGGCCTCGAGGCGCTCGACGCGATCGGCGACGCGCCGGCCCTCCGGACGTACCACCTGCTGCCGGCAGTGCGCGGCGATTTCCTCTCCCGCCTGGGCCGGTTCCGTGAGGCCGGGGCCGAGTTCACGCGGGCCGCCGCGCTCACGCGCAACGCGCGGGAGCGGGCGCTGCTCGAGGAACGCGCCCGTTCATGCGCACGACTCGACACGCCGCCTCCCGTTGACCGGTCCGTGGGGTAGGATACGCCGACCGACTCGAACGGAGCCGAAGAGATGTCGCGCATCACCGATCGCTGGAGGGCGCTGGCCCCCTGGTTTCAGGGCATCCTGCGCATGGTCGCCGCCACGAGCTTCATGCTGCATGGCACGATGAAGCTGTTCGCGCTGCCCGCCGGCGCGACGCCCAGGCCCCCGGTGGCCCTCGTGTCGCAGATGGGACTCGCCGGCGTGCTCGAGACGTTCGGCGGCGCGCTGCTCGTGCTCGGACTGTTCACGCGACCCGTCGCGTTCCTGCTGTCGGGCGAGATGGCCGTCGCCTACTTTCAGGCGCACTTTCCGCGCGGCGCCTTCCCCGTGCTGAACGGCGGCGAGGCGGCGCTGCTGTTCTGCTTCCTCTGGCTGTACTACTCGGCGGCCGGGGCCGGCGCCCTGAGCGTCGACGGCGCCCGGGCGCGCCGCATGGCAGGCACGCGCTGATCAGCGCTTCTTTGCGAGGATCGTTCCGCGGCAGCGCGCGGCGCCGCAGTGGCAGGGAAAGCGCCGCTTGGCGGCCGGCGTATGCCGTTCCGCCAGCATGTACGCATAGTCGTACGCGAGTTCCTCGCCCGGCCGGATCGTGCGGATCGTCTCGATCCAGATGCGGCCGTCCTCGATGACCGCATCGCAGTTGGGATCGCACGAGTGGTTGATCCACCGGGCGGCGTTGCCGCCCACGGCGGCGTCGATCACGACGTCGTCGTCGATGGCAAAGAGGTACGTATGGTGCCGGACGCCGTCGGTGTCCGGGTACCGTGCGTCGGCCCCGGCCGGCGTGAGGCGTTCGCCGGTGTACTCGACGAGCCGCACGCCGGCGGGGATGCGCCGCGTGGCGAACGCGCCGCGCCCCTGGATGGGCGACGGGCCGATCCGGAACGGGCGGTGCGAGGCGGGCGCGCGCGTGCGCATCGCCCAATTGTAGCGCCGCGCGCGGGGCCACCCGCGCGCCACGGTTAGCGGCGCGCCGCCGCCGGGCGACAGCCCATGATGCCGAGCCGCCCGAGGATCCGCTCGAGCGGGCAGAAGCCGGTGAAGCTCGACTGCAGCAGGTTCACGCCGACGAAGGCCGAGAACCAGAGCCACCGCAGGTCCACCCACACCGCGAGCGCCAGGCTCGTGAGCAGGAAGATGCCGGCGAAGCGCCGGATGACGCGTTCATCGCACATGCGTGTCCTCTCCGTTGGTCATTGGAAGCGTTCCACCGGAAGGACGGCGAGGTGCAGCCGTTCACCCGGCACGAGCCCCGCCTGCACGTCACCGATGCCGTCGGCAACGCGCGCGGCCGTCGTCCCGGACATGACCGAGATGAAGACCGTCTCCTCGCCCGGCCACGCGCGCGTCCCCTCGACGCGCCCGTGCGTGCCCGCGCCATGCGCGGCGCCGAGGCGGGTCCAGCCCGGCGCGCCCAGGGTTTGCAGCGCCTCCTCGACGCGCCCGGGCGACGGTCCTGCATACACGATCCAGAGCATCCGCATCACGCCACCTCCCGGCGTCGCTGCAGCTCCCAGTAGAGGAGCGGCACGACGACCATGGTGAGCAGGGTCGCGACGATCGCGCCGCTCATCAGCGCCACCGCGAGTCCCTGGAAAATCGGGTCCAGCACCATGACGAGCCCGCCCACGACGACCGCGGCCGCGGTGAGCGCGATGGGGCGGAACCGCACGGCGCCCGCCTCGAGCACCGCATCGGCGAGCGTGCGGCCGCGCGCCTGCGCGAGCTGGATGAAGTCCACCAGCAGGATCGAGTTGCGCACGATGATGCCCGCGAGCGCGATCATGCCGATCATCGACGTGGCGGTGAAGAACGCGCCGGTCACGGCGTGGCCGGGCAGGATGCCGATCAGCGTGAGCGGGATCGGCGCCATGATCACCAGCGGAATGGAGAACGACTGGAACCACCCGACCACCAGCACGTAGATGAGGACGAGGACGATGGCGAACGCAACGCCGAGGTCGCGAAACACCTCGATCGTCACCTGCCACTCGCCGTCCCACTTGACGGCCACTTCGTCGAGCCGCGAGGGCTGCACCGCGTTGTACCGCGCCACCGGCGCTCCGCCAATGCGCACCGAGTCGAGTCGGGCGTTCATGGCGAGGATCGCGTAGACCGGCGCCTCGATGGTCCCCGCGACGTCGCCGGTGACGTAGATGAGCGGCCGGAGGTTGCGCCGCATGCGGGGACTCTCGACGGTGAGCGAGTCGAGCGTGACGTAGCGGCCCAGCGGCCGCGGCCCGAGCGCCGTCGGCACCGGGATGGCCAGCAGCCCCGTTTCCGACGACCGATCGGCGATCCCGAGGCGTGGCACGATGGCAACCCCTTCGCGGGCCTCCGGCGACTCGGCCGTCGTCGCGGCCACGCCGGAGACGGCCACGAAGACCGTGCGGGCGATGTCGTCCACGGACGCGCCATCCAGCGCGGCACGCACGCGATCCACGCGGAGCCGCCGCACGCCGCCGGGGGCGGCAACGCTCCAGTCCACATCCACGACGCCCGGTGTGGACTCCATGATCGCGCGCACGCGCTGGGCAAGGACGAACCGTGCCGAGTCGGTCGGCGCGTACACCTCGGCGACGAGCGTCGAGAGCACGGGCGGGCCCGGCGGGATTTCGGCGACCTTGGCATTCGCCCCGTGCCGGCGGGCGATCGAGTCAATCGCGGGACGCACCGCCACGGCAATCGCGTGGCTCTGGCGCGTGCGCTCGCCCTTCGGCAGGAGATTGACCTGCAGGTCGGCGACGTTGGCGCCCCGCCGCATGAAGTAGTGCCGGACGAGGCCATTGAAGTTGAACGGCGCGGCGGTGCCCGCGTACAGTTGCGTGTGCACCACCTCGGGCACGGTCGCGAGATAGTCGGCGATGTCGCGCGCCGCGGCGTGCGATGCCTCCAGCGACGTCCCCTCGGGGAGGTCGAGCACCACCTGGAACTCCGACTTGTTGTCGAACGGCAGCATCTTCACCTGCACCGCGCGCACGGCCAGGAGCGCGACCGAGGCGAGCAGCAGGACGCCAATGGCGGCGTAGAACTTCACGCGCAGGGCGCGCCGTTCCATCAGCGGCCGCATGACGGCGACGTAGATCCGCGCGACACGCGACGATTCCTCGGGCTCGTGGTCTCGGCCCGCCGGGACGTCGGGCAGCGCCGCGACGTGCCCGCTGAGGAGCTTGAGCGCCAGCCACGGGGTCACGATGAACGCCACGCCGAGCGAGGCGATCATCGCGACCGACGCGCCCACCGGGATCGGCCGCATGTACGGGCCCATGAGCCCCGAGACGAACGCCATCGGCAGGATGGCCGCGATCACCGCCAGCGTGGCGAGGATCGTGGGGTTGCCGACTTCATCCACACCCTCGACGGCGGCCACGTCGGGCGGACTGCGCCGCATCTGCAGGTGGCGGTAGATGTTCTCGACGACGACGATCGCGTCGTCCACCAGGATGCCGATGGAGAAGATCAGGGCAAACAGCGTGATGCGGTTGAGCGTGTAGCCGAGCGCGTAGTACGCGAAGAGCGTGAGCGCGAGGGTCACGGGCACGGCGACGAGCACGACGACGGCCTCGCGCCAGCCGAGGAACACGCCGACGAGGACCGTCACGGAGATGGTCGCGATGAGCAGGTGCACGATGAGTTCACCCGCCTTGTCGGCGGCCGTCTCGCCGTAGTCGCGCGTGACCGCGATGGCCACGCCCGCCGGCAGGAGCCGTTCCCGCGCCGCATCCACGCGGGCAAGCACCCGGTGTGCGACGAGCGTCGCGTTGGCGCCGGGGCGCTTGGCCATGGTGAGCGTGACCGCGGGGTCGGCGCCGGCGGGAGTGAGACGGAGATCTCGCGCGGTGCGCCGCCGATGACCGAGGTCGCGGCGACATCGGTGACCGTGCGCACTTCGTCCTCGAGGTGCAATGCCACCTGGCGCAGCGCATCCTGCCCGTACCCGCCGCCGTGCAGGGTGAGCGCGAGGATCGGCACGTCGTCAATCGCGTGCGGCTTCACCACCGGCGGCAGAATGCCGGCGGGCATCTCGTCCATGTCGGATTGCAGCTTCGCGTGGACGCGCACGACGGACCGCTCCTGGTCTTCGCCAACGCGGAAGCGCACGGTGACCATCGCGTAGCCGTCGCCGCTCATTGCGTACACGTGGTCCACGCCCGGGAGTGCCCACATGCGGCGTTCGAGCGGACGCGCCACGCGCGTCTCGACTTCGGACGGCCCGGCGCCCGGCATGGCGACGATGACGTCGATCATCGGCACCGAGATCTGCGGCTCCTCCTCCCGCGGCGTGGCCAGGAGGCCGAGCGCGCCGACGGCGAGCGACGCAACGGTCACGAGCGGCGTGAGCTTCGACCGGAGGAATGCGCGTGCGACGCGCCCCGCGATGCCCATGATCAGCGCCCGGTGGCGGGAACGACCACGCTGTCGCCGGCCGACAGGCCGGTCAGCACGCGCACGCGGTCGCCGATGGGCGCGCCCACGCGCACCCAGCGCAGGTCCGTGCGCCCGCCGGACACGACGCGCACGCCGGTGAGGTCGCCCTCGCGGACGACGGCGCGGGCCGGCACCAGCACGACGCGCTCGCGGCCGCCGGTGGGAATGTCGAGCACCGCCGCGCCGCCGGACGGCAGCCGCCCGGCCGGATTCGCCACGATCGCATTGACCGCGAACGCGGCGCCCGTCACCGGCACCACACCCTCGACCACCGCCTCGGCTTCCGCCTCTTCCACCCGCGCGCGGATGCGCGCCCCGGGGCGGACCGAGGTGGCGTATGCGGCGGGAACCGTCGCGACGATGCGCAGGCGCGCGACGTCCTGTACGGTGACAATCGGCGCGCCCGGCGCCGCAAACGCGCCAGGATCGACGAATCGCCGCGTCACGACGCCGGCAAACGGCGCGCGCACGGTGGCGTAGCTGCTGATGGCCGACACTTCGGCGCGGCCCGCGCTCG
>CAZKYG010000004.1:0-18569 GCA_964556915.1 uncultured Gemmatimonas sp.
ACCGCGAACGTGTGGCCGACGAAGTCCGGCAGCACCGTGCTCGCGCGCGACCAGGTCTTCACGACCTTTTTCTCGTTGCGCGCGTTCATGGTGTCCACCCGCTTGCGCAGGCTCTCCTGAACGAATGGGCCCTTCTTT
This sequence comes from uncultured Gemmatimonas sp., assembly GCA_964556915.1. Classification (GTDB taxonomy): domain Bacteria; phylum Gemmatimonadota; class Gemmatimonadetes; order Gemmatimonadales; family Gemmatimonadaceae; genus Fen-1231. Next base: position 139 of record CAZKYG010000004.1, read on the forward strand.
ACGGAACGTGCCATCGGAAGTCCGGGTTTAGATCCGTCTCAACTCTCAACGCTGAACGCTCGACCGCCGCCTGCTGGGCGCCTACTGCGTCGCCTTGCCGCGCTTGCGGCCGCGGACGATCAGCCGCTGCGACGCCTTCTTCGTGTTGCGGGTCTTGATGCCTTCCTTCTTGCCCCAGGGGCTCACCACGTTCCGGCCGCCGCGCGTCCGGCCGCCGTGCGGGTGGTCCACCGGGTTCATCACCTCGCCGCGCACCTTCGGCCGGCGCCCGTCCCAGCGCGTACGGCCCGCCTTGCCCCACGAGATCAGCTCGTGCTCCGCATTGCCCACTTCGCCGATCGTCGCGAGACAGTCGCCGTGCACCAGGCGCATCTCCGACGACGCCATGCGCAGCGTCACGTACTCGCCTTCCTTCGCGACCACCTGCACGCTCGTGCCGGCACTGCGGGCCATCTGCCCGCCCTTGCCCCGCACCAGTTCCACGTTGTGGACGGCCGTGCCGAGCGGAACCTCCCGCAGCGGCAGCGCGTTGCCCGTCCGCACGTCCGACCCGCGCCCGGAGACCACCTGGTCCCCCTGCGCCAGCCCCTTCGGGTGCAGGATGTAGCGCTTCTCGCCGTCGGCGTACTCGATCAGCGCGATCCGTGCCGACCGGTTCGGGTCGTACTCGATCTCCTTCACCGTGCCCACGACGCCGAACTTGTTGCGCTTGAAGTCGACGATCCGGTACATCCGCTTGTGGCCGCCGCCCAGGCGCCGCATCGAGATGTGACCGTGGTTGTCGCGCCCGCCCGTCCGCTTGAGCGGCTCGAGCAGGCTCTTCTCCGGCGTCGACCGCGTGACGACGTCGTTGTCCGGCACCGAGCGGAAGCGCGAGCTCTTCGTGACCGGCTTGAATTGACGGATGCCCATGGGGTGTTCCTCAGCCCTCGAAGATCTCGATCGTATCGCCGTCGCGGAGCTTCACGATGGCCTTCTTCCAGCGCGGCCGGAGCCCCGCCTTGCCGCCCATCCGGCGCGGCTTGCCGCGCTGCTGCGACGTCCACACGCCGGTCACCTTCACGCCGAACAAGCTCTCGATCGCCTGACGGATCGCCGTCTTGTTCGCGTCCGGGTGCACCTCGAACGTGTACTCCTGGCGGTCCTGGAACGCCGCCGAGCTCTTCTCGGTGACGATCGGCCGCACGATGGTCCGGTTCATGGTCGGCATCGGTTACTTCCCCTTCTTCTTCGGCGCCGGGGCCTTCCTGGCCGCGGCCTTTGCCGGCTTCTTCGCCGCGGCCTTCGCGGCCGTCTTCTTCGGAGCGGCCTTCTTTGCCGCCGCCGTCCGGGCCTTGGCTGCCGCCGGCTTCGCCTTCGGCTCCTCGACCGCCTCTGCCTTCTGCCCCCCGGCGCCCGCCTTCTTCTTCATGACCTTCACCTTCGCCAGTTCCTTCTCGGCGACCGGCGGGAGCGCCGCACCCAGCGCCGCCGACTCCACCAGCACGACGTCCGACCAGAGCACGTGGAACGTCGACGCGTCGCTGAACGGCATCACGTGCACGTTGGGCAGGTTGCGCCCGGACTTGAACACGTTCTCGTTGAGGCCGTCCGTGAGGATCAGCACCTTCTTGTGGGCCACGTCGAGGCGCGCGAGCAGCTGCGCGAGGCGCGACGTCTTCGGCGCGTCGTACCCGAACGCGTCGATCACATGCAGGGCGCCTTCGCCGGCGCGCGCGTTCAGCGCGCTCTTGCGGGCCAGCGCCTTGGCCTGACGCGGGAGCGCCTGCCGATAGCTGCGCGGCTGCGGGCCGAACACCGTGCCGCCGCCCGGCCAGTTGGGCGCGCGCGTCGAGCCCTGACGGGCGCGGCCGGTGCCCTTCTGGCGCCACGGCTTCTGGTTGCCGCCCACCACCCAGCGGCGGGTCTTCGTGGCGTGCGTGCCCTGCCGCTGGTTCGCGAGGAACGCCTTCACCGCGAGGTGCATCGCCGGCATGTTCACCGTGCCGTCGAACGTCTCGACGGGCAGCGCGACCTTGTCGCGCGGCGTGCCCTGCGCGGTGTACGCGGCGGCCTGGAGGTTGGTCGAGTCGGCCATCCGGTCAGCCCTGCTTGCGGACGAGGACGATCCCGTTCTTCGGGCCCGCCACCGAACCGCGGATGTAGATGAGGTTGCGTTCGGCGTCGATCTTCTCGACGCGCAGGTGCGTCTGCGTGTGCTGCGCGGCGCCGTAGTGTCCCGGCATCCGCTTCCCCTTGATGACGCGCGACGGATCCGTGCCCGCGCCCACGGAACCCGGGCGGCGGTGCTTGGTGTTGCCGTGCGTGTTGGGACCACCGCCGGCGTAGTGCCGCTTCACCATGCCCTGGAAGCCGCGCCCCTTGCTCGTGCCGGTGACCTTCACCGTTTCGCCGGGCTGGAAGATCCCCACCGTGACCTTGTCACCCACGGCGTACGACGGGATTTCCGCGCCCTTGCCCGGCGCATCGTCGAGCCGGAAGGAACGCAGCACCGCCGGCGGGGTGTCGAGCCCCGCCTTCGTCGCATGCGCCACGGCCGCCTTCGCGGCGCGCCGCCCCCGGGGGGACGCCTCGCCCTTCTTGCTCTCCCGCGCCACGCGCAGCGCGCCGAACCCGAGCTCCACCGACGCGAAGCCCGCCGTCTCCTTGTTCACGACCTTCGTGACCGGATTCGGCTCGGCCTCCACGACCGTGCAGGGTACCTGCTGGCCCGCCTCGTTGAAGATCTGGGTCATGCCCAGCTTGCGTCCAATGATGCCAATCATGGCTATTCCACCTTGATCTCGACGTCCACACCGGCCGGCAGGTCGAGCTTCGTCAGCGCGTCCACCGTCTGCGCGCGCGAATCGAGGATGTCGATCACGCGCTTGTGCGTCTTCAGTTCGAACTGCTCACGCGACTTCTTGTCCACGTGCGGCGAGCGCAGCACGGTCCAGCGCTGCGTCTTCGTCGGCAAGGGAATCGGACCGGACACCTGCGCGCCGGTCTTCTCGGCCGTACGCACGATGTCGCCCGCGGCCTGGTCGATGACCGCGTGGTCGAACGCCTTGAGTCGAATACGGATTCTGCCAGCCATGGGAGCCTCGAAGTTCTCTACCGTCAACCGTCTATCGTCTATCGTCTTCTATCGTCTATCGTCTATTTCAGGATCTTCGTGATGACGCCCGAGCCCACCGTGCGGCCGCCCTCGCGGATCGCGAAGCGGAGCTGCGGCTCCATCGCCACCGGCGTGATCAGCTCGATGGTCATCTGGGTGTTGTCGCCCGGCATCACCATCTCCGTGCCGGCCGGAAGCTCGATCGAGCCCGTCACGTCCGTCGTGCGGAGGTAGAACTGCGGGCGGTAGCCCTTGAAGAACGGCGTGTGCCGGCCGCCCTCGTCCTTCGTGAGCACGTAGACCTCGGCCTCGAACTTCGTGTGCGGCGTGATCGACCCCGGCTTGGCGAGCACCATGCCGCGCTCGATCTCCTTCTTGTCGATGCCGCGGAGCAGGAGGCCGACGTTGTCGCCGGCCTGGCCGTCATCCAGCAGCTTGCGGAACATCTCGACGCCGGTGACGACCGTCTTCTTGTCCGAGCCGAAACCGACCAGCTCGAGTTCGTCGCCCACCTTCACCTTGCCGCGGTCGATACGGCCCGTGGCCACCGTGCCGCGGCCCGTGATCGAGAACACGTCCTCGACCGGCATCAGCAGCGGCTTGTCCACCGCGCGCACCGGCTCCGGGATGAAGTTGTCCAGCGCGTCGTACAGCTCCTGGATCTTCGCGATCCACGCCGCGTCGCCCTCGATGGCCTTGATGGCGGACCCGCGGATCACCGGCGCATTGTCGCCGTCGAAGTCGTACTTCGACAGCAGCTCGCGCACCTCGAGTTCGACGAGGTCGAGCAGCTCGGCGTCCTCGACGAGGTCGCACTTGTTCAGGAAGACCACGATCTTCGGCACGTTCACCTGCTTGGCCAGCAGGATGTGCTCGCGGGTCTGCGGCATCGGGCCGTCCACCGCGCTCACCACGAGGATCGCGCCGTCCATCTGCGCGGCACCCGTGATCATGTTCTTCACGTAGTCCGCGTGGCCCGGGCAGTCGACGTGCGCGTAGTGACGCTTCTCGGTCTCGTATTCCACGTGCGACGTGGCGATCGTCAGGATCTTCGTCGCGTCACGCCGGCCCTGCGACTCCGAGGCCTTCGCGACCTGGTCGTAGGCGATGTACTTCGTGCCGTAGCCCTTGTCGGCCGACACCTTCGTGAGGGCCGCCGTCAGGGTGGTCTTGCCGTGGTCGACGTGGCCGATGGTGCCGACGTTCACGTGCGGCTTGGTCCGTTCGAACTTTGCCTTGGCCATGGGAGTGTGTCCTTGTTGCGGTGACGATGTGGAGTGTGGATTCTGCCTGCTGCCGCCTGCCCTGCGCCCTACTTCTGCTTGCTGACGATCTCTTCGGCCTTCGCCTTCGGCACCTCGTCGTAATGCGCGAACTCCATCGAGTACACGGCGCGACCCTGCGTCATCGACCGGAGCCGCGTCGAATACCCGAACATTTCCGACAGCGGCACCGTCGCCTCGATCGCCTGGGCCTCGCCACGCTGCGTCATGCCGCCGATCTTCCCGCGCCGCGCCGACAGGTCGCCGAGGACGTCGCCCATGTACGCCTCGGGCGTGACCACCTCGACGTTCATCATCGGCTCCAGCAGCACCGGGTTGGCCTGGCGCGCCGCCTCCTTGATGGCCATCGATCCGGCAATCTTGAACGCCATTTCGCTCGAGTCGACGTCGTGGTAGGAGCCGTACACGAGCGCCACCTTCACGTCGACCATCGGGTAGCCGGCGAGCACGCCGTTCTCCAGCGCCTCCCGGATCCCGGCCTCGACGGGCTTGATGTACTCGCGCGGAATCACGCCGCCCACGATCTCGTCCTCGAACACGAACCCCTGGCCAGGCTCGGCCGGGCCGGCGTTGATGACGACGTGGCCGTACTGGCCTTTGCCGCCCGACTGCCGGATGAACTTGGCCTCGATCTTCGTGACGTTCTTGCGGATCGTCTCGCGGTAGGCCACCTGCGGGCGGCCCACGTTCGCCTCGACCTTGAACTCGCGCATCATGCGGTCCACGATGATCTCGAGGTGCAGCTCGCCCATGCCCGAGATGATCGTCTGGCCCGTCTCCGCGTCGGAATGCACCCGGAACGTCGGGTCCTCTTCCGCGAGCTTGTTCAGCGCGATCGCCATCTTGTCCTGGTCGGCCTTGGTCTTCGGCTCAACCGCCACGTCGATCACGGGCGCCGGGAACTTCATCGCCTCGAGGATGATCGGCTTGCTCTCGTCGGAAAGCGTGTCGCCCGTGCGCGTCTCCTTGAGGCCGATCGCCGCGGCGATGTCGCCCGCACGCACCTCCTCGATCTCCTCACGCTTGTTGGCGTGCATCTGGAGGAGGCGACCGATGCGCTCGTGCCGATCCTTCGTCGAGTTGTACACCCCCGAGCCCGCCTTCAGCACGCCCGAGTACACGCGGAAGAACGTCAGCTTTCCGACAAACGGGTCCGTCGCGATCTTGAACGCGAGCGCCGCGAACGGCGCCGTGTCGCTCACGTCGCGCGTCTCCTTCGTCTCGTCGTGCAGCGGCGAATGACCCTCGATCGCCGGCACGTCGATCGGCGCCGGCAGGAAGTCGATCACCGCGTCGAGCAGCGCCTGCACACCCTTGTTCTTGAACGAGGCGCCGCACAGCACCGGGACGAAATGCATCTTGCACGTCGCCGCGCGGATCGCGTGGCGGATCTCGTCGTGCGTCAGCTCCTCGCCCGCCAGGTACTTCTCGATGAGTTCGTCGTCGTACTGGATCGCCGCCTCGACCAGCTCATGGCGCGTCTTCTCGACGATGTCCTTCATGTCCGCCGGCACGTCCGTCACGGTGAACGTCTTGCCCAGCGTCTCCTCGTCGAAGATGTACTGCTTGCGCTCGATGACGTCGATGTGGCCCGTGAACAGCTCGCCGGAGCCCACGGGCAACTGCAGCGGATGCGCCTCCTTCGTGAGCCGCGCGCGGATCATCTCCATGCAGCGATCGAAGTTGGCGCCGATGCGATCCATCTTGTTCGCGAAGATGATGCGCGGGACCTTGTAGCGGTCCGCCTGCCGCCAGACCGTCTCGGTCTGCGGCTCGACGCCCGCCACCGAATCGAGCAGCGCCACCGCGCCGTCCAGCACGCGCAGCGACCGCTCGACTTCCACGGTGAAGTCCACGTGGCCCGGCGTGTCGATGATGTTGATGCGATACTCCGGCCCCGACACCTTCGACGTCTCGTGCGTGTCGCCGTGCCGCTTCCAGAAGCAGGTCGTCGCCGCCGACGTGATCGTGATGCCGCGCTCCTGCTCCTGCTCCATCCAGTCCATCGTGGCCGCACCATCGTGGACCTCGCCGATCTTGTGCGACTTCCCCGTGTAGTAGAGGATCCGCTCGGTCGTGGTCGTCTTCCCGGCATCGATGTGGGCCATGATGCCGATGTTGCGATAGTACTTGAGTTCGGTTTCGCGGGCCATCGATCGATTCGTTGCCGTCGGATCGCGCCCCGAAGGGCTGCGGTTGAGTTCGCCTGCTGCCGTCTGCTTCTGCCGTTTGCTGCTGCCGGGAACACAAACGCGGGTGGACCAGCATCCCCGTGGGGACCGGTGTCCATCCGCTTTCGCCGGGTGCAGCCGCACTCGTGCACGACTGGGGACCCACGGCGCGCCGGGATCTGGCACTGCGACCGCAATCGCTCGCGGCCCATCCTGGCGTCTCATTGTCCTGCGTTGCTTGTCGGGAGCCTCAGCGCGACCCACAGGCACATGCCCGGTAGCCGTGCGTCATCGGTCGGAGCGGTCCATCGCTCCCTCGCGCGACCCGGAATGACGCGTCCGGTTCGTTGGCGAGCCCATCAGTGCCGGCGCGCAGTTCGCCGGGTCGAACACCCCGAAGGAACGGTCTAAAGCCCGATCCGCCAGAGCCTTAGAAAGGTAGTGGCTGGATGCGCCTTGTCAACCGCCCGCAAGGCCGTGTTTCGAGATGGTACCACGCAGCGCCGCCCGCGTACCAGGACACGAACAACAAGGGGGCGGTGCCGAGCGGCACCGCCCCCCGCCCTCTGCCCGCGGCGTGCTTACCAGCGATAGTGCGCGAACGCCTTGTTCGCGTCGGCCATGCGATGCGTGTCTTCCTTCTTCTTGATCGCGTTGCCTTCGCCCTTGCTGGCCGAGATGACCTCGGCCGCCAGCTTCTCGTCCATCGACTTCTCGCCACGCTCGCGCGAGAACGAGATCAGCCACCGCATCGCCAGCGCGGTGCGCCGCTCGGGGCGCACTTCGACGGGCACCTGATACGTGGCACCGCCCACGCGGCGGCTCTTCACCTCGACGACCGGCTTGAGGTTCGTGAGCGCCTGCTTGAACACGGTCACGCCGGGCTGCGACGTGCGCGCCTCCACGAGGTCCATCGCCCCGTAGAAGATGCGCTCGGCCGTGGACTTCTTGCCCTGATACATCAGGACGTTGATGAACTTCGAAACGGTCTGGCTGTCGTAGCGCGAATCCGCGAGGATGACGCGCTTCACGCTCTTCTTGCGACGACTCATGCGGCGGCCCCGGCCTTGCCACCCTTCGGCTTCTTCGTGCCGTACTTGGAGCGGCTCTTGTTGCGGCCGTTGACGCCGGACGCGTCGAGCTTGCCGCGGACGATGTGATAGCGAACGCCCGGAAGGTCCTTCACACGACCACCGCGAATGAGCACGATCGAGTGCTCCTGCAGGTTGTGCCCCTCACCGGGGATGTAGGCGGTGACTTCGAACCCGTTGGTGAGCCGTACGCGGGCAACCTTGCGGAGCGCCGAGTTCGGCTTCTTGGGCGTTGTCGTGTACACGCGGGTGCACACGCCGCGCTTGAACGGGTTCGACTTGAGCGCGGGCGCCTTGTCCTTGCCAGCGACCGGGCTCCGGCTCTTGCGAACGAGCTGGTTGATTGTCGGCATCGAGTGGATCGTGTTCGTGGATCTGCTTCTGCGTGGATCGCCCCGGGAGCCGAGGCGGCACGGAACAGACCGGGAAAGATAGACCACCGGTATGCGACGGTCAACTGGCCGAAGTCCATGAAACCGTGGCGGTTAGTGACCGCTACAGATCCACCGCCTCATACACCGGCAGGGCATCGCGCGCGCGGACCATCGCGGCGACCTCGCCAAGCAGGTGGCGGATGGAGTTGGCGTAATAGCTGACGAACTCGCGTCCCCTCGGCAGGAGGACGATGCCGGCGCGAGTACGATGGACCGCGCCCCGAATCCACAACATCTCGATGGCACGGTCCACCACCGCCGCGACGGACTCCTCCGGCGCGACGACCTCGCGGCCGTCGGCGACGAGCGTGTCGCGGAGATGTTCGACGCGCCCGAGCAGCGCGTCGCGCGGCACGTAGTCCGCATCGAACGTCTGCATCGCCGCGCAGACCAGCGGAACGGCCGGCACGGGCATCAGCTCGCCGATCCGGCGCATGGCGTCGTCGGCGAGGGTCTGCACCTCCCGAAGGCGTTCCCTGCGCGGCAGCGTGGCGATGCCCCGGCCCGACGCCTCAAGCGCAGCGAACCACGGCGCGAGCGGCACCGGTTCGCCCACCACCACCACCGCGTCCCCATGACGCTTCCACCGGCGGATCACGACGCGGAACGTGTTCCACGCCACGTACCACAGCACGGCGCCGAGTTGCGCGAGGCGCCCGGGCGGCCGGTGGCCGTCCTCGGCGTGCAGTTCGCGCAACAACGACCGGTCCTCGAGGACGCGGTCGTAGTTGATGGCGACCGGCACGATGTACATCCCGGCGCCGTTGGTCGCCGGCTCCACACCGACGATGTAGTCGAGGAGGCCGATCTTCGGCGTCCGGAAGTTGCCGTCGCGCGAGAGCCCGCCTTCGGGAAAGATCCCCTGCGTGACGCCGTTGCGCGTGATGAGCTGCACGTAGCGCTCGAGCACGGCGTGGTACAGGGGCTCCCGAAACCGGCGGCGGATGAAATACGCGCCGAACGCGCGGAAGATGACGTCGAGCGGGAAGACGCGCGCCCATTCGCCGACGGCGTACGAGATCGCCACCTGGCCGGCGAGGGCGTAGCCGGCGAGCAGGTAGTCGGCGTTGGACCGGTGGTTCATGACATACACGACGACGGCGTCGCGCGGCAGTCCGGCGACGGCGCCGGCGCGCTTGTCGACCACGGTCACGCGGAAGAAGAGCTTCAGCACGGCTTCGGACACGGCCAGGCCGATGCGATAGTAGAACCAGAGGCTGAACGCCGGGACGACCTCCTCCAGGTAGCCCTGCACGCGCCGCAGGGCCGCGTCCTCGGTGCCACCGTTCGCCGCGGCGTGAGCGCGCGCGGCCCCGCGGATCGCGGGGTCGTCGAGGAGGGTCGCGATCACCGCCTCGCGATCCGCGAACTTGAACCGGTCGATGCGGGCGCCGTAGCGGCGGTGCACCCGCAGGGCGGCGCGGTGCGTCCAGCCGCGCCACCACCGCGCGACGAGCGCCGCGACCGCCATCACGACCAGCACGGCCGTCGCCACGCCCGCGATGAACGCCACGACGTGCGACGCCATCAGCGCATCACGATGCGGCGGCGCGCGGCGGACCGGCGGCGGTGCGAAGCGCGTCCCAGTCGCGCGGGGTGTCGGTGACGGGCCGCAGGATGAGGACGCTCACGACAACCATCGCCAGCAGTGTCACGACGGCTGCCGCCTCGCCCGTGAGTTCCGGGAGGCCGCTGCGCTCCACCAGCAGCCACGTGGTGACGCCCCACAGCGCGGGACCGGTGACCGCGGAGAACCTCCCCACCATGCCATAGAGACCGTAGAACTCACCCACGCGATCCGGCGGCGTGAGGCGCAGCATGAATGGCCGGTCGGCGGCCCACGTGCCGCCTAGCGACATGCCGGCCGCACACGCGACGAGGTAGAGCCAGCCGATCGGGAGCCGCAGGAATCCCACGCCCGCCGCGAGGGCGAACGTTGCCAGCCAGCAGCCGAGGATGATGCGAAGCGTGCGGCGGGGGCCGATCCGGTCCACGACGTATCCCCACGTGACGCCGCCGAAGATCGCGGCGGTGACGGCGGCGGCCAGCACGATGTCCGCCCGCTGGCGTCCCTGTTCCTGCGTCAGCCCGGTCGCGACGGCCACATTCACCGTGTACAGCGACATGAACGAGATCACGGTGTTGATGGCGTCCGTGTAGAACGCGCGGCCCACGAGGAACCTCAGGAGGCCGGGATAGCGATGCCCGGCGCGCAGTGTGGCGATCGTCCCGGCGACCGACTCGCGGATCGCCGGCCACGTCCAGACGGGCCGGGGCGCGGGGTTGCCGCGCTCCCCCACGAACAGGAAGCACGGCAGCGCGATCAGCAGGAACAGTACCGCGACGACCATGAAGTACGTCGCGAACGGGAAGCCATGATCGGTACTGCCGAGCACCACGCCGATCCCGATCGCAATGTACGACCCGATGTAGCCAAGACCGACGGCGAGGCCATTGATGCGCCCCCGGTTGGCTTCCGTCGTCACCTCGGGCAGCAGCGAGTCGTAGAACTGCACGCCGGCCTGGTATCCCCCGTTCGCCAGCACGAAGAGGATCGCGGACAGCTGGAATGGTCCCCGGGCGAGCATGGCGCAACACGCGCAACAGATGATCGTGGCCCAGATGAGGAACGGCATCCGGCGGCGCGCGCGATCGGTCATCGCGCCGAGCAGTGGCGAGAGCAGGAACATGACGCCCATCGCCACGGACGTGATGGCGCCGTACATGCTGTCGGCCCGCGGCGGGCCGACGGCCTCGCGCACGTACAGCGGGAACTTCAGCGAGATGACGCCCATCGTGAAGATGACGTTCGCCAGGTCGTAGAGGATCCAGCTGGCGACGGCGCGCTTGGGAATGACGCGGGGGGGCTCAGCCATCGCGGGAAGCTATGGCGGCCGCCGGCCAGGGGCGAGCGGCGCCTTGGCGCGTCGGGACGGCTAGTCGCCGCGCTTGACGGCGCCCCGGGCCGCGCGCGCCGAATCACCGTAGATGGTGCGGTGACAGTCGATGCATTGCGTGCCCTTCACCTTCCACGTGTGGGCCTGGTGGCAGGACAGGCAGTTCGCGAGCGCTCCCGCATGCAGCCCCCGGTGAAACGCCGTCAGCGTGTCCGGTCGCGCGTGGCACCCCGAGTTCTCGCACGTCTGCACCGCCTGCCGCGGCTCGGTCTGCTTGTGCGGGTCGTGGCACGCTCCACACTTGCCCTCGTGCGGGTCCCGTTCCGGGACGAACGCGGCGAGGCGCTGCTGCATCGCGTGGCACTGCAGGCACTGTCCGCCGGTGGGCACGAGCGGCTCGCGCGCGAGCGCCACCATGTTCGTTTCGTGCACGGGCGCGGTGAACTGGTGGCAGATCGTGCAGTGTGCCATGGTCTGCCCGGCCATCTTGCCGAGGCGGATCTGCGCCTGCGTGTGGCACCCGCTCTGCCCGCACGTCTGCGCCGTCGGCACGAAGCGGTGGGCCGTCACGCCGTGGCAGGTGAGGCACTCGATCTTGAGCGCCCGGGCGGTGTCGGAGAGCACGTGGATCGAGTGGCCCGCCGTCGCGACGATGCGTTGCCAGGTGCTGTCGGGATGGCTCTGGATGTGGCAGCCGGCGCAGACCGTGCGCGGCACGGGTGCGTGCGGGCCGACGGCCTTCGGCCGGTCGATCACCCAGTACACCACCTGGCGCGCCTCCTGCCACAGCGGTTCGTCGTGGCAGTCGTGGCACCGCAGGTTCGCGACCGTGTGATGCTTGCTCTGCTGGAACCGCTCGTACACCTCGTCGTGCAGCGTGTGGCAGGCGAGGCAGAACTGGTTGTTGTTCTGCGAATACACGTAAAAGGCGGCGTTGCCGGCCGCCATCCCCGCCAGCACGACGACGCCGGCGGCGCCGATGACGATCTTCCAGAAGAGCGGCGTTGTGAGGTGCCTCGTCCGCGCCCACTCGACCACGGCGTGCCGCTGACGCCAGACGATGATCGCGGCGACGAGCGCCACGATACCGGCGGCGATCGCGCCGGTCACCTCGATCCACTGCGGCACGCTGAAGAACCAGCGGATCACGCGCGCGAGCGGCGTGATGTCGCGGGGCGGGTGGAACACGGTCATGGTGTCGCCCGGCGCGCGCGTGTCCACGTGCAGCTGCTGTGCAGCCTGCACGAGGCGCGTCATGGTCGCCGACGGGAGCCCGGCGCTCATCGTCCCGCCGCGCCAGTCACGCCGCGCACCGCCGGCCAGTCGTCCGGTGTCGCATGCGGATGAATTCTATCCTCCCCGGGCCCGGCGTGGACACAACGCGAACGGGCTGGCCGATGCGAAACGGCCCGGGGCACATGCCCCGGGCCGTTCCGGCCTGTGCGGCCGATCGCCGTCGCGGCTGGACTAGTCCTCGTCGGGCAGCGGTGCGAACGGCACCGTGTCGCCGAGCGGCGTCCCGACGAGCGACGCCGCCATGGACGCGCCGAGATCGGAGGTGAACATCGGCTCCACCGGCATCGGTGGCGGCTCGATGTCCATGTCCACCTCCTGGTACCGGTACATGCCCGTGCCCGCCGGGATGAGGTGGCCGATGATGATGTTCTCCTTGAGGCCCAGGAGGTTGTCCTTGGCCCCGCGGATGGCCGCGTCGGTCAGCACGCGGGTGGTTTCCTGGAAGCTCGCGGCGGAGATGAACGACTGCGTCGTGAGCGACGCCTTGGTGATGCCCAGGAGCAGCGGCTCGCTCGTGGCGGGCTTGAGCTTCTTCTTCTTCGCCCGGTCGTTGGCGTCGCGGAAGACCGCCTTGTCCACGTTCTCGCCCTCGAGGAACTCGGTGTCGCCGGCATCGACGACGCGCACCTTCTGGAGCATCTGGCGCACGATCACGCCGATGTGCTTGTCGTTGATCTTCACGCCCTGCAGGCGGTACACCTCCTGCACTTCGTTCAGGAGGTACTCCTGCACGGCGCGCGGGCCCTTGATCCGCAGGATGTCGTGCGGGTTCACCGGGCCTTCCGACAGACGGTCGCCGGCGCGCACGCGGTCGCCCTCGTGCACGCGGAGGTGTTTGCCGGCCGCCACCTCGTACAGCTGCGCCTGCTGCGAGTCGTCCGGCTGGCCGTCCAACTTGAGCGGCTGCACGAAGATCTCGCGCTTGCCGCGCTTGATCTCGCCGAACCGCACGATGCCGTCCACCTCGGAGATCGTCGCCGGATCCTTCGGCCGGCGCGCCTCGAAGAGCTCGGCCACGCGCGGCAGGCCGCCCGTGATGTCGCGCGTCTTGTACGCCTCGCGCGAGATCTTGGCGAGCACCGTGCCGGCCGTGATCTCGTCGCCGTTCTCCACCGTGAGCTGCGCGCCCACCGGGATCACGAAGTCGCGGACACGCTTCTCCTTGCCGCCCTTCGTCTGCCAGATCTCGATGTGCGGGTGGAGCTTCTTTTCGCGGTCGTCGATCACGACGCGCTGCCGCAGGCCGGTGAGCTCGTCGAGCTCCTCGGCGAACGACTCGTCCTCGACGAGGTCCACGAAGCGCACCTCGCCGGCCACGTCCGCGATGATCGGGTTCGTGTACGGGTCCCAGCTGAAGACGACCTGGTCCTTCTGCACCTCCTCGCCGTCCTTCACGGAGAGGATCGCACCGAGCGGCACCTGCAGCCGCGCCGAGACCGGGGCGCCCTTCTCCTTCGAGCCCCGGATGAAGATCTCGCCCTCGTACGAGGTGACGATCTGCTGCCCCTCGGCCGTGGTGACGTGCGTGAGGCGGTCGCCGAATTCGATGATGCCGGCCACCTTCGTCTTCCGCGCCGTCTGCTCGGCGATACGGGCCGCCGTGCCGCCGATGTGGAAGGTGCGCAGCGTGAGCTGCGTGCCGGGCTCGCCGATGGACTGCGCCGAGATGATGCCCACGGCCTCGCCCAGGTCCACCATCTGCATGGTGGCCAGGTTGCGGCCGTAGCACATGCGGCACAGGCCGCGCTTGGCTTCGCACGTGAGCACCGAGCGGATCTTGATGGTCTCGATCCCCGACTCCTCGATCGCGCGCGCGGTGTCCTCGTCGATCATCTGGCCGGCCTCGACCAGCAGTGTGCGGCGGCCGGACTCGTCGAGCAGCTGCGGATCCTCCACGTCCTCGCCCGCCACGTTGCCGACGATGCGTTCCGACAGCGGTTCGATGATGTCCTCGCCTTCCTTGAGCGCACCGATCTCGAGGCCCATGACCGTGCCGCAGTCCTCCTCGCTGATCGTCACGTCCTGCGCGACGTCGCAGAGGCGCCGCGTGAGATAGCCGGCGTCGGCCGTCTTGAGCGCCGTGTCGGCCAGACCCTTGCGGGCGCCGTGCGTCGAGATGAAGTACTCGAGCACGGACAGGCCTTCACGGAAGTTCGACTTGATGGGGCTCTCGATGATTTCGCCGATGCCGCCGGTGAGCTTCTTCTGCGGCTTGGCCATCAGGCCGCGCATGCCCGCGAGCTGGCGGATCTGGTCGCGCGAGCCACGCGACCCCGAGTCGAACATCATGAAGACCGGGTTGTAGCCGCCCTGCGACTCGCGCATGCGCTTGACCATCGCGTCGGCGATGTCGTTGTTGGCGTGCGTCCAGGTGTCGATCACCTTGTTGTAGCGCTCGCCGTTCGTGATGTTGCCGGTCTGGTAGGCCTTCTGGAACCGCTCGACGCGGGCCGAGGCCTCCTCGAGCAGGGGCTCCTTCTCGCCCGGGATCTCGAGGTCCTCGATGCCGATCGAGACGCCGCCGCGCGTCGCGTTGCGGAAGCCGAACTCCTTGAGCCGGTCGAGGAACGCGACGGTGGCCGCGAGGCCGCTCGTCCGGTACGACTGGAAGACGAGTTCCGACAGCGCCTTCTTCTTCATGTCGCGGTTCTGGAACCCGACACCCGGCGGTACGATCTGGTTGAACAGCACGCGCCCGACGGTGGTCACCTCCCACCGCGGCTTGTCGCCGGGCACGAGGTACTTCACGAGCGTGTGCACATCGAGCGTGCCCATCGCGAGCGACATCTCGATCTCGGTGGGCGAGGTGAAGCTGCGGAGCTTCGCGGCCGCCTTCGGATCGCGGGCCGCCTCGTCGAATCCCGGCGGTGCCTTGGTCGCGAAGTAGCAGCCGAGCACGATGTCCTGGCTCGGCTCGGCGACGGGCCGCCCGTCGGCGGGCTTGAGGACGTTGTTGCTCGACAGCATGAGCACGCGCGCCTCGAGCTGCGCCTCATACGACAGCGGCACGTGCACCGCCATCTGGTCGCCGTCGAAATCCGCGTTGAACGCCGCGCAGACGAGCGGGTGGATGCGGATGGCCTTGCCCTCGACCAGCACCGGCTCGAACGCCTGGATGCCCAGGCGGTGCAGCGTCGGTGCGCGGTTCAGGAGCACCGGATGGTCGCGAATGATCTCCTCGAGGATCTCGAAGACCTCGTTCGACTCGCGCTCCACGATCTTCTTGGCGCGCTTGACCGTCTCGGCGATGCCCTTCTCGACGAGCTTGTGGATGATGAACGGCTTGAACAGCTCGAGCGCCATCGCCTTGGGCAGGCCGCACTGGTGGAGCGACAGCTCCGGGCCCACCACGATCACCGAACGGCCCGAGTAGTCCACGCGCTTGCCGAGCAGGTTCTGGCGGAACCGGCCCTGCTTGCCCTTGAGCATGTCCGACAGCGACTTGAGCGGCCGCTTGCCGCGGCCGCGGATCGCCTTCGAGCGCCGCCCGTTGTCGAACAGCGCGTCCACCGCCTCCTGCAGCATGCGCTTCTCGTTCCGGAGAATGACGTCCGGCGCGCGATGTGCGATGAGCTTCTGGAGGCGGTTGTTGCGGTTGATGACGCGGCGGTACAGGTCGTTGAGGTCCGACGTCGCGAACCGGCCGCCGTCGAGCGGCACGAGCGGGCGGAGGTCCGGCGGGATCACGGGGATCACGTCGAGGATCATCCACTCCGGCTTGTTGCGGACGTCGCCGTGGTCGCCCGAGTTGCGGAAGGCGTCCACCACCTTGAGCCGCTTGAGCATCGCCTTCTTCTTGTGCTGAGACGTCTCGACGAGCACGTCCTTGCGGAGCTGCTCGGCGAGCTTGTCCACGTCGATGCGCTTCAGGAGCTCGCGCACCGCCGGCGACCCGATGTCGGCGTTGAAGGCCGCGTCGCCCTCTTCGCGTGCCTTGGCCTTCAGCGCGAGGAACTGCTCTTCGTCGAGCAGCTCGTTCGCGTGCACTTCCTGCTGGCCCGGGTCGATGACCACGTAGTTCGAGTAGTACACGACCTTCTCGAGGTCACGGAGCGTGAGGTCGAGCAGGTTGCCCATCGGGCTCGGCAGCGTCTTGAAGAACCAGATGTGCGCCACCGGCACGGCCAGCTCGATGTGCCCCATGCGGTCGCGGCGCACCTTGGAGAGCGTCACTTCGACGCCGCACCGGTCGCAGATCACGCCACGGTACCGGATGCGCTTGTACTTGCCGCAGTGGCATTCCCAGTCCTTGACCGGACCGAAGATGCGCTCGCAGAAGAGGCCGTCCTTCTCGGGCTTGAACGACCGGTAGTTGATGGTCTCGGGCTTCGTCACTTCGCCCCACGACCACCAGGAGCGGAGGCCGGCCATTTCCAGCCGCTCTCGCTCCTTGGCGTCGCGGGGGCCGCGGATCTCCTCGGGGGAGGCGATCCGGACCTGGATATAGTCGAACGCGGATGTGCGCTGCTCGCGCGCGTTGCGGAAGTCAATCATCGGTTATTCCTCGCTCCCGTTGGTGAAGGGAGAGTTGTAGCCCTCGGCGTTCGCATCCATGGTGACGTGGATGCCGAGTGCCTGGAGTTCCTTCACGAGCACGTTGAACGATTCGGGCGTGCCCGGCTCGGGCAGGTTCTGGCCCTTCACGATCGCCTCGTACACGCGCGACCGGCCGTTCACGTCGTCGGACTTCACCGTGAGGATCTCCTGCAGCGTGTGGGCCGCGCCGTACGCTTCAAGCGCCCACACCTCCATCTCGCCGAAGCGCTGGCCGCCGAACTGCGCCTTGCCCGCCAGCGGCTGCTGCGTGACCAGCGAGTACGGTCCGATGGACCGCGCGTGGATCTTGTCGTCCACGAGGTGCGACAGCTTCAGCATGTAGATCTCGCCCACGGTCACGGGCGAGGCGAACCGTTCGCCGGTCCGGCCATCGCGAAGGCCGATCTTGCCGCCCGGCTGCAACCCGGCGTGGCGCAGGAGCTCCCGGCCCGCCGCATCCACGTCCGCGTCGGTCTTGCTCGCGACGATCGCCGCGAGCGCATTCAACCCGAGCGTCTCGAGCAGCGCCACGTCGTTCATGGCCGCGAGCTTCTCGACGTCCTTGCCGGCCTTCTTGAATTCCGCGCGGCGCGGCGCCGGGAAGTCCTCACTTTCGGCGGCGCCCGTGTTGAACGCCGTCGCGTGCGTCAGCGCCTGTCGCTCGCGGTCCGCCAGCTCCTTCGCGGCGGCAGCGATGAAGTCGCGCCAGGCATGGTACAGGTCGCGCGACGTCTGCGACATCGACCGGCTGCCCAGGTCGTTGAGCGTCGCGTCCGCCAGCAGCTCGACGTGCTCGGCGGCCCCCGCCTTCGGCCGGAGGTCCGCGAGCAGCTCCTTGATCTGCCGGTCCGTCGGCGCCGGCGCCGGCACCGTGAGGCGCAACGCGCCGCGCACCCAGTTCAGCCCCGCCATGCGCAGCAGCAGGCCGATCTCCCGCTCGTTCGCCCCCTGGAAGACCGGCGTCTTGGCGTAGAAGCCCAGGATGCGCGCGGCCCACCCCAGGTGGGTCTCGAGAATCTGCCCCACGTTCATGCGACTCGGCACGCCCAGCGGGTTGAGCACGATGTCCACCGGCCGGCCGTCGGGCAGGAACGGCATGTCTTCCTCGGGAACGATGCGCGCCACGATGCCCTTGTTGCCGTGGCGGCCCGCCATCTTGTCGCCGACCGAAATCTTGCGCTTCTCGGCCAGGTAGACCTTGACCAGCTGGATGACGCCCGGGGGCAGCTCGTCCGGCTGCAGGATGCGGTCGATGCGCTCCTCGGCCTTCTCCTCGATCTTCGCCTTGACCTCGTTCGCCGCCTCGATGATCTCGCGGATGGCGTCGTTGGTCTTCTTGTTCTCCACGCGGAAGGTCTTGAGGTCGATCGTCGCGAGCCGGAGCCCGTCGAGCACGTCGCCCGAGAGCTTCGTGCCGGCCGGAATCGCCTCCTCGACCGTCCCCGACTTGAGCGCCAACGCGACCACCTGCCCATCGAGCAGGTCCATGAGCTCGGCGTCGCGCACCTCGTTCACCCGCAGCTTCTCTTCCGCCTCGAGCCGGCGCACCTCGCCGATGCGCTCGCCGCGGTCCTTCTCGATCACCTGGTCGTCGACGCGGGAGAAGATCTTCACGTCGATGACCAC
>CAZKYG010000005.1:0-6662 GCA_964556915.1 uncultured Gemmatimonas sp.
GGGCCTCGCGCTCGGGACCGCCGCCGCGGCGCATGCGCAGGACGCGGGCATCACGATCCGTGCGGCACGCCGCGACACCCTGCGTGCGGAGTCGGGCTCGGCCGTGACCGCCGTGTTCGCCGTCGCCAATCCGTCGGCGACCGATACCGCGCGCGCCGCCGCGCGCCTCGACCTCCCGAACGGCTGGCGCTCCATCACCGGCGCCGCGCCGTTCACGCTCGCGCCGCGCGCCACCGACACGTGGCTCGCCGGCATCTCCATCCCTGCCGGCACCGCCGCGGGAACCTACGTCGTGCGCGCGACCGTCGGCGCCGCGGCCGACTCGATCCTCGTGGGGGTCGAGGTGCGCCGCGGCCTCGATGTCGTCGCCCTCGACGTTCCGGGGTGGGTGATGGCCGGCGACGCACTCGAGGCGCGCTTCCTCGTGCGCAACACGGGCAATGCGCCCGCGTCGGTCACGCTGCGGGCGACGGCCGGGCGCAGCACGCGCGTCACCGCGGACCGGTCGGCCGTCGAGCTGCCCGCCGCCGCCAGCGTCATCGTCACCGTCCGCTCCGACGTGCCGCCCGGCATGGCCCGCACCGCCGACGACGTCATCCAGCTCGTCGCCGAGGATCGGGCCGTTCCCGACGGCCGCGTGCGCGCCTCGGCGCGCACGACGATCGTCCCGCGGTCCGACGCCGGCAGCGACTACGCCACCATGCCCGCGACCGTCGCGATCCGCTCCACCGGCGCATCGGGCGTCTCGCCGCTCATGGTCGGCGGGACGGGACTCCTCGCCGACGGCCGTACGCGCGTGGACTTCATGCTCCAGGCGCCCACCGACCAGCGCTCGCCGTTCAGCTTCGGTGAACGCGACGAGTATCGCGTGTCGGTCGCGCGCGATGGCACCCAGCTGCGCCTCGGCGACAACGTGTACGGCACGTCGCTCCTCACCTCGAGCGGCGTGATGGGGACGGGCGCCGAGTTCACCACCACGCGGGGCGCGCTCACGAGCGGCGCGTTCGTGCAGGACTACCGGTGGACGCCCGGCGCGCCCACCGAGGAAAGCGCGTGGATCTCCGCCGCGGCGGATTCGGCGACGCGCGCGACCGCCACGACGACGCTCCGCCAATCCGGGGCCGGCACGATCGGGATTCTCGGGCTCGCCGGCAGCATGCGGGCGCCGCTCGGCGCCCGCGCGGAGGTCGAGGGTGCCGTGAGCGACAGCAGCGGCACGAGCGGCGCCTGGCGCGCGCGCCTTTCCGGCGACACGCTCGGCGTGCGGTACGATGCAAGCGTGCTCCACGGCGGCGACGCCTTCGCCGGCCCGGCGCGCGGCACCCTGGTGGCGTCCGCCGCGATCAGCACGCGCCTGCCGCACGAGCTCGAACTCGGGACCAACGTCACGCGCCGCAGCTGGACGTCGGCCGTTTCGTCGGCCGGACGCATGGGACAGGCCTTCTCCACGGCGACCGTCACCGCGACGTGGCGCGGCGCCACGGTCATGGAATACGGATGGCTGTCGCGTCGGGACGAAGGCGCGTTCGATCCCGTGGACGGGTCGCAGCACGGGCTGCGCGTGTCGAGCGTCGCGCAGTTCGGCGCCGTCGGCGTGTCCGGCAGCGTCGAACACGGCACGATGCGCGCCAACCCCGGGGCGCCGTCGCAAGCCTACACCCTCCTCTCGGCGTCCGTTCGCACCGGTCTCGGACGCCTCGGATCCGTCGGCCTCTCCGGCTCGCGCAGCATCGGACACACGCTGACCGGCGCCAACGGCGACGTGCTCGCTGCCTCGGCCAACGCGCAGCTCCACCTGCCGTACGCGATCGAGGCCGGCGTGACGTTCAGCGCGCAGCGCGCCACGTTCGGCATGCTCGACACGTCCGGCGCCTGGTTCAGCATCATGGACGCGCGCGTGGAGCGACGGTTCGACAATGGTGCGACAGTCGGCCTGCATGCGCGCGCGCTCCAGAATCCCGGCGTGTTCGGCGCCGGCAACTCGAACGCCGTGTACCTCGAGTATCGCATGCCGTTCCGCATGCCCACCGGCAGGTCGCGCGAGCCGGGCCGTGCCGTGGGCCAGGTGATGGACGCCGACCGCGGGGAGCCCGTGGCCGGGGTGCTCGTGCGCCTCGGCGACCAGGCGGCGGTGAGCGACCGCAACGGCTATGTGCGGTTTTCGGGCCTCGATGCGCGCGTGCAGCGCGTAACCGTGGACCCGACCGGCGTCACCGCCGGCGCCATCCTCGTGGGTGACATGGACGTGGACATGCGCTCGGCGAAGATGAAGCCCGCCGAGTTCGCCGTGGCGGTCACGCGCGGCGCGCAGGTTGCCGCGCATGTCGGCCGCGAGGACGCCGACACCTTCACGGAACAGCCCGGCGGTCCGGCCCCCGTGGCCGCGCGCCGGATGTCGCCGATGAACGGCGTCCTCGTCGCCCTGCAGGGCGCGCGCGACACGCTGTACCAGGTGAGCGACACGCGCGGCAACGTGCAGTTCGGCACCGTCGCACCGGGCCGCTGGACGCTCGCCGTGCAGCAACCCGACGACGCCTACCTGCGCTTCGAGCGCGAGCGCGTCGACATCACCGTCGCGGCCGGCGATCGCAAGGACGTCCAGTTCGTCCTCGTGCCCGTGGAGCGCCAGGTGAAGATGATGGATGGCGGCGGCCAGCTGCGCGCCCGCCGCCTCCCGGACGCGCCCGCGAAGCCCGCCGCCAAGCCCTGAACCCGGCGGTGGGCGAATGGCGCGCGGTGCCACCGCGCCCGCGCTGTTGCGGCCCGACACGGAGTGTCGAAACCGCACCGCAACCCCATCGTGCATGCATGAAACCGCGGTTTCGTTTGCGGCGTAGGCGAGGAGCGCACCATCGCTCCGCGAACCCCAGACGCCGCCCGAGACGCCACCACATGGAACGCTTCATTCGTGACTTCCGCTACGGGCTGCGTACGCTCCGGAAGAGCCCCGGCCTGACGATCGTCGCGACGATCGCCCTCACGCTCGGCATCGGGCTCACGACGACGATGTTCAGCATCGTGTACGGTGCCCTCATGAAGGGGCTGCCGTTCACGGACGGCGACCGCATCGTCGAAGTGCGGCGCGACCAGCCCACGCGCGGCAACACGCGCATGAACATGCCCCTTGCCGAGTACGAGGAGTACCGGACGCTGCAGCACTCGTTCGATTCGTTCGGCGCGTGGTACTCCGGAACCGTGAACGTGTCCGGGACAGGCGACGCCGAGCGGTACACAGGGTCGTTCGTCACGGCGCAGGTGCTCGAGCTCTCGCGCGTGAAGCCGGCCGTCGGCCGGCTGCTGCTCGAGGGCGAGGACATCCTGAACGGCCCGAAGGTGGCTGTCATCAGCTACACCATGTGGCAGCGCCGGTTCGGCGGCGACTCGTCGGCGGTCGGCTCGATCATTCGTGCCAACGGCCAGCCGTACACCATCGTCGGCGTGATGCCGGACGGGTTCCGCTTCCCCGACGACGCGGCGATCTGGCTGCCGCTGCAGGCGACGCGCACGCCGGCCGTCCGCACCGACGGGCAGTGGGTGAACGTCGCCGGCCGCCTCAAGCCCGGGGTCACCATCGCGGCTGCCTCGAGCGAACTCGCGGACATCAGCAAGCGGTTCGCCACGCAGTACAAGGAAACGAACGAGGGCATCACCGCATATGCGCTGCCGTTCGTCGATGCGGAACTCGGCCCGCAGCCGCGCCAGCTCCTCTTCACGATGCTTGGCGCCGTCTTCTTCGTGCTGCTGATCGCGTGCGCGAACGTGGCGAACCTCCTGCTCGATCGCGCGGCGCACAAGACGAAGGAGGTTGGCATTCGCACGGCGCTCGGCGCGTCGCGCGCGGCCGTGGTGCGCCAGTTCCTGGCCGAGGCGCTGGTGCTCGCGGTGGCCGGCTCCGTCCTTGGCACGCTGCTCGCCCAGGCCGGGATCGCCGCGTTCAATCGCGCCATCGTCGATACCCAGCCGCCGTTCTTCATCGACATCCAGCTCCACCCGCCCGTGCTGCTCTTCACGGTGGGCGTCTGCCTGCTGGCCACGCTGTTCTCCGGACTCATCCCGGCCGTGCAGTCGGCGCGGGCCGACATCAACGAGGTGCTCAAGGACGAGAATCGCGGATCGTCGAGCCTCAAGATCGGCAAGATGAGCAAGGTGCTCGTGGTGTTCGAGATCGCGCTGTCGTGCGGCCTGCTCGTGGCGTCGGGCCTCATGATCAAGAGCGTCACGAAGCTCAACACGATGGACCCCGGCTTCCGTACCGCGAACATCTTCACCGGCCGCATCGGGTTCCCCGCGGGGTACACGGACACGACGATGCAGCGCCAGTTCTACGTCGACCTGCGCCAGCGCCTGGCCGCGATTCCGGGCGCGCACACGGCGGCGATCATGTCGGGGCTGCCCGGCGTGAACATGAATGGCGGCAACGTGATGATCGACGGCGCGACCTACACGCTCGACAAGGACGTGCCCAATGCGCGCTGGATCGCGGTGAGCGACGGCTATTTCGACACGTTCGACGTCACGGTGCGCAAGGGGCGCGCCATCCTGGCCAGCGACCAGGTGAACACTGATCCCGTCGCCGTGGTGAGCGAGGCCTTCGCCGCGCAGTTCTTTGCCGGCAAGGATCCCATCGGGCGCCGGATTCGCCAGGGTGGGCTCACGAGCAAGGCTCCGTGGCTCACGATTGTCGGTGTGGTGCCGGACGTCTTCAGCGGCGATCCCAACCAGCCGAAACGGCCGACGTACTACGTGCCGCTGGCGCAGAATCACACGAACTTCGTCAGTCTCGCGGTCCGCACCGACGGCACGCCGCTCGCCATCACCCAGCAGGTGCGCGACGCGCTCCGGTCGCTCAACCCCGACATCCCGATGTACTGGATCTATTCCATGCAGGAGGCCTTCGCGCGCCCCACATGGTTCATCCGGGTTTTCGGGACCATGTTCATGATGTTCGGGGTCATCGCACTGTTCCTCGCTTCCGTCGGCCTCTACGCCGTCATGTCGTTCTCCGTGAGCCGCCGCGTGCGCGAGGTGGGCATCCGCATGGCGCTCGGCGCCAAGGGCGGCGATGTCATCCAGATGATCTTCCGTCAGGGTGTGGTACAGGTCGTGATCGGGATGGTGCTCGGACTCGGCCTCGCGGCCGGCGTCGCGCAGCTCATGCAGGTCATCCTCTTCCAGGTCGAACCGCGCGACCCGTCCATCTTCGGGGCGGTGGTGGTGGTGCTGTCCGGCGTGGCACTGGTGGCATGCCTCGTGCCGGCGCGGCGCGCGACCCGCATCGACCCGCTCGTGGCGCTCCGGGCGGACTGAGGCGGGCGGGCTCGGTCCGTAACCGTCGGGTCGGGTGCGCCACCTCGGTGGCGCACGTATCATTGAATTGCGCCGCGCGGGATTCCCGCGGCCAACCACCCGAGGGAGGAACACCGTGATCCGTCGCCTGCTCGCACTCGCCGCCGCGTTTCCCGTGATCGCCGCAGCCCAGGCGGCCCCCCAGCAGCCCGCGCCTCCGCCCGAAGTCTTCATCCGTTCTCCCGCCGATGGCGCCACGGTGCCGGCCACCTTCACGGTCGTCTTCGGCCTCCGCAACTATGGCGTCGCGCCCGCCGGCGTCACGGGTGTGCCCAACGCGGGACACTTCCACCTCATCGTGGACGTGGCGCCGCCGGCCGTCGGCCAGATCATCCCGAAGGACTCCGTGAACATCCATTTCGGGGGCGGGCAGATCGAGACGAAGGTCACGCTGAAGCCGGGCAAGCACACGCTCCGCGCCGTGCTGGGCGACTTCGAGCATCGCGTGACGCAGAAGGAGTTCATCTCCAAGCCGATCACGGTCATCGTCAAGTAACGGACCGTCGCCGGCCACGCGATCCATGACGCGCCGCCGGACGCCGGCCTCGTCACGACGCCCGCCCGGCCCCGAGCTGCTCGAGCTCGTGGCCGGGCGCTTTCGCGCGCTTGCCGAGCCGGCCCGGCTCGCCATCCTGCAGGCGCTGCACGATTCGGAGCACACGGTCACCGAGCTCGTCGAGGCGACGGGCCTCACGCAGGCGAACCTGAGCCGCCACCTGCAGCAGCTCCTCGCGACCGGCTTCGTGCGCCGGCGCCGTGAGGGCCTGTTCGCGTACTATGCGCTGGCCGACACGGACGTCCTGGCCCTCTGCGACATCATGTGCAGCCGGGTGGAGGGGGACGTGGCCCGGCACCGCAAGGCCGTCAGCGGGGGGTAGCAGGCCGGGGGAGGGGTTGAATATGACTATATAACGATGTAGTTATATAGTCATATGTCGACCTTCCCGGGCCCGCGGGCCACGATCGCCATCCTTGCGATGGCCGGGGGTGCCGCCCTCGCCACCGCCGCCGGCGCGCAGGGCCGCCCGCTCTCGCTCGCCGACGCCATCGCGATTGCCGACCGCCGGGCGTACGCCAACCGCAACGCGACGGCCGCCGCCGATGCCGCCCGCGGCGACGCCGCCGGCGCGTGGCGCGGTGTCCTGCCCTCGATCGGGACCGAGGCGTCCGTGGCGCGCACCACCGATCCCATCGGCGCGTTCGGGTACCAGCTGCAGCAGCGCGCCGTCACCCCGGCGGCGTTCGCCCCGGATGCGCTGAACTATCCGGCGGGTGTCACGAACTACGGCGCCGCGCTCGTCGTCGCGCAGCCGCTC
>CAZKYG010000006.1:0-21598 GCA_964556915.1 uncultured Gemmatimonas sp.
GCGCGGTGCGCACGCTGACGCCGTCGAGCGCAAGCGCCTTTGGCAGGTCGTGCAGCCACCGTTCCTCGACGCCGAGGTCGAGCAGCGCGCCGAGCATCATGTCTCCGGCGATACCCGACGCGGGCTCGACGATGGCGCGAATGTGCCGGAGGTGCCGACCGTGAGGCTGCGGCGGGATGTCGAAGTCGACTTTCATCGCCGAGATCCCTGCGCGCAACACGCGCGACGTGCGGACACTGACCCCCTCGAGCGCGAGCGCCCGTGGCAGGTCATGGAGCCACTGTTCCTCGACGCCGAGGTCGAGCAGGGCGCCGAGCAGCATATCGCCGGCGATTCCCGAGGCGGGCTCGACGATGGCGACGCGGGTCATGCCGGCGGAACTCTGCTCACCAACGGTACGACGCGCCGGATCCGGTATTGAACACCACGACGCGGGCGTCGGGTGTGACGATGCCGGCGTTCAGCAGCATCCCGGCGACGGCAAGGGCGCACCCGCCTTCGGGCGCCGCGTCGATCCCCGATGTGGACGCCAGGCGGAACGTGTCGGCCCGAATGACATCTTCCTCCACGGCGAACGCCGCGCCATTGCTTTCCCGCAGGGTTCGCAACACCATGCGATCGCCGAGGGGACCGGGCACGCGCAGACCGCTCGCGTGCGTCTGCGGGTTTTCCCAGGGCGTGGCATGGTCGGCATGCTCGCGCATCGCCCGCACGAGTGGCGCGCATCCGGCCGCCTGCGCCACCACCATCCGGGGGAGCCTCGTACCCTTCGGCAGCCACCCCCACTCGAGCATCTCCTGGAACGCCTTCCAGATGCCGATCGTGCCCTCGCCGCCGCCGGTCGGGTAGACGATCGCGTCGGGCAGGTCCTGCCAGCCGAACGCCTCGGCGATCTCGTACCCCATCGTCTTCATGCCCTCGACGCGGTACGGCTCTCGCACCGTGGCCACGTTGAACGAGCCGGTCTCTTTCGCGTACTGCGCCGTCGCCTTCCCCGCGTCGCCGATGTGTCCGTCCACCAGTTCCAGCTCGGCGCCGAACGCGCGGATGCTGCCGAGGATTGGCGGCGGCGTGGTGGCCGGCGCGTACACGCGGGCCGTCATCCGCGCGGCGGCCGCGTATGCGGCGAGCGCGATGCCGGCATTGCCGGCGGTGGGAACGCACACGCCGGGCAGGCCGAGCGCCTTTGCCCGGGTGACGGCCATACAGAGTCCACGCGCCTTGAAGCTGGCCGTGGGGTTGAGCCCCTCGTCCTTGATCCAGAGGCGCGCGACACCGGCGGCCCGGGCGAACTCCGGCACTTCCGTAAGCGGCGTCATCCCTTCGCCGAGCGACACGCGCACCTCGCCCTCGCGGATGGGCATGGTGGCCGCGTATCGCCACATCGTGGGTTCCGTCGTGACCGACGCCCGCTCAGCGCGCGCCATGTGCGCGACGAGCGGTTGGCCGCAGTCCGGGCAGAGGGAGGCGAGGCGCGCCCCGGGCGTGGTGTACGCGCAGGCGGAGCAATGCAGGGTCCAGCTGGAGGCGGTCATCGATCCGGGTCCATTTCGTTCGTGGGAATACTGGAAGATGGTTGCGGGGACGTCGCCGCGCGCGGTCCCACGGGGTCGGAGGCCCTGAGCGCCGCGAGGATGCGCTCCGCCGATGCGGCGGAAAAACCGGGGAGTGCGGCGATCGCGGCTGGGCCGGCGTCGCGCACACCCTGGAGCGAGCCGAACGCCGCGAGCAGCGCCCGCCGCTTGCCGGGGCCGACGCCGGGGATCTTGAGCAGTTCCGACGTCACGGTGCGGAGACGGCGGCGCGTGCGGTTGTACGTGATCGCCGAGCGGTGCGCCTCGTCGCGGAGGCGCTGCAGGAGCCGCAACGCGGGCGACCGGCGCGACAGGCGCAGCGGCTCGCTGCGGCCCTTGAGAAACACTTCCTCCTCGCGCTTGGCCAGCGACGCGACCTGCAGCTCCCCGAGGTTGAGTTCGTTCAGCGCCTCGACGGCCGCGCCGAGCTGCCCCTTGCCGCCATCCACGACGACGAGGTCCGGAAGCGACCGCCCTTCGTCGATGCGCCGCCGGAAGTAGCGGAACACCACCTCGCGCATCGAGGCGAAATCGTCCGGTGCCCGCTCGTCGGCGAGCGCCTTGATGCGCATCGTCCGGTATTCGCCTCGCCGCGGGCGCCCGTTCTCGAACCAGACCACGGCCCCGACGTTGTCCTTGCCCTGCGAGGTGGAGTTGTCGAAGCAGACCATCGATCGCGGGATCTTCTGGAGGCCGAGTTCGCGGCCGAGGTCGTACACGGGATCGGCGGCGCGTTCATCTGCTTCGAGTCCTTCGAGCTTGAACTCCTCGAGCAGGTGGCGCGCATTCTGCTCGGCGACGTCGAGGAGTTCCCTCCGCTGGCCGCGCTGCGGGATGCGGATGTGCGTGCCGGCGGCGATCTGTTCGAGAAGTCCCTGGTCAGCGAATGCAAATGGCACGAACACGTCGGTGGCGCGGTCCTCGCGCGGCAGGTACGCGGACACCATGTATGCCCCGAGCACGTCGGGGTCCGGAGCATCCTCGACGTGCTCGAGGAGCCGGTGCTCGCGCGCCATGAGCTTGCCGTCGCGGATGACGAGGATGGCCACGCACGCGTCGTCGCCGTCGCGCGCGTAGCCGACCACGTCGCGATCGCCGCCGCCCACATCCACCATCACCGACGGCTCCTCGATCTCTTCCAGGCGCCGCATCGCATCGCGCATCTCCGCCGCGCGTTCGAAGTCGAGTCGCTCGGCCGCGTCCGACATGCGATCGCGCAGGCGCTTCACGACGTCGTCCGTCCTGCCGGCCAGGAACGCCACGACCTCGTCGATCATCTCGCGGTAGTCTCGCGCGGACTGCGCCCCCACACACGGTCCCTTGCACCGCTTGATGTAGAAGTCGAGGCACGCGCGCTCCGGCATCTCGCGCGGCATGTCGTAGCGGCACGAACGCACGGTGAAGATGCGCTTCACGACGTTGAGCGCACGGCGCATCGCGCCAACGTCGGTGTACGGGCCGAAATACCGGGCCCCGTCGTCGAGGAGGCGTCGCGTGACGAACACGCGGGGGTACGGCTCCTGCACCGTCACCTTGACGAACGGATAGGACTTGTCGTCGCGCAGCAGAATGTTGAAGCGCGGCCGGTGTTCCTTGATCAGGTTCGACTCGAGCATGAGCGCGCTCGGCTCGTCCGGCACGACGATCGTCTCGAGTGCCGCCGCCTGGTCCATCAGCGCGCGCGTCTTGGGCGCGAGGTCATCGCCCGTCACGTAGCTGCGGACCCTCGCCTTGAGCCGCTTCGCCTTGCCAACGTACAGGACGGTGCCGTCGGGCGCCTTCCAGAGGTAGACGCCGGGTGAGTCGGGGAGGTTGAGCGTGGAGTTGGCGACCTGCTCGGAAATCATCGGCGTCCGGCGTTCCCGGCAAGGCGCGCGGCAATCCGCCTGCGAACGCCAGCGGCCTCGGGAATCCCCATCATGAGGGTTGTCCCGAAATATGCCGTGGCGAACGCCGCGAAGACGACACCACCGAGAGGGAGCGGCGACCATCCCGCGACCGCGAGCCGCACTCCCCAGCCCGCGGCCGCCGCCACGAGCGCCGCGCCCCAGAGCCGCGGCATGGTCCCCGCCCGGATCCGCGTCGGGCCGATGCGCGCGTCCAGGGCGCGCCGCAGCAGCAGGAACTCGATCCACGCCGCGCATCCGGCCGATGCGGTGAGCGCGGCGACGCCCCAGCGGCGATCAAAGTGCGCCGCATCGGGGAGCCAGAGTGCCGCAACGGCCCCGAGGATCGCCGTCAACGCAATGCGCACGAGGGCAATCCGGACGGGAGTCCGCGTGTCGTGCAGCGCATACCATGCGGAGTTGTACAGCCGTCCCATCGTTCCGGCGACGAGTCCCACGGCCGACCCCGCGAGAACCGCCCAGACCCACACCGTCGCCGCGCGGTCGAACCGGCCGGTCTGCAGCACGGCGCCGGCGGCGACGTCGCCGAGCAGCACGAATGCCGCCGACGACGGGACGACGAAATAGGCGACGGCCCCGAGCGATGCCGACATGCGGTCGCGAATCGCCTGCTCGACCCCTGCCCCGGACTGCGTCGCCATTTCGGTGAGTTCGCTCGCCGAGAGCGACATGCCGAACAGCGAGACGGGCAGCAACGCGATGTTCTGCGCGTAGTTCAGCACCGCGACCGCGCCATTCATCACATTCGACGCGATGAGGATGTCCACCCACGCGCTCACCTGGACGGCGCCGCGGCCAAGCAGGACGGGCCAGAAGTTCGACGCCACGCGCGCCAGTTCCGGCGTTCGCCATGTCGCGGTGCGGGGTAACGGGGGTGCCGCCCGGTGCCGGCCCAACACCTGGAGCACCCACGGCACCTGGACGGCGAACTGGAGGAGTCCCCCGACCGAGGCGCCGACGGCCACGAGCACGGCCGCCCGCCCTTCGTCGGGGCGGGTTGCGGTGAGGAGCGCGCCGATGATGGCGAGGTTCCAGGCCACGGGCGACGTGTAGCTGATGAAATACCGCCGGTGGGCATTCAGGACGCCAAGGCACCACGCGGACAGCACGAGCAGCGCCGTACCGGGAAACAGGATGCGCACCAGGAGAACCGCGACGTCGCGCTTTGCCGCATCGAAGCCCCCCGCGATGAGCGTGACGAGCCACGGCGCCGCCGCCTCCCCAAGCACCACCGCGACCGCGCAGACCAGGGCGAGGGCGCCGAACAGCGCCCGCGCCAGCCGCGCGGCATCATCGTCGCGCCCCTCGGCGCGGAGCCGGGCGTACACGGGCACGAACGATGCCGACAGGACGCCCTCGCCCAGCAGGTTCTGGAGGAAGTTCGGGATGCGCAGGGCGGCGCCGAGCACGTCGGCCGCGTCACCGACGCCGAGGAAATGGCTGACGACCCGCTGCCGGACGAGACCGAAGATCCGGCTGATGAAGATCCCGCTGCCGACTGCGATGGCGCCGGCGCGTCCCCGCTCCGCGGCGCCCCGCCCGCTCACCGGGCGCCGATCAGCGACGCCGCGTGCCGCGCCGCGCCGTCACGGAGCCGATCGAGGAGCGGCTCGCCGTACCGCGCGAAGAACGGGACGTAGTTGAGGCGGCGCTCCTGGCGCTCGCCTTCCGGCAGGAGCGAGGCGCGGATCGCCGCGAGGTCGCGCACCGCGTCGGTCTCCGCCTTCGTCGCGGCGGCCCTCAGGCGGCGCTCGAGGCGCTCGACCCGATGCCGGATCTGGTGCCGCGCGCCTTCGATGACTTCCGGGGTGGACAGGCGGGCCGCCCGTGCGGCGTCACCGACATCGGTCACCCGCTGCTCGACCGTGGCGCGGAGCGCGGCGAGCGCGTCACGCACGGCCGGGTCCATCGCGCGCTCGCCGATCCGCCGCTCGGCCAGGTGCGGGACGCGAACGTCCTCGACCATCATGCCGAGCCGGCCGAGCATGCGATCCACCGCCGGCTCCACGATCGTTGCCGACCAGCGAGGCACGACCAATGGCGTCGGCGCTCCCATCGCCTCGGCCACGGCCCCGACCTGGGCGAAGTACGCCATCTCCCCGGGACCGCCGACATACGCCACGGTCGGGACGATGCGGCGCTCGACGACAGGTCGCAGGAGCACGTTCGCGGACAGCACGACATCATCGCGGCGCGCGGCGTCGGCGGCGTGGGCGAGCGGCACCCGTTCCTTGACGCCATCCGCGCTGCGGAACACCAGCGAGAGGCGCGGGACGCGCGTCACCTGCGCACGGTACCCGGCGCGCTCGATCGACACCGTTCGCATGCTCACGCCCTCGTCGATCACCGCGGCGCGTCCGAGTGCCTCAACGAGCGTCGGGCGCGCGGCGCCGCGCACGGCGGGGTGCCAGGCGTCCAGGACCGGCATGCCCATCGGCTCCAGCACGTGACGCAGCAGCTGCACGTACGCCCCGCCGACCGTGGCGTCGCGGACGTAGGCCGCTTGCACCGCCTCGACGATGCTGCGGTTGGGCACGGAGCGCGTCGATTCGAGGAACGTCTCCATCGCGGCGCTGACATCGCCGAGGGGCATCTCGCCCATGACGAGGCCGTCCGCGCCGGCGCGCTCGACCGCGATGCGCCGGCATTCCGCGCCGATCGCTACCGTGGTGAAACTTGCCTCCGCGAAATCGCCGTCATCCGTGGCCGCCCAGAAGAGCGGAACGGCCGGAATGCCCGTCGCCTGCTCGAACCGATCGGCCAGGGCGATCGCCGTGAGCGCTTTCAGCCACGTGTATCCCGGTCCGCCGAAGAGGCCCGGCTGCTGGCCCGTCGTGATCACGACCCCATGCGCCGCGGCGACGCGCTCTATGCGTTCGGCCGCCGCACCGCTCGGCGATATGGCGGGCCGCAGGTTCGACAGCCATCGCGCGCCGGGGAAACTCGCCCGGACGGCCTCGGCATGGCTCCGCCATTCCTCGGGCCCGCGCGGCCGGGGCATGAACCATCCCCTGGGAGCCGAACCGTCCATCGCGGCGCGGGTCAGCGCGCCACCCCCGAACGGCTCGGTCATGACGCGAGCGATCGCGCCGTCGGTCATCCGGGGCTCACTTGTGGTACGGCTCGCCGCGCACGATGGTCCCGGCCCGGTACAGCTGCTCGGCCAGGACGAGGCGGGCGAGTTCGTGCGGCAGCGTCCACGGCGCGAGTGACACGGTGGAGCGCGCTGCGCCGAGCACCGCCGGCGCCAGGCCGTGGGCGCCGCCGATCACGAAGCACATGTCTGCGGCGCGCTCCCGCACCTGCTGCAACCACGCCGCGAATGCCGCCGATGACATCGCCTTGCCGCCCACGTCGCACGCCACGAGGTGCGTGCCGGCCCCGGCAACATCGAGCAGCCGTTCGCCCTCCCGCTCGCGCACGCGTGCCGGCGGCGCGCCGCGCCCCGGCTCCTCGCGCACTTCGCGCACGTCGAGCGGCCAGTACCGCGCCGCCCGGCGCTCGTACTCGGCGACGGCCGCTCCGAGCGCCGGATGCCGCACCCTGCCGACGGCGGCGACGATGATCGTCACGGGGGGTCAACGCGGGCATCCGGCGTCGTGCGGCCGTGGTTCAGGCGTAGATGCCGCGCAGGCGGTGCACGGTCGCGACGCGGCTGATGGACAGCATGTACGCTGCCGTGCGCATGTTGACCTTGTGCTGCCGCGCGAGCTGCAGCACCGCCTGGAAGCTGCGGTCCATGATCTCGGTCAGCGCTTCGTTCACGGCGTTCTCCGTCCAGAAGTATCCCTGACGGTCCTGCACCCACTCGAAGTAGGAGACCGTGACGCCTCCCGCATTGGCGAGAATGTCGGGGATGACGAAGATGCCCTTGTCGTCGAGGATCGCGTCGGCGGCGGCCGTCGTCGGACCGTTGGCACCTTCGCAAATGATCTTCGCCTTGATGTGCGCCGCGTTCTTCGTCGTGATCACGTTCTCGAGTGCGGCGGGCAGCAGCACGTCGCACTCATGCGTGAGGAGCGCCTCGTTCGACACGGCGTCGCCGCCCTTGTAGCCGGCGAGCGTCTTGTGCTGCTGCACGTACGCGATGGCGTCGTCAACGTCGATGCCCTTCGGATTGACCACGCCGCCCGTGCGATCGCTGATGGCCACGATCCGGCAACCCTCGCGCTGCAGGAGTTGCGCGGCCACCGACCCAACGTTCCCGAAGCCCTGCACCGCAACCGTGGTGCCCTTCACCGGCATGCCGAGGTGCGCCAGCGCCTGCTTGGTGACGAGCATGCACCCGCGGCCCGTCGCCTCACGGCGTCCGCGCGAGCCACCCATCTCGATCGGCTTGCCGGTCACCACGGAGGTCACCGTGTGGCCCACATGCATGGAGTACGTATCCATGATCCACGCCATGACGCGCTCGTTGGTGTTGACATCGGGCGCCGGCACGTCCGAATCCGGGCCCAGCGACTGGATGATCGAGGCCGTGTAGCGCCGGGTCAGCCGCTCGAGCTCTCCCACGCTCATCTTCAGCGGGTCGCACACGACGCCGCCCTTGGCACCACCGAACGGGATGTCCACCACGGCGCACTTCCATGTCATCCAGGCTGCCAGCGCCGTCACCTCGTCGAGCGTGACGTTGAGGTCGAACCGGATGCCGCCCTTGGCCGGGCCGCGCGACGTGTTGTACAGGACGCGTATCCCCGTGAACACCTCGACATCGCCATTGTCGAGCATCACCGGGATGGAGGTGATCAGCTGCTTTTCCGGGTGGCGCAGCACCTTGTAGATGCCCGGCTCGAGGTCCAGCAGTTCGGCCGCCCGGTCGAAGCGGGACATCATGCCCTCAAACGGATTGTCCTCCGAAAGAAAACGGTCCTTGTCCGGCCGGACGATCGCCGCGGGACGAAGCAGGGTGTCGGGAGTCATGTGCATGGGTCCTTCGCCGGCTATGGCCGGCGGGAAGAGTCGGTGGCGGGCGCGAGTGTCGCGAGGCGGCGGACGAGCCCTTCGAGAATCTCCGCGCCAATCTCGACGGATACGCGCTGCGAAAGATACCAAACGGGTGGAGCCGAGGGAGGCCACCCCGGGCCGATCTTGACGGCGTCCTTCAACGTGCATACGAGCAGATCGGCGCCGGTCGCCTCCCAGGCGAGCGTCTCGATGTCGGTCTGGCTGAAGCCGTGGTGATCGCGAAAGGCACGCAGCGCGACCCGCGCACCCGCGTCGCGCAGCTGTGCCTCGAACGCCCGTGGATCGCCCACGCCCGCGACGGCGAGCACGCGCTGCCCCGCGAGGGTCGCGAGCGGTCGCGCTTCGCCCGTCCCCCATCGCACCACCGCGTCGCCGGCGAGGTGCACCACGGCCACCTCCGCCTGCGGAGCCGCGCGGGCGGCAAATGCGACGACCTCGCGGGCATGCATCAGCGACGTGCGCTTGCGCGTCACCACCACATGGGTGGCGCGCCGCAGCGACGAGACGGGTTCGCGCCATGGCCCGGCGGGCAGCAGCCGGACGGCGCGATGCCGATCGGCGGAGATCAGCACGACGTCGGCGTCGCGGGCGGCCCGGCGATGCTGGAATCCGTCATCGAGGACGAGCACGCGAGCGCCGAGCGCACGCGCGTGAGCGGCGGCCGCCACGCGATCGGCTCCGGTCACGACTACGGCCGACGGCACCAGGCGTCGATGCACCTCCGGCTCGTCGTCCCCATACCCGCGCAACAGGATGCCGGGTCGGATGCCGGAGGCCCACAGTCGTTCGGCCAGCCACGCGGCGAGGGGCGTCTTGCCGGTTCCACCGACGGTGAGGTTGCCGACGGACACTGTCGGCAGGCCGAGCGCGTGCGCCGTGAGGACGCGTGCGTCGTACAGGCGGTTGCGCAACGCGACGGCGCCTCCATAGCACCAGCTGAACGGCGTGAGCGCGACACGCATCGCACGCGAGAGCGCGGTCGTCGACTCCCAGCGTCGCTCCACCTGGGCCCTAAACATCCGGCACGTCCCGCCGCTCGGCGAGCATGGCCTCGAACCGGGCGACCTGTGCTTCCGCCTCGGCCGGCGTGCTTCCCGTCACGCGTGTCGGATCGCCGAAATGCACCGTAACCGTCGCGAATGGCTTCGGGATCATGAAGCTGTCCCACGACTTCAGACGCCACGCCCGGTTCACCGTGACATACAGCGTGGTGACCGTCGCGCCGGCACGCTGCGCCGCCACCAGCACGCCGGGCGCCATCGTCCGCGCCGGCCCCCGCGGGCCGTCGGGGGTGATGGCCACCGTCCGGCCGGCCTTGAGGGCGCGGATCATCTCCGCGAGGGCCCGTGCCCCGCCCCGCGTCGTGGACCCGCGAATCGTCCGGTGCCCGAGCCGATGCAGCACACGGGCGATCACCTCGCCATCGCGGTGTTCGCTGACGAGGATCTCGATGCCGCGATTGCGCATGAAGTAGCCGAGCGGCAGCAGATGCCCGTGCCACAGTGCCATGAGGGTCGGCATCCCGGCCGCATCATCCGCGCGCCAGCGCGCCGCCCCGCGCGTCCGGAACCTCCAGGTGGCCGCGAGCGTGCGAAGCACCAGGAGGCCGACCGGGACACCAAGGCGGACGCGCCAGTCCACGCGGGTCACGTCGCCAGCAGGTCCCGCGGCGTCCGAGCGGCGCGTCATTGCAGCAGGCTCACGGCCATGTCGGCGACGCGTCCCGCCGCGCCGGGAGTCCCGAGGCGCGAACGCACGTCGGCCAGGCCTTCGAGCATGGCACGGCGGGTCGGCGCCGCGTCGTCGAAGAGCGGGTCAAGCGTCGCCGCCACATCGAGTGGCTTGAAGGCATCCTGCACAAACTCCGGCACGATCCGCCGTCCGGCGACAATGTTGACCAGCCCGATGTCGCGGACCCGGACGATGCGCTTGAGGAATGCGTAGGTGAGCGCATTGACGCGATAGACGATCGCGGACGGACACCCCGCAATCGCCGCCTCGAGCGTGGTCGTGCCGCTCTTGCACAGCGCCACGTCGGCCGCGCGGAGCACGTCGAAGGACGCCGACCGCACGAGCTGGTACGGAAGGTCGCTGGCGGCAACTTCCACGGTCGGCGCCACGCTTACCACCACGCGAAGTCCCGGTCGCCGGCGCTCGAGCTCGCGCGCAACGGCGGCGAAGTCGTCGATATGGCGCTCGATCTCCTGTCGCCGGCTCCCGGGAAAGAGCGCGAGAACCCGATCGGCGGCGCCGATCCCGAGCCGCGCGCGCGCCTCCTCACGCGACGGCAGGTTCATGGCGCGGTCCAGCAGTGGATGTCCAACGAACGTTGCGTCAATGCCGTTCGCCCGGAGCAATTCCTCCTCGAACGGGAGGATCACGGCGGCCTTCGTGATCACGCGGGCCATCGTCCGCAGGCGACCTGGGCGCGACGCCCACACCTGCGGCGTCACGTAGTAGAGCACGGGGACACCCGCCGCGCGGGCGGCCGCGGCCGCCCGCAGGTTGAAGCCGCCGTAGTCGATCAGGATGGCGAGCCCCACCCGTCCCGACCGCAGGTGCGCCTCCACGCGCCGCAGCAGGCCCACTTGCTCCGGCAGGTGCCGTAGGACTTCGACAAACCCGATGACGCCCGCGGTCCGGGAGAGCAGTGCAACACCCTCGGCGGCCATGCGTTCGCCCCCGAGGCCGACGAGCTTCACGCCTGGAAGCCGCGCACGGAGGCGTTCGGCGACGCCCGCGCCATGCAGGTCGCCGGAGGCCTCCCCGGCGACGATGAGGATGTCACGCACCGGGCCGGGCGCCGCCGCGCAGGGCGGCGATCGCCGGGAGCGATCGCTCGATGTCCGCCACAATCCGTAGCGCCACCGCGAGGGCGTCGCGCCCCTCCTCGCCCGTGACCGGCACGGGCGCCTGGCCGCGGAGCGCGGCCACGAAGCTCTCGAGTTCGAGCTTCAGCGGCTCGCCCTCAGGCGCCTCCAGCGAATGCCGTTCCACGAAGGCTTCCAGCGGCTGTGCCTGCCGCACGAGCGCCGCCAGGTCCACGTCCGTGCGCAACGTATAGAACTCCCCGGTTCCGGCCGCCAGGTCGAGCGACAGGTAGCCGTTGCGCTGGAAGATCCGCAGCTTGCGCATGCGCTCACGCGACACGCGACTGGCCGTGATGGTGGCCACCGCGCCGTTCTCGAACGTGATTCGCGCGTTGGCGATATCCACCGAGGGCGTCAGCACGGGAATCCCCGCCGCCGCCACGTCGCGCACTTTCGCCCCGACGAGCGACAGCAGGAGGTCGATGTCGTGGATCATGAGGTCGAGCACGACCGCGACGTCCGACCCCCGGGGACTGAATGGCGCCAGCCGGTCGCTGTCCAGGAACAGGGGCTGGTCGACGTGCGGCATGGCCGCACGGATCGCGCGGTTGAACCGTTCGATGTGCCCGATCTGGACCAGCACCCCTTGCGCCCGTGCGATCGCGAGCAATTCGTCCGCCTGCTCGAGTGTCGTGGTGATCGGCTTCTCGATGAGGACGTGCTTTCCGGCCTCGAGCGCTGCCCTGGCCACGGCGTGATGCGCGGGCGTCGGCACGACGATCGACAAGGCGTCCACGTCGGCGATCAGCGCCTCCAGAGACGGGTACGCGCGCACGCCAAGCTCGCGGGTGACCGTGCCCGCCCGGTCGGCGTTCGCCTCGTAGAACCCCTTCATCGTCGCGCCGTGCAGGTCGCGCAGCAACCGCGCGTGATGGTAGCCGAGGCTGCCCGTCCCGACGACGCCAACCCGCGGCGCGGCGCTCACAGCGTCGCCCCCCGGTCGCTCTCCTCGAGGAACCGGATCATCGCCGCGACCTCGGGAACGTGGCCCAGCTCGGTGCGCAGCTGGTCGAGCGCCTGCGTCAGGTTCAATTCGGAACGGAAGAGCACGCGGTACGCCTTCTTGAGGGCAGTGATGGCGTCGGCCGGGAAGCCGCGCCGCTGCAACCCCACGCTGTTGAGGCCGTAGAGCTTGATCGGGTTGCCGACGGCCTTCACGAACGGCGGCACATCCTTCGGCACGCGCGAATGCCCGCCGATGTAGCAGTGCTGCCCGATCCGCGTGAACTGGTGGATGGCGCACACCCCGGAAATGCCCGCGTAGTCCTCCACGGTGACGTGCCCGGCGAGCTGCGTGCCGTTCGAGATGATGACATTGCTGCCGACGTGACAATCGTGCGCGAGGTGCACGTAGGACATCAGGAACGAGTTGGAGCCCACCGTGGTCTTGAACGACTCGGCCGTGCCGCGATTGATCGTGGAGTACTCCCGGATCGTCGTGCCGTCGCCGATCTCGACCCAGGTCTCCTCGCCCTTGAATTTCAGGTCCTGTGGCAACCCGCCGAGCACCGTGCCCACGCCGATCCGGACGTTGGCGCCAAGCCTCACGTGCGACTCGAGAACGCTGTGTGGTGCGAGCGTGCAGCCCGGCCCCACGGTGCATTGCGGGCCGACCAGCACCCAGGGCCCGATCTCGGCGTCACCGGCGATCTCCGCCTTCCGGTCCACGATGGCCGTGGGATGGATGCGCGCACTCATCGGTCGCGCACCATGGCAGCCATCTCGGCCTCACACACCACGGCGCCCTCCACCTTCGCGACGCCCGCCATCCGGCACACCTTGCCGCGAATCTGCTGCATCTCGAGCTCGAACCGCAGCTGGTCGCCCGGCTTCACCGGCTTGCGGAACTTCACGTTGTCCAGCGACATGAAGTAGACGACCTTCGACTCCGGATCGTCGACCGTGCCCATCAGCAGCATGCCACCCACTTGCGCCATGGCCTCGACGATGAGCACGCCCGGCATGATCGGGTGGCCCGGGAAGTGGCCCTGGAAGAACGGCTCGTTCACCGTGACGTTCTTGATCCCGACGATGCGCTTCTGCGCCTCGATCTCGAGGATCCGGTCCACCAGCAGGAACGGATAACGATGCGGCAGGATCTTCATGATCTCGTCGATCTCGATCATGCGGCTTTCGGTCACAGGATTCTCCTTCGCGGACTGCGCGACAAGCTCGCGAACGAGCGTCACCGTGCCGCGATGGCTGGGTTTGTGTGCCGTGATGTGCGCCCGGACGCGGGCGCCGGCCAGGGCAAGGTCTCCGACGACATCCATCGCCTTGTGGCGCAGGAACTCGTCTGGCCACCGGAGCGTCGTGTCCACGACGCCCCCGGCATCGAGCACGATGGCATTCGCGGTGGACGCGCCCTGGATGAGTCCCTTTGCGCGCAACGCCTCCACCTCGTGCATGAAGCCGAAGGTCCGTGCGGCGGCCAGGTCCGAGCGAAACGATGCTTCGGTCACGCGCCAGCGCCCTGCCTGCGCGCCGATCACCGGGTGCGGATAGTCGATCGTGACTTCCAGGTCGAGCTGGTCCGACGGCCGCGCCACGTACACGGAGTCGCCGTCCACCACGCGCACGCACTCACGGACGCGCAGTTCCGCCACCTCGCCGCCGTGGTCCACGACGCCGGCGCTGGTCAGTGCCTCGAGGAACGGCTGTGCGCTTCCGTCGAGGATCGGCGGCTCGGCCGCATCCATCTCGATGACGATGTCGTCCACGCCGAGTCCGACCACCGCGGCCAACACGTGTTCCACCGTGTGGAGACCGCCGTGGCCGTCACCAAGTTGCGTGCGTCGCTCGCTGGCCACGGCCCGGCTGACGTGCGCGGGGGTGTCGGGCGCGCCCGCAATGTCCGTGCGCCGGAACCGGATCCCGCTCCCCGGTGCCGCGGGCACGAACGCGAGCCGGCAGGTGCGGCCGTAGTGCAGTCCGACGCCGGACACCTCGACACGCCGGGAAACCGTCCGGCGCCCGCTCACGATGTTTCCCGCTCGAGCAAGCGCTCGATGCGTCTCAGGAGATCCGGGAGCCTGAACAACGCCGCCTGCGCCCGCAGCGCCTCACGGTGCGGCCGCGCGGGGTACCCCGACCATGTTTCGCCCGCGGGGACGTCGCCAAACACCCCCGCCTGAGCCGCCAGCGTCGCGCCCTTGCCGATGGTGTGGTGTCCCGAGATCCCCACTTGCCCGGCGATGATGGCGCCATCCTCGATCCGTACGCTCCCCGCCACGCCGACCTGCGCCATCAGCAGGCACAACCGCCCCACGCGCACGTTGTGTGCCAGGTGCACAAGGTTGTCGATCTTGGTGCCGTCGCCGACCACCGTGTCGTCGATGCTGCCGCGGTCGATCGTCGAGTTCGCGCCGACCTCGACGTCGTTGCCGATGATGCACCGCCCCACGTGCGGGATCTTCCGGTGCGCGCCCTCGCTGAACGCGTAGCCGAACCCGTCGCTGCCCACCCGCACGCCCGCGTGCAGGATCGTCCGCGCGCCAATGCTCGCGCCGGGATACGCGACGACGTGCGGGAACAGGCGCGCGTCCACGCCGATGGCGACCCCGTCGCCCACCACGGCATGCGCGCCGATCCACGCGCGGTCGGCGACATGCGCACGCGCGCCGATCACCGCATACGCATCGATCCGCACGTCGGCGCCGATCCGCGCATCGGGGTGCACCACGGCCGTCGCATGGATGCCGGGCACGAACGGATCGGCCGCGTAGAAGCGCGGCAGGAGCGTGACCAGCGCGTCGTATGGCTTCTCGACGAGGATACGGGCGCCCGCTGCGCCGGTCAGGTCGCGAAGGTCCGGCGTGAGGAGCACCACGCCGGCGCCGGAGGCGGCGAACGCCGCCGCGTACCGCGCATGCGCGACGAAGCTCAGATCGTGCGCCGCGGCGCGATCCAGCGGCGCAATCGACGACACCGCCACGGCGGCATCGCCGAGCACGGTGCCGCCGATCAGCGCCGCGATCTCCGCTGCGGTCAGCGACGGAGCGTGAGTGGAGGCGGCCACGGGTGGGGGAACGGTCCGCCGTTCGTGCGTCGCCGGCCTACTGCGGCGGCCGCTTCTTGGCCGTCGAGTCCGCCTTCTTCTTCGCCGAATCCGCCTTCGGCGCCACCGGCGCACCAGGCCCGCGAATGCCGGCCGGTGCCGAGATCGGCGCGCCAAGCGCCGGGGCCTTGGTTCCCTTGGCGTCCCCCTTCGCCGCCGCGTCGGCCTTGTCGGCGATCGTCGGGATCGGCATCGTCCGCAACTTCGTCAGCACGCGGTCGGAAATGTTGAGGTTCTTGTCCGCCGCCACGATCGAGTTCTGCGTGACGTCAAAGATCATGGTGAGGCCCATCTCGGTGCGGACGTCCTCGAGCGCAATCTTGATCTGGTCGAGAATCGGCTGCATCAGCTCGGCCTCGCGGTCCTGCGCCTGCTGCTGTAGGGCGTTGTAGCGCTGCTGGTACTCGCCCTGGCGGTCGGTGATGGCCTTGAGCCGCTCGTCGCGCTTCGGCCCCTTCAGCGTCGTGTCCTTGTTGAACGCGGCGGTGAGCGCGTCGAGCGAGTCGCTCATGCGCTGCACCTGTGCCTGGATCGCCGACAGTTCCTTCTGGTAGACGGCCTGCGCCGCGGGCGTCCCCGGCGCGTTGTTCACGATGTATCGGGAGTCGACGTAGGCGAGCTTGAGGGTCGCCTGCGCCGGGAGGGACGCGATCGGCGCGACGACAAGGAGGACGCGACCGAGGCGGGAGAACGAGAACATTGAAACTCCGGTTAGTAGAAGAACTGCCCGAGCCTGAAGTGCACCATCCAGCGGGGATCCGGCGCGCCGAACGCGTCGACGCGGTCCATGCCGTACGCCCAGTCGAGCCCCAACGGACCCAGCGGCGTCACGGCCGAGGCGCCGATGCCCGCACCCCGGAAGAGTCGTGTGGGATTGAACTCACGCGGCCGCGCCCAGATGTTGCCGGCCTCGAAGAACGCATTCACGTAGAACTGCGAGCTGATCCGGAACCCGATTTCCGCCGTCGACGTGAAGAACGCGTTGCCGAACGACTGCTGCGTGGCATTCGTGCTGCCGGCTGCCGGGTTGAAGCCCCGCGGCGTGATGGAGAACTCGGGATAACCGCGCAGCGTCTCGCCGTACTGCACGCCGCCAAGGGCGAACGACTGCGAGCTGAAGAAGGGCCCCGGATCGCCGAACACGAACCCGGCCTTCTGCGCGACGCCGGCGACGAGCGCCGACTGTTCGCCACTCCGCCCATCGCCGAACCGCGCGAGCGTCGTGTAGGCACGAAACTCGTTTGTGTATCGCTGGAACGACGCCGACCCGCCGAGCGGGCCGCCGTTGAACTGGGAACTCACCGACTGCAACACGCCGTCGATCGGGAACGGCATGCCGATGCGCGTGTCGCGCGTGATGTCCACGCCGAACGTGGACCGGATGCACCCCGCGCACTGGTTCGTCGTCACCGTCCCGAGCAAGCCGACATCGCCGTACCGCACCGCCTCGGCGCCGTAGGAAACGAAGACGCGGGTGAAGCGGGCGCCAAGGAACGGGAAGCCGATCCGCACCTGGCCGCCGGTCCGCGTGGACTGACCGAGATCCGCGATCGTGTACCGCGATTGTGTGCGATACGCCAGGAGCGTACCCGAGAACCGCGAGAGATTGATCGACGGGTCCGTGTACGACAGCTGGAAGTCGTTGATGTAGTGGCCGAACTGCCAGTTGAGCGAGCCGCGCTTGCAGCGACCGAAGAGGTTCGGCTGGTCGAGCCCGATGAATCCCCCCAGCCCCGTCCCCTGTCCCATGGAAGCGCCGAAACTCACGTTGCCCGTGCGCTTCTCCTTCACGTGGAAGACGACGTCGATGTCGCCCTGGTCGTTCGCCTGGCGGGTCTCGGGCGGCTCGATCGGCGCCTCGAAGAACCCGAGGTTGCTGATGCTCTGCCAGCTGCGCACGAGGCGGTCCCGACTGAACACGTCGCCGGGGATGATCACCAACTGGTCGCGAATGCAGGTCTCCGACGTGTAGTCGTTCCCGATGATCTCGATCTTGTTGATGATCGCGGGCTGCCCCTCCTGCACGTCCCAACGGAGGTTGACCACCGGCGTCGAGTCCTTTGCCATCGACCGGTCGATGATCGGTCGCACCTGGGCGTAGATGAATCCGTCGTTGGCGTAGGCGTCGCGCAGCTTCGTGGTGCCGTCTTCCCAGGCCGACTCGTCGAACAGGCCCGTCGTGATCGGTTTGCGCCGCAGCATCGACGAGATGCGTCGCGTCAGCGACACCGAGCTGTCGGAGAACGGGTAGTAGCGCTCGATCTGCGACGAGGCATACCGGCGGTTGCCCGTCACCTCGAACGATCCCACCCGATACTGCTTTCCTTCGCTGATCGTCAGGTCGATGAGTCCCTTGCCATGCTCGCGATCCACCAGCATCGTGTCGCGCAGGACCTGGAAATCGATGAACCCCCGGTCGCCGTACAGCTTCGGGAGGCGCTCCCCGAGGTCCTGTGCGTACTTCTCCGCGTCGTATTCGCCCTTCTGCCAGAACCAGAAGCCTTCCGGCTTCACCTTGAGGCCGCTCGCCAGTTCACCCACCGGGACGTTGGAGTTGCCGGTGACGCGAATGCCCGAGATCGCGAGCTTCTGGCCCTCATCCACCTGGAACATGATCGCGACATGGTCCGGCGACGTGACCGTCGTTTCCGGCCGCACGCGCACGTTCCAGTACCCGCGCGCCTGGTACAGCGAGTCGATGCGCAACATGTCCTCGGCGACGGTCGCCGGATTGACCGGGCGGCCGATCAGGAGGTCCACCTTGTCGCGCACCGAGCCGATCGCGATCGCCTTCGGTCCCGTCACATCAACGTTGGCGAGGACGGGACGCTCCTTCACCTGGATCTGGTACACCGTGTGCGGCGCCGGCCGGTCCACGAGCTCGCACTGGATCCAGACCGTCTCGAACTGCCCGGTTTCATAGAGCGCGCGAATCG
Source organism: uncultured Gemmatimonas sp. (assembly GCA_964556915.1). Lineage (GTDB taxonomy): Bacteria > Gemmatimonadota > Gemmatimonadetes > Gemmatimonadales > Gemmatimonadaceae > Fen-1231. The sequence goes on from CAZKYG010000006.1 coordinate 18,310, forward strand.
CCTTCTGCACGGTCGTGTAGTTGGCGACGACACCTGCCGCGATGCCCGACTCCGTAATCACGCTCGCGGCGTCGACTCGGCTGTTCCCCACCACGCGAAGCGAATCCGGCGTCGCGCAACGCCCGCCCATGTCCTGGGCGTCGGCAACGGACGACCCCATCACGAGGGCGAGGCACGCGGTGAGGGCGGCGGCGCGTTTGAGCATAGCTTTAAATAATAACCAGGACGGGGCCAAAAGGGTCTAACCCCTTCCAGCCCCGTCAGTTCCGGTTAAGGTCCCAAGCCAGTTCGAGCGACCGCGACTAGCCCTTGGGCGCCGGTGCCAGCGCCTTGAACTCGAGCTTGTCGCCCGAGGCCGCCACATCGACCTCGATCTCGTCGCCGCGGGCGAACTCCGCCATCAGGATCTTCTCGGACAGCGGATCCTCGATGTACCGCTGGATGGCTCGCTTGAGCGGGCGGGCGCCGTAGCTCTGGTCAAACCCGTGCTTCACCAGGAAGTCGGTCGCCGCGTCCGAAAGGCGCAGGGAGAGCTCCTCCTCGGAGAGGCGCTTCGACACGTCGCGTAGCAGGATGGCCACGATCTTCGCGATGTGCTCGCGCTCGAGCGGATGGAAGATGATCACATCGTCGAGCCGGTTCAGGAACTCCGGATTGAAGACATGCTGCAGCTCCTCGCGGATCTTCTCCGACATGCGCGCGAACTGCTGTGTCCCGTCGGTCTGGCCGAATCCGAGCGAGCCTTTCTTCGTGATGTCCTTGGCACCGACGTTCGACGTCATGATCACGACCGTGTTCTTGAAGTCGATCACCCGCCCGTAGTTGTCGGTGAGGTGTCCTTCGTCGAGCACCTGGAGCAGGATGTTGAACACGTCCGGGTGTGCCTTCTCGATTTCGTCGAGCAGGACAACGCTGTAGGGTTTGCGCCGCACGGCCTTGGTGAGCGCCCCCGAGTCCTCGTAGCCGACGTAGCCCGGCGGCGCGCCGATCAACCGCGACACGGAGAACTTCTCCATGTACTCGCTCATGTCCACGCGGATCAACGCCTGTGCATCGGCGAACAGGAACTTCGCCAGCGCGCGGGCCAACTCCGTCTTGCCGACCCCCGTGGGTCCGCAGAAGATGAACGACCCGATCGGACGCTTCGGGTCCTTGAGCCCCGCACGCCCGCGCCGGATGGACCGCGCGATCGCCCGGATCGCCTCTTCCTGCGCGACCACCGATTGGTGCAGCTCATCCTCCATGCGCAGCAACCGCGCCGTCTCGGCCTCCTGCAACCGCGTGACGGGAATACCCGTCCATCGACTCACGATGAACGCGATCTCGTCCTCGCCGAGCACCGGGCGGTGCGACTGCCGGTGCTTTTCCCACTCTTCCTGGCGCGTGCGGATCTCGCCCTGCAGCTCACGCTCCGAGTCGCGCAAGGCGGCCGCCCGCTCGAAATTCTGGTCGCGCACCGCGGCCTCCTTCTCCGCGTTCACCGCCTCAAGCTTCCCCTTGAGGCCCGCCACCTCCGGTGGCGGCGCCTGCGCCGCGAGACGCGCTCGTGCGCCGGCCTCGTCGATGACGTCGATGGCCTTGTCGGGCAGGAAACGGTCGGTGATGTAGCGTTCGGAAAGCTTCGCCGCGATCACGAGCGTCTCGTCCGGGATCGTCACGCGGTGATGGTCCTCGTAGCGTTTCCGCAGGCCCTTGAGGATCTCGACGGTCTCCTCGACGCTGGGCGGATCCACGACCACCGTCTGGAAGCGCCGCTCGAGCGCGCCATCCTTCTCGATGTACTTGCGATACTCGTTGAGCGTCGATGCGCCGACGCACTGCAGTTCGCCGCGCGCCAGCGCCGGCTTGAGCATGTTGCTCGCATCGATCGCGCCCTCCGCCGCGCCCGCGCCGACCAGCGTGTGCAGCTCGTCGATGAAGAGGACCACGTTCTTGTTCTGCGCGATCTCGTTCATGACGGCCTTGAGGCGCTCCTCGAACTGGCCGCGGTACTTCGTGCCCGCGATCACCGCTGCCATGTCGAGCGACAGGACGCGGTTGTCGCGCAGCGAGTCGGGGCACTCGCCGTTGGCGATCAGCTGCGCCAGGCCCTCGACGATCGCCGTCTTGCCGACGCCAGGTTCGCCGATGAGCACTGGATTGTTTTTCTTGCGCCGGGTGAGGACCTCCATCACCCGCTCGATCTCCTTTGCACGGCCGATCGTCGGGTCGAGCTGTCCCTCCGCGGCGAGTTGCGTCAGGTCGCGGCAGAAGTGGTCGAGCGCCGGCGTCTTGGACTTCTTCTCGCCGCCCTTGGCTGGCGCCTGCGGCGAGGCCGGCGTGGCCGTGCCCGACGCCGACGCGCCACCCGACGGCATCTCCGTGCCGAGCAGGCGCAGCGTTTCGGTACGCGCGGCGTCGAGGTTCACGCCCGCCTCGGTGAGTACCTGGGCAGCGAGTCCCTTCTCCTCGCGCAGGAGGCCGAGCAGGAGATGCTCGGTGCCGACGTAACTGTGGTTCAGTTCGCGCGCCTCGCCCATGGCGAGTTCGAGCACCTTCTTCGCCCGCGATGTGTACGGAAGGTCCGGCCCGGTGGCCTGCGCCGCCTTACCCTTCTTGACGGTTTCCTCGATCTTCTGCTGGATTTCGTCGAGGTCCACGTTCAGCTGCTGCAGCACGGCCGCGGCCACTCCCTCACCTTCGCGAATCAGGCCGAGGAGGATGTGCTCGGTCCCCACATACTCGTGGTGGAGGCGCGCCGCCTCCTCGCGCGCCATCGCCAGGACCTTTCGCACCCGTTCCGTGAAGTTGTAGCCGTTCATCCCGTCCTCGTGGGTCGCGGGGCACCTGCGCCCCTATGGGTACTACCCGTCGGTCCCTGCCTCGTTCACGAGCACCGTCCGAACGTACCGGGCGCGCGCCACGTTGGCCTCGCTCTCGTTCAACGTCCGCCCGGCCTGATGCGAGAGGTGCGCCGTCTGGCCGTATACCAGCAGCTTGTTGAGCGTGTACATGCTCAGCCCGCCAATGAGTCGCAGGCCGACCGCAAGCCGCACACCGCTGAGCAGGTTCATCGCTTCGTCGGCCGCGAGGCTTCGCGCGTGTCGCAACGTGCCGTAGGCCCGCCAGAGCTTGTCCTCGATAATATAACCCGCGTCACGGGCGAGAACCTTCCGCGCGGCATGCTCCTGCTCCACCAGCCGCTTGACCACGCGCTGCAGGTGCTCCGCCAGCTCGTCCTCGGACCGCCCCAGCGTGGTCTGGTTGGAGACCTGGAAGAAACTCCCGACCACGTCACTCCCCTCGCCGT
>CAZKYG010000007.1:0-6262 GCA_964556915.1 uncultured Gemmatimonas sp.
CGCGGCGGCCGCGGAGCCACTCACCACGGGCCACCAGATCTACAAGTTCTCGCCCGATGGCACGCTGCTGATGACGCTGGGCAAGCCGGGCGGCGACTCGTCGCAGGCCGGCTTCTTCTACCAGCCGAACAACATGACCACCGCACCCAATGGCGACATCTGGGTGGTGGAGGGTCACAGTTCGCAGGCGGGGGTGTCGCCGGCGCGCGTGCTGCGGCTGGACAAGACGGGCAAGATGCTCGGCGTCTGGGGCACCGTGTACGACCCGGCACACGAGAACGACCCGTACGCGTTCAACCAGCCGCATGCCATCGCGTTCGACTCGCAGGGCCGGCTCTTCATCGCCGACCGCGGCAACAACCGGCTGAAGATCTTCGACCCGAAGGACATGAAGCTGCTGGACACGTGGTACCAGTTCAGCCGCATCAGCGGACTCACGATCGTGAACGACACGATCTATGCCGCCGACTCGGAGTCCGGCAGCGTGAACCCGCAGCACTGGGCATGGACGCGCGGCATCCGCATCGGGAGCGCGCGCGACGGCAAGGTGGTCGCGTTCATCCCGGACCCGACGCCGACGTGCTACGCGCGCATCGAGTCGGCGGGGGCGCCGCCGTCGGCGGGCTCCAGCGAGCAGCCGTGCGCCAACAACACGTGGGCCGCCGAGGGCATCGCCGTGGACCCGCACGGCGTGATCTACGGCGCCGAGGTGGGCCCGAAGGCGCTGAAGCGGTACGTCAGGAAGTAGGCAGATGGCAGTAGGCAGATGGCAGACCGACGACACCCGCACGGATCCTCATCCTCCATCCACCGCACCCATGCCTGTCTCATTCAAGCTCAACGGCAAGCCCGTCTCCGTTGACGTCGCGGCCGACACGCCGCTGCTCTGGGTCCTGCGCGACCATCTCGACCACAAAGGCCCGAAGTTCGGGTGTGGCGTGGGCCAGTGCGGCGCATGCACCGTGCACCGGAACGGCGCCGCCGTGCGGAGCTGCCAGCTGAAGATCTCCACGCTCGAGGGCGCGGACATCCGCACCATCGAGGGCCTCTCCGCCGACGGCACGCATGCACTGCAGCTCGCATGGAAGGAGCTCGACGTGCCGCAGTGCGGCTACTGCCAGGCCGGCCAGATCATGTCGGCGGCGGTGCTGCTGGAGAAGAACGCGAACCCGACCGATGCGGACATCGACGCGGCCATGAACGGCAACATCTGCCGCTGCGCCACGTACCTCCGCATCCGCGCGGCGATCCACCGTGCCGCGGAGATCAAGCGCGGTTCGGCGTCCCAGGGTGGCGGCGGGGCCGGCACGCCGGGTGACGGCGCGGAGCGCGGCGCTCCGCGTTCGCTCTTCGAAGCCGCACGCTGAGGGAGACGACGACCATGGCCACGACCGTTCGCACCGACAAGAAGGCGGGCATGCAGCGCCGCGACTTCCTCCGCGTCACCGCGATCAGCGGGGGCGGCATGCTCATCGCCACGTACATCCCGCAGCTCGAGTCCACGCTGTCACGCATCGGCGGCATGAAGCGCGCCGACTTCACGCCGAACGCGTTCATCCGCATCACGCCCGACGGCATGATCACGATCATGTCGAAGAACCCGGAGATCGGGCAGGGCATCAAGACGCACCTCCCGATGATCATCGCCGACGAGCTCGACGTGGACTGGAAGGACGTCCACATCGAACAGGCGGACTTCGACGAGGCGAAGTACGGGCGCCAGGGCGCCGGGGGCTCCACCGCGACGCCGATCAACTGGACGCCGCTGCGCCAGGCGGGCGCCGTGGGCCGCGCGATGATGATTGCCGCCGCCGCCAGGACGTGGGCGGTGGCCGAGTCCGAGTGCGCGACGACCGGGCACGGCGCGGTGCGCCATGCGTCGAGCGGTCGCACGCTCACGTACGGTGCGCTCGCGAACACGGCCGCGTCGCTGACGCCGCCCGCACTGGACGCGGTGCCGCTCAAGGACCCGAAGGACTACCACATCATCGGCACCAAGGTGCCGGGCGTGGACAACCAGAAGATCGTCACGGGGCAGCCGCTCTTCGGCATCGACCACACGGCGCCGGGCATGCTCTGCGCGGTGTACGAGAAGTGCCCGGTGTTCGGCGGCAAGGTGAAGAGCGCGAATCTCGACGCCGTGAAGGCCGAGCCCGGTGTGCGCCACGTGTTCATGCTCGACCAGGGCGCGCCCGCGCGCGACGGCCTCATGGCCGGCGTCGCCATCGTCGCCGACACCTGGTGGCAGGCCAACAGCGCGCGCAAGAAGCTCAAGGTCGAGTGGGACGAGGGCCCGTACGCGTCGCACTCGAGCGCGATGTACATGACGAAGGCCGCCGAGCTGGGGAAGGGCGCCGCGATGCGCAACCTGCGCAAGGACGGCGACTTCGACGGCGCGTTTGCCGGCGCCGCCAGGAAGGTCGAGGCCGCGTACTTCGTGCCGCTCATCTCGCACTCGCCGCTGGAGCCGCAGAACACGACCGCGCTCTGGAAGGACGGCAAGCTCGAACTGTGGTCCGCCACGCAGCAGCCGGGCAGCGGCCGCAACCTCGTGAAGAGCACGCTCGGCCTCACGGACGAGCAGATCACCATCCACCTGATGCGCTGTGGCGGCGGCTTCGGCCGACGCCTCACGAACGACTACATGGTGGAGGCGGCGGCCATCGCGCAGCAGGTGCCGGGCACGCCGGTGAAGCTGCTCTGGACGCGCGAGGACGACATCCAGCACGACTTCTACCGGCCGCCGCAGTGGCACCACTTCCAGGGCGGCGTGGACGCGAGCGGCAAGATCGTCGCGTGGCGCAACCACTACGTGGGCTTCGGCGACCCCAATGCGCAGAACCCGAACGCGTTCTTCGGCAACAGCGCCGGCATCGGCGCCACCGAGTTCCCGGCGCGATTCATCCGCAACTACGTGCTCGATGGGTCCGTGATCGAGACGCACGTGCCGCTCGGCGCCCTGCGGGCGCCCGGGTCGAACGGCATCGCGTACGCCATCCAGTGTTTCATCGACGAGCTGGCCAGCGCAGCGGGGAAGGATCCGGTGCAGTTCCGCCGTGACCTGCTCGCGCAGTATCAGGCCGACCCCGCGCCCGCGGGCGGCGGCGGTGGTCGTGGCGGACGCGGCGGCGGTGGGCCGTTTGCCGCGCAGTTCGACGCGGCCCGCATGCGCGGCGTGCTCGACCTCGTGGCTGAGAAATCGAACTGGGGCAAGGTGAACCTGCCCAAGGGCACGGGCATGGGCGTCGCGTTCCACTTCAGCCACCTCGGCTACTTCGCCGAAGTCGTGCAGGCCACCGTGAGCAAGGGCGGCGCCGTGAAGGTGGACAAGGTGTGGATGGCCGGCGACATCGGCAGCCAGGTGGTGAACCTGAGCCACGCGGAGAACGAGGCGCAGGGCGGCATCCACGACGGCGTGGCCGAGGCGCTCGCGCAGGAGATCACGATCGAGAACGGGCGCGTGGCGCAGACCAATTTCGGCAACACCGCCACCACGTTCCGGCTGCTCCGCATGCGCGAGTCGTTCCCGGTGGAGGTGCACTTCCTCAAGACGGACAACCCGCCCACCGGGCTCGGCGAGCCGATGCTGCCGCCCGCGGTGCCGGCGCTATGCAATGCGATCTACGCGGCGACGGGCAAGCGGATTCGCCAGTTGCCGATCAGCAAGACCGATCTCAAGTGGGCGTAGGCCTCTGATCGACGCTGAATCCCTTCGTCCCGCGCTGACCACCGCCCTCGGCGATTCGCTGCAACTCGGCGAATTGCTGGGGGCGGGCGGCTTCGCGGCCGTGTTCCGCGCGCATGACCCGTTCCTCGAGCGCGACGTCGCCATCAAGGTGCTCGACCCCAACCTCGGGCTCTCGAGCGAGCTGGAGGAGCAGTTCCTGCACGAGGCGCGCGCGATTGCGGGGGTCGAGCACCCGCACATCGTGCCCCTCTACTCGGCCGAGTCGAGGAACGGGCTGCTCTACCTCGTCATGCGGCTGCTGCCGGGGCAGTCGCTCGCGGACCGGCTGAAAGGCGGCCCGCTCCCGTTCGACGAGGCCGCGCGGCTCGCGCACGAGGTGGCGCAGGCGCTCGCCACGGCGCACGAACGTGGCGTGGTGCATCGCGACATCAAGCCGGAGAACATCCTGCTCGACGGCGCGGGGCACGCGATCGTCACCGACTTCGGCATCGCGCGCGTCACGAGGCGCCCATCGAACGACGCCGTGGGCGTCTCGACCGGCACTCCGCACTACATGAGCCCGGAGCAGGCCCTCGGTGAGGAAGTGGACGGCCGCGCCGACGTGTATTCGCTCGGCGTGGTGCTCCACCGGATGCTCACCGGGCAGCTGCCGTTCGACGCGAAGAGCATGCCCGAGCTGGTCGCCAAGGTGATTGCCGCGCCGCCGCCGAGCGTGACCGCGCTCCGGCCCGACACGCCGAAGGCGCTGGCTGAGGTGGCGGACCGCATGCTCGTGAAGGAGCGCACCGCGCGGCCGGCCGCGGCTGAGTTGGTGACGCTGCTCGCCGCCGCGCGCACGCCCGAGGCAATGCTCACGCCGAAGCAGGCGAGTCGCAAGCGGTGGAAGCGGCGCGGCGTGCTGTTCGGCGTTGCCGTCGCGAGCGGCGGCGTGGTCATGGTCGGCGCGATCTACATCCTCGTCCAGTTCGTGCGCGCGATGTTCCTGGATCCCGGCGGCCCGCCGGCGCTGAGCGTGGTGGCGCCGAACATCCCGGACTCGCTCGTGCGCGTGGCGCGGGCGGAGGGCTCACTCGTGCCTGGCGAGACCGTCCGGTACGCGTTCATCCCCGCGGGCCACACGGCGGACGACGCGCTGCTCTGGACCGACTCGGCGATCGTCCGGCGGAGCGCCGGCGGCGCGGCGCGTTACCCGCTCTCGGACGCCGACGTTGACCTCAACCGCAACATCGCCGGAGGCAAGACGAACGGCGTCTTCATCGTGAAGCACAAGGACAGGAGCAAGGCGCGCGACACGTTGTACGCCAACCTGAGCGGCCAGGAGATCACGACGCTGATCGGCGTGCTCTCCACCATTGCCGCCGACGAGCGCCCGGCCGGCAAACCCTGAAGCGCGCGGGGAGCGGCGGGCGCTAGTCCGGCAGGAACGCGACGCTGAAGAATGCCCTGTACTCGTCCGGCGCGATGGTGTGCGTCGAGACCGGGTAGGGCGTGAGGCTGTCGAGCGTGATGCGGTAGCCCGCGCGCACGAGGCTGCGCGGCTCGACCGTCGTGTTGAGGAACTGCAGCGCGGCCGTGCCCGAACCCAGCGGGTCCGAGGGCGTGCGGAGCGTGAACGCCACGACGGCGTTGCCTGCCGACACGCACTGCACGTCGGACGGGCAGCGCGAGTCGGCGTCCACGCGGACCATCGTGACGGCGATGCCGTTGACCTCCCCGTGCTCGCCCGCCTTGAGCGTGAGGTACCCCGCGCCGGAGGGCGCCGTGGCGGAGTGCCGTGCGCACCCCGCGACCAGGATGGCGGCAACGGCCGCGCCCATGATACGATGGACCATGCCTGTACTACCCGCGCCGCTGCGATCGGGTCACGAAACGCCCAGGCGGGCGACGTCGTAGTGTCACCATGACGACAGGCAGGATGCACGTCGCCGCCTCCACGTACGGGCCGGGAACGCGACACGAGCCCCACGCGCACGACGATCTCCAGATCAGCGTCGTCCTCCGGGGCGAGGTCGAGGAGCGAGTCGGCCCGCACGTGGAGCGCGCGGCCGCGCTCAGCGTGGTCGTGAAGGACCCCCGCGTGACCCACGCGGACCGCTTCGGCGCGGAGGGTGCGCTCATCGTGCGGCTGTCGGCGCGGGGCGGGGGACTCGCCGACCTGGTGGATGACCCGTCCCGCGCGCTCCCATGGCGCTGGACGCACGATCCCGCCGTCGCCGCGCCGTTCCTCCGGATCGCCGAGCGCGGCGCGCGGGGCGAGCGCGCGTTCGCCGTCGATGATGACGACGTGACCGACCTGATCGCCGCACTCTCCGCGCGCGCGGCACCGCTCGCGGCCGGTGCGACGCCCGCATGGCTCGTGGACGCGGTGCGCAGCATTGACGAGGGCTGGCGTCCCGGGCTCACGGTGCGCGACGTCGCGTGCGCGGCGCGGGTACACCCGGTGTACCTCGCGCGGTGCGTACGGCGATGGCACGGCGTGAGCGCCGGCGACCTCGTGCGGCGGGCGCGCCTGCGGCACGCCGCACGCGAGGTCGCCGCCCGGCGCGTCACGGTGTCGGCCATCGCGCATTCCCT
>CAZKYG010000008.1:0-14516 GCA_964556915.1 uncultured Gemmatimonas sp.
AGGTCCACGAAGCTGTTCCAGGCGAGGTCGGCGGGAATCAGCGAGCGCACGACACCCGTCGCGCCGTTGGCGAGCACGAGGCCCGCCACGCAGCCCACGAGGCTGATGATGACCAGCTCGGCGAGCACGTCGCCCACGATGGCCATGCGGCCCGCGCCGAGTGCGAGGCGGAGCGCGAGGTCGCGCCGGCGCGCGGCCGTGCGCGCCAGGAGGAGCGCGGCCACGTTCGCGCACGCGATCACGAGCACGAACCGTGAGACGAGCAGGAAGATGTAGTGGAGCCCCGTGAGGCGCGGTGCGCTGATCTGGTCCAGCGGGTGGATCCCGAACCCATACGGGCGCGAGGGGTCGGTGGAGCGCGCGTTGACGATCTTCGCGACCGCGTCCACCTCTGCTTGCGCCGATGCGATGGTGGCCGAGGGCTTGAGGCGGACGATCGGCCAACCGCTGATTGCGGTGCCGGGGGAAGCTTCCAGCCGCACCACGTCGCCCGCGATCGGATGGCTCGTGCCGCGCGGCATGACGCCGATGACGTCGTACGTACGGGCGCCGACGGCGATGGATGCGCCGTCGGTCGAGGCGCGGTTGCCGAAGTAGCGATGCCAGACGTAGTCGCTGACGAGGACGGCGTCGGCGTCGGCGCTCGCGGGGGTGAACCAGCGGCCGAGCTGGGGGGTGAGGCCCGCGACGGCGATGAGGTTCGGCGTGACGTCGAGGATCTGCGCGCGGAACGTTTCGTCGCCCGCGCGCACGACGTCCCACGTGGGCATCACGAAGGCGACGCGGCCGAACGCCTCGGTGTTCTCGATGAACTTCCAGCGATCGGGCCAGTCGAGGCCGCCGTGTGCGTGGTCCGGCCCGCCCCACATGGTGACCGAGACCGCGTGGTTCGGGTCCGCGAACGGCGAAACTGGATGGGACCAGGCGTCGGCGAACCCCGACGCGGCCGTGGTGGCACCGAGCGCGATGGCGAGCGAGGCCGCGGTGAGCGCAAAGAAGGCCGGCTGCCGCACGAGGCGGCGCGCCGCCATGCGGAAGGTTTGTGCGACGGCTTCGGCGCGGCTGCGGCGGGCGTGGCTGCGCGCGGTGCGGCGGTCGATGGCAACGAGCGTTTCGCGTACGGCGCGCGGGTCGCCGAACTCGCGCTCGGCTTGTGCGCGTGCCGCGGTTGCCGGCATGCCCGCCGCCTCGAGTTCGGCGATGCGTTCGTCGAAGTGGAAGCTGAGCTCGGTGTCGACGTCGCGTTCGGTGGTGCGCCAAGGGAAGCGGAAGAGGCGCTTCCAGCTGCGGGGCGGGGGGGGCGTCATGCACCCAAACGCTAACGCTCCTTGGCCGCTACATCAAGTGTTGATGGAATGAGCGTTCCTTCGGCGGTTCTGGTGCGCACGCGACGACGACGCGCGTCGTGTTGCACCAACGAGCGGTTCTGAAATCGGGTGTCCGCGAACGACGCCAACGTCTGCAACAAAACTCGGCGACCCTTACCACCACTCCGGTGGTCCGAGGGTGTCGAGCAGCTCGGTGCAGCTCCCGAAGTCCGGTCGCTGCTCTCGGCCAATGCTCAGAACTGCGACTGCCGCACCGCTGTTTGCCACGATGTGTACGGCTGATTCGGCCGTGCCACCGCCAACCCAAAGGTCTTCGATCAGCAGAACACGCTCCCCAGCGAGCCTACGGACTGGACGAAATAGATCCGGTTGAAAAGTATGAGGGGCACGCGGCGCGCTCGTATGCTCAAGCGACTGGCTCAGTTCCTCTCGCAAATCACCGACCAACTCAATGACATGCCGGAGCGGCTGCGCCTGGTAGGAGACGCCTTTTGTCGAGGGTATCGGCGACACAATCGTCGGATAGCCGGCGAGCGCCGAACGAATGGACTCCGCGTGAACTTCGTAGCCGCCCGAAAGCGCGGCGGCAAGGCCGAGACGGTGTGGAAGTGCGGCTTTGCCGGCAAGCACTTTGTATCGAACAAACGACGCGTAAAATGGTGATGGCTTTGGTACGCTACATGAGAAGTGCAGTAGTTCCGGACGGCTTGGCCGACCGCGACAAGACGCGCAGGTCGGAAACTCGAAGCTCTTGGCTCCGCGGCACCGGCGGCACTGGTCGTAACGGTCGACGACTCTAGCAGATCGAACCGATGCGGCTACGTCGGCAAGGGCCGCACGGCGCGCCTCAGAACGCTGCGGATTTCGCGGAGTCGGCGGCATTGCCGCTAAGCGCCTCCGCCACATCTCTCGGGCGGCTGACACAGATTGCCCGAACTCCATTTCGGCCGACATCAACAAGTTTTCGCGCCCATTCGTGCGATGCCACAAGCGAGTCTGGAAAAAACACCGGTCGCCCCTGATCGAGAGCCGAAACCGCCTGCGATCGCGCACCGGATGTGTCCGAAGCTTCGATTACCAAGGTGGCGAGCGCCAACCCGGACATGGTTCGGTTTCGGCGAATGAAGTGCCACGGGCGCGTTGTACTCTCCGGCACAAACTCTGTTACCAGGGTGCCGCCAGACGCGATGATTCGGGTCGCGAGGGGCGCGTTCTCTGATGGATAGCGACGATTGATTGGCGTCCCCATCACTGCGACGGTCAGGCCACCGCTCGTTAGGGCCGCCTCATGCGCTGCCGTGTCGATTCCCTTCGCCAGGCCAGAGTACACTACGAGACCAGCGTCGGCGAGTGCCTTCGCCGCACGCTGGGCACGCCGAATGCCATCGGCCGAAGGGCGGCGGGTGCCGACGATTGCCACTCCGGGGAGCTGCAGGGCGTCAACGCTGCCTTCGACGAACAACAGAGGGGGCGCATCCGCGACTTCATAAAGGTGTGCGGGGTACGCCACATCTCCAATCGAAAGGAACGACCACTGCTTTGCCTGCCACTCCGCGATCTCGGTCGCAGCAGTCTCGCACGCTTGGTGGGCGTCGCCGGTGGAAAACAGGGTTGAGGCTGCGATTCGTCCAGCCAACACCTCCTCAAACGCCGCTATCGGATCGCCGAATGAAGCAACGACGGACGCGATCCACCGGTACATTGGCTCGAACGAACGATCGGCTCGCGGCAGCCGCATGAGCGCGCGCGTCGCGACGGCGGTCTCGAGGGGACCGTTTGAGGAACAGTGGTTCGGCATACGTTCGGTGGCTCGCTTGATACTATCCGACATCGCTCCTGCCGGCAAGTCAGCTGCCGCGAAGCCTACCTGTACTCCGCCATCAGCTCCTGCAATCGCCCGTTCCCCGGGCACAGATCGCTGAACGGCAGCTCCACCAGCGGCTTCGCCACCGTCTTGTTGAGCGCGTGCATCTCCTGGCCGTGCTCGTCCACGTAGAGCAGCCCCGTGGCCACCTCGCCCCGCTCATTGCACGCGCGCACATGTGACGCCGCGGCGCCGCGGTCGGTGGGGTCGTAAGTGTCGTCGGTCTTCCGGAACCGCAGCACGCTGCCGTCGTGCATCGTCACGGCGGTCACGCCGCTGCCGGCGCCCTGGTCGGCGGTGATCTCGCGCCGCAGCGGCACGAAGTCCACGGGCGCGAGATCCACCTCGTGCTCACGCGTGAACTTGTAGCTCTTGGTGCTGCCCTCGTGATCGTTGAAGCTCACGCACGGGCTGATGACGTCAATGAGCGCGAAGCCGTTGTGCTTGAGGCCGGCCTTCAAGATTGGAACAAGATGCGCCTTGTCGCCGGAGAAACTTCGCGCCACGAACGTCGCACCGAGTGACAGCGCGAGCAGCACGGGATCAATGGGCTTCTGGTCGTTGGCATCGCCCTTCTTGGACGTGCTCCCAACGTCGGCGCTCGCCGAGAACTGACCCTTGGTGAGGCCGTACACGCCGTTGTTCTCGATGAGGTAGAGCATCTGCACGTTGCGACGGATGGCATGGCACAACTGACCGAGCCCGATGGACAGCGAGTCGCCGTCGCCGCTGATGCCGATGTACATCAGGTCGCGGTTGGCCGCGTTGGCGCCGCTCGTGAGGCTGGGCATGCGCCCGTGCACGCTGTTGAACCCGTGCGACTGCTTCATGAAGTACGCCGTGGTCTTGGACGAGCAGCCGATGCCGCTCATCTTGGCCGCGCGGTGCGGCGGCACGTCGAGCTCCCAGAACGCCTGGATGAGCGCCGCGGTCACCGAATCGTGCCCGCAACCGGCGCAGAGGGTGCTCATCGCCCCCTCGTAGTCCCGCTTGGTGAACCCGATCTGGTTCTTGCGCAGGCTCGGGTGCTTGACGGGCGGCTTGGCGATACTGGTCATGACTGCACTCCTGCCATCTGGGCCACCACCGCGTCCACCACCACCTTCGGGGCGAGCGGCAGGCCATTGTAATCGAGCACGGAAATCAGCTTGCTCGGCGCGGTGGCGGTCTCGATCATCAGCATCGAGCGCAGCTGCGCGTCGCGGTTCTGCTCCACCACGAACACGGTCTCGTGCGACTCGAGGAACTCCAGCACCTCGTCGCCGAACGGGAATCCGCGCAGGCGCATGTAATCGCACGCGATGCCCTGCTTGGTGAGCCGGTCAATGGCCTCACGCACCGCGCCGTTCGTTCCGCCGAGTGCGATGATGCCGATGTCGGCGTTGCCCTTGCCGGCCTTCTGGATGATGGGCTTGGGCACGGCGTTCGCGGCCGTCTGCAACTTCAGCTTCAGCCGCTCCATCACGGCCTGGTACTCGTCCGAGTCCTCGGTGTACGCGGCGTTCAGGTTGTGGCCGGATCCACGCGTGAAGAACGCGCCCTTGCCGCCGGTGCCGGGCAGCGTGCGGCTCGGGATGCCGCCGCCGGTATCCTGGTACCGCCCCCACTTGCCCATCTTCTCGACCTGCTCGGCGGTGAGCACGGGGCCGCGGTCCGGCACGTACGAGTCGTCCCACTGGAGCCGCGGAATCATCCAGTCGTTCATGCCGATGTCGAGGTCGCTCAGCACGAACACGGGCGTCTGGAAACGCTCGGCGAGGTCGAACGCCACCGGCGCCATCTCGAAGCATTCCTTGGGATCGCTCGGGTACAGGCAGATGTGCTTGGTGTCGCCGTGCGACGCATACGCGCAGAGCATGATGTCGCCCTGCTGCGTGCGCGTGGGCATGCCGGTGCTCGGCCCCACGCGCTGCACGTCCACGAACACCGCGGGCACCTCGGCGTAGTACGCGAGGCCGATGAACTCCGACATGAGGTCAATGCCGGGGCCGGCCGTGGAGGTGAACGCGCGCGCGCCGGCCCAGTTGGCGCCGATCACCATGCCCGCGGCGCTCAGCTCGTCCTCGGCCTGGATGATGACGTAGTTCTTCGTGCCGTCGGCGTTGGTGCGGTACTGCTTGCAGAACGCGCCGAACGCGTCCATCAGCGACGTGCTCGGCGTGATGGGATACCACGCGCCAACCGTTGCGCCGGCGAACACGGCGCCGAGCCCGAACGCGGTGTTGCCGTCCATGAGGACGTAGTCCTTCGTCTTGTTCAGCGCCTTGAGGCTGAACGGGAGCGGGCACGTGAAGTTCGCCTTGGCGTAGTCGTAGCCGAGCCGGACGGCCTTGTAGTTGGCGTCGAGGAGCTTCTGCTTCTTGCTGAACTTCTCCTTGAGCAGCTCGTCCACGACGTTCATGTCGATGTCGAGGAGCGCGGCGAGCGCGCCGGTATAAACGATGTTCCGGAGGAGCACGCGGTCGCGGTCACGCTCGAACGCCTCGACGCACATCTTGCCGCACGGCACGCCGAGCACCGTGATGTCCTCGCGCTCGAGCTCGGACGGGAGCGGCCACGAGGAGTCGTACATGAGGTAGCCGCCGCTCGTGACCGCGGCGACGTCCTTCTTGTACGTCTCGGGGTTCATGGCGACCACGAGGTCGATCTGCGCGCGGCGCGCGTTCCAGCCGTCGCCGCTCACGCGGATCTCGTACCACGTGGGCAGGCCCTGGATGTTGGACGGGAAGATGTTCTTGCCGGTGACGGGGATGCCCATCCGGAAGATGGACGTCATCAGCAGGTTGTTGGCACTCGCCGACCCCGTGCCGTTCACCGTCGCGATCTTGAAGGCGAAATCGTTGATCTGGGACATGCTCGTTTGGGAAAGGTCTCGGCTCTATCGGTGGCTACGGGTTGTTGCGGGTTGAACGGGTTGCTACGGGTACTGCATGCCCGTGAAGATCCGGTTCACCCGTGCAAACCCGGAGCCATTCATGGAGCCGAGTGGCTTGTCGAAACGGGACTAGACAGCGGCTACCTCGGACTTCGAAAACGCGAACGGCACCACGAGCTCGAACTTGCGCATGTCCCACGCGGCGGTGGGGCAGCGCTCGGCGCAGAGGCCGCAGTGGAGGCAGAGGTCCTCGTCCTTCACCATGACGCGCTTCGTCTGCGGCAACAGACCCGAGACGAAGATCTCCTGCGTCAGGTTCTCGGCGGGCGCCGAGAGATGCTTGCGGAGGTCGATCTCCGGTTCGTCGGCGGTGATCGTGAGGCAGTTGGTGGGACAGATGTCCACGCACGCATCGCACTCGATGCAGAGCTTGTCGGTGAAGTGCGTCTGGATGTCGCAATTGAGGCAACGCTGCACCTCGCGCGCGGTCTGCTCGGGCGAGAACCCGAGTTCCACCTCGGTGTGCACGCTCTTGAACCGCTTCACCAGTTCCTCGTGCTGCATCTTCTGCCGAGGAGACGGGTTGTAGTCGTTGCTGTAGCTCCAGGCGTGCATGCCGACCTTGGCGCTCACCAGGTTCATGCCATATGGCGGCCGGTCTGCGACCGGCCTGTTTTCCAACAGGTTGTGAATGGAGATTGCGGCTTGGTGCCCGTGCTCCACGGCCCAGATGATGTTCTCCGGGCCCCACGCGGCGTCGCCGCCGAAGAAGACGTTCGGGATCGTGCTCTGGTGCGTCTTCTTGTCCACGATAGGCATGTCCCACTTCTTGTCGAACTCGATGCCGATGTCGCGCTCGATCCACTCGAACGCGTTGTCCTGGCCGATGG
Organism: uncultured Gemmatimonas sp.; assembly: GCA_964556915.1. Lineage (GTDB taxonomy): Bacteria > Gemmatimonadota > Gemmatimonadetes > Gemmatimonadales > Gemmatimonadaceae > Fen-1231. Next base: position 6,958 of record CAZKYG010000008.1, read on the forward strand.
CGAGGATCACGGAGTCGCACGGGATGATGACCGTGCCGGTGACCGTGGACACCTGCTTGCCCTTGGCGTCCTCGCTCCACGCGAGCTGCTCGAACTCCATGCCGACCAGCTTGCCCTTCTCGTACACGAAACGTTTCGGTGCGTGGTTCTCGATGATCTCGACCTGCTCTTCCTCGGCGTCCTCGAGTTCCCACGGGCTCGCCTTGAAGTGCTTGCGGCCGCGGCGCGCGATGACCTTCACGTCCGTGGCGCCGACGCGCTTGGCGGTGCGGCAGCAATCCATGGCCGTGTTGCCGACGCCGATGATGAGCACGCGCGGCTCGATCTTCTCGACGTGGCCGAAGTGCACACCGGCAAGCCACTCGATGCCGATGTGGATCACCTTGTCGGCGTTGCCGTCGCGGCGGCCTTCGAGCTCGAGCTCCTTGCCCTTGGGCGCGCCGGAGCCGACGAAGATCGCGTCGTAGCCCTCGGCGAGGAGCGCCTTCATGGACGTGACCGGCGAGTTGTACTTGACCGTGACGCCCGTATCGAGAATGGCGTTGACCTCGTAGTCGAGCACGTCGGGCGGGAGGCGGAACGACGGGATGTTCCACCGCATCAGGCCGCCGGACTGGTCGCGCTTTTCGAAAATCGTGATGTCGTAGCCGATGGGGCGCAGGTCGTTGGCCACGGTGAGCGACGCGGGGCCGCAGCCGATGAGCGCGATGCGCTTGCCGTTGGAGAACCCGGGGTCCTTCGGCATGTGCTCGCTGACGTCGCCCTTGAGGTCCGCGGCCACGCGCTTGAGGCGGCAGATGGCGACGGGCTTGTCCTCGACGCGGCCGCGGCGGCACGCGGGCTCGCACGGGCGGTCACACGTGCGGCCGAGGATGCCGGGGAAGACGTTCGATTCGCGGTTGAGGAGGTACGACTCCGCGAATTTCCCCTGCGCGATCAGCCGGATGTACTCGGGGACGTTCGTGTGGGCCGGGCAGCCCCACTGGCAGTCGACGACCTTGTGATAGTACCGGGGATCGGAAACGTTGGTGGCCACAGAAGGCAGAAGGCAGGAGGGCAGAAGGCAGGGTACCCACTAATCTTACCGTCCAGAGCTACGCGTCGGCCACCTATATAGTTGTAACCCCCTACCGGGAGGCGGCTTGGGCAAGGGTCGGCTGGAAGCATTCAGCGACGGCGTCATCGCCATCCTGATCACCATCATGGTGCTGGAGATCAAGGTGCCGGAGGGGCATGAACTCGCCGACCTCGGCGCCGTCAGTCCGTACCTGGCGGCGTACCTGATGAGCTTCATCTACCTGGGGATCTACTGGAACAACCACCATCACCTGATCCAGGCGGTGAAGCAGGTGAACGGCCGCATCCTGTGGGCCAACCTGCACCTGTTGTTCTGGCTGTCCCTGGTTCCGTTGGGCACCCTCTGGATGGGCGAGTCGCATTTCGCGCGGACACCCGTGGCGATCTACGGCGCGCTGCTGCTGGGCGCGGCGATCGCGTACTACATCCTCGCGCGGTCGCTCATCAAGCACCACGGCGAAAACTCGACCATCGCTGCGGCGCTGGGCGCCGACTTCAAGGGGAAGATCTCGATCGTGCTCTACGTGATCGCCATGGGGCTGGCGCTCTGGGTGCATCCGCTCGCGGCGACGGCGATCCACGCGGCAGTGGGAATCATGTGGCTGGTGCCGGACACGCGCATCGAACGAATTCTGGTCGGGGCGGAGTAGCGCCGGGCGACCGTGGAGAGGATGCCGATATGACACCGGTGCGCCTGGAGCAGTTGCCCCGACGGCGCGCGACCCGAAGCCACTCGGCCCTATCGAGGGCTACGGGTCAGTGCGGGTGGACCGGGTGTTCACGGGTACTGCATTACCGTGACAACCCGTGCAATCCGTACTAACCAGTAGCCCTCGATAGGGCCGAGACGCGTGCGGTTACCGGCTTACGGTACGATGCCGCGCACCGTCGGGTACTTGATGCCGAGCTGCTGCAGGTAGTTGTCGAACTTCGTTTCGTCGTAATAGTACTTCTGCATGAGCGGCCGGTACTTCTCCATCTTCTCCTTGTTGAGATAGGTGGGCGGCTGGTCCGTGGCCGAGCAGAAGCACTTGTACTTGATGTCCTTGGTCTGGACGTCGTTGAAGTACGCCCAGGCGTCGGTGACGATCTTCGGCGTGAGCAGGATGTCGAGCATCGTCATGGCCTGGACCTTGGCACCGGCCACGACGCCCTTGTGCGCGATGGGCGTGGCCATGGCGATGGCGTTGGCCCAGTTGTGGCCGGGCGTGCCGGGGATGTTGGCCGGGTAACGCAGCGTGATGGTGGGCACCACCCAGCTCACGTCGCCGATGTCGTCGGAGCCGCCGCCGGTGAAGTTCACCGTCGGGCCGCCGAGCGCGCCGCGCGTGTCGGTGGCGAGCCCGGTCTCCCGCACGCCGAGTTCGTGCTGCAGGCCCCTGGCGAGCGTCTGGTCCTTGTCGTCCCACTGCGGCATGCCGACCTTCTCGATGTTCGCGTACATGGCCTCGGCCACGGGACGCGAGAAGTGCCCGCTCCAGCCGGAGCCGAGCAGCATGATGGTGTCCACCTGCGTGCCGGTCATCTCGGCGGCGGCGTGGGCCTTCTTGATGGCGTCCTGGTACATCGCCATCGTCGTCTCGTAGTCCTCGTTGCGGAAGTAGAACCAGATGCTCGCCGTGGGCGGCACGACGTTGGGCTGGTCGCCGCCGTCGGGAATGACGTAGTGCGAGCGCTGCGACGTGACCATGTGCTCGCGCTGGAACTCCCAGCTCATGCCCATGAGCATTGCGGCGTCGAGCGCGCTCTTGCCGCGCCACGGCGCGCCGGCCGCATGCGAGCTCTGGCCGCGGAACTTGAAGATCGCGGAGATGAGCGCGCTGGAGCCCGACTGGCCCCATGACACGCCGAAGTTGTTGGCAACGTGCGTGAAGAGCGTGATGTCCACGTCCTTGAACACGCCGGCGCGCACGAACCAGCTCTTGCCGCTCATGAGCTCCTCGGCCACGCCGTCCCAGATCTTGATCGTGCCGGGGATGTGGTCGCGCTCCATGATCTTCTTGACCACGAGCGCCGCGGCGATGTTGAGCGGCTCGCCGGAGTTGTGGCCCTCGCCGTGGCCGAAGGCGCCGTCCACGATGGGGTCGTGCCAGCCGACGCCGGGCTTGTTGGAAGCCTGCGGGATGTCGTCGATGTCGGAGCCGAGCGAGATGACCGGCTTGCCCGAGCCCCACGTGGCGACGAACCCGGTCGGGATGCCGGCGACGTTGCGCTGGATCGTGAAGCCGTTCTTCTCGAGGATGCCGGTGAGGTACTTCACCGTCTCGAACTCCTGGAAGCCGGGCTCGGCGAACGAGAACACCTTGTCCACCATCACCTGGATCAGCTTGGCTTCCTTGTCGATCTCGGCGGCCGCCTCGGCCTTGAGCTTCTCGAGCTGCGGCGTGCTCTCGTATTTGTACATGATGTCGGGCGGGCCGCCGCGACCGCCGCGGCCGCCGCGTCCCTGGGCCTGTGCGGCGACCGGAAGTGCCGCGAGGGCGATGAGGGCAAGGGTTCGACGCATCATCGGGAGTCTCCAGAGGGGGATCGGGTACGGCGGCAAAGATATTCCCGGGCCGTTGCGGTGGCGAGCCGTGCGGGTGAGGCGCGACGGGGGAACCGCATCTGCAACCGACTCACCGGGAGCGGAGCCGGAATCTCCGGGCGAGCAGGTACACCGGCCCGCTCGCGGCCAGCACGTACAGCGCGCGCACGCTGTTCTGGCGGTCGGTGACGAAGTTGCCCGCGACGAACCCGACCGAGCCGACGAGCAGCAGGCCGGTGATCCACGGGTAACCCCACGCGCGGTAGGGGCGCGGGAGGTCCGGTTCGCGGCGCCGCAGCGCGAACACGGCCGAAAAGCTCACGCAGTACTTGAGCACGAAGAACAGCGCGGCGATCGCGATGACCGTCTCGAACGTGTTCGTGGCGATGAACAGGACGGTCGCGACGACGCTGGCCACGAGCGAGAACGTCGGCGTGCCGCCGGTGGTGACGCGCGTGAGGCGCGCGGGCAGGAGCCCGTCCACCGCCATGGCGTAGGGCACGCGCGACGAGATGAGCACGAGCGCGCTCAGCGCGCCGACGAGGCTCACGGCCATCACCGCGCGCACCATGGATTGCGCGGCGGCACCGAGCACCACGCCCGCCGCGTCGGCCGAGGGGAACTTCGATCCCGCGAGGCCGGCCATGCCGAGCGCATGGAGCGACGCGGCGTTGAGCGCGAGGTACACCAGCAGCACCACGACCACCCCGCCGCCCATGGCACGCGGAATCTCGCGCGCGGGATCGTGCAGCTCGCCGCCGAAATACAGGGCACCGTTCCAGCCGTCGTAAGTGTAGATGACGCTCTGCAGCGACACGATGATCGCGCCGGCGAGCGCGAATCCGGCGGGCATCGCCGCCAGGGCGGGCGTACCCGCCCCTGCGGCCGCGACGGGCGGTGCGCTGCGCGCGGGCAGGAAGCACACGATGGCCACCGCCACAAACGCGAGCGTCTTGGCGAGGCTGAGCGCCTGCTGCGCGCGGTCGCTCGACTTCACGCCGCGCCAGTGCAGGCCGAGGAACGCGAGCGTGGCGCCGACGGCGATGGCCGTCTGCGCCGCGGCGAGCGCGGGGAACTGCTGCCCGAGGAGCTCGCCCAGCGCGATCGCGACCGACGCCGTGGCCGCGCAGGTGGACGCCCAGTCCGTCCAGCCGATCACGAACCCGGCGTACTCGCCGAACGTGCGCCGCGCATACACGTACTCGCCGCCCGACTGCGGCATCAGCACCGCGAGCTCGGCGAGCGTCATGGCGCCGCAGAGCGCGTAGAGGCCGCCCGCCACCCACAGCGCGATGAACCAGGCGCTGGAGGGCAGTGCGGCGGCGACGTCGCCCGGCGTGCGGAGGATGCCGGAGCCGATCGTGTTGCCGACGATCACGGCCATGCCGAACGCGACGCCGAGGACCTTGAGAAGTCCCCGGTGCGCGGGAGCCGCCGCTGTCGTGGCCCCGGTCATCGCGCGATCAGGGAATCGCGCCCGCGGCCCCGGCGCGTCGCGGGTCGGCGCCGGCAGTGACCTTCTTGCCGTCGATCGCCACGGCCGAACCGTAACCCTCACGGATCTCGCCCTTGAGCGACACGAAGTCGAACGCGTAGCCCATCGTGCGCAGCCTGGCGATCACGTCGGGCGCAAAGCCGTCCTCGACCTGGATCGAGACGGGCCCGTTGCCGCCGCCGCGGCCGCCACGCCCGCCGAATCCGCCGCGTCCGCCGCGGCCCCCGCCGCCGTTGCCCGCGACGGTCGCGAGCGCCGGGGCTTCCGCGGGCGGTTGCGGGGGCGCCGCGCCGCCGCGGCCGCCAGGCAGGAAGCGCGGCTGCTCGAGCGCCTGCTGCGGCGAGAGCCCGAAGTCCACGAGCCCGAGCAGCGTCTCGTACACGGCGGACGTGATCCACGCGTTGCCCGCGGCGCCCAGCGCGAACACGGGCCGGTGGTTCTTCATCACGACGGTCGGCGCCAGCGTGCTGCCGTGCCGCGCGAACGGCAGGCGTGATCCGTACGCGGTGGGATCGGTGCCGTACGACGTGAGCTTGTCGTTGTAGATGAAGCCGAGTCCCGGCGTGATGTAGAAGTTGCCGCCCCAGGTGCCAAGCGTCTGCGTCACGGCGACGGCGTTGCCCTCGTTGTCGGCCACCACGAACGCGGTGGTGCCGCTCATGTGGCAGTGCGTCACGAGCACGACCTGGTCGGGTTCGCAGGGGCTCCCGTCGAGCGCCTCGGCGATGGCGTCCACCTGCGGCTGCAGCGCGGAGCCGAGCGCGAACCCGGCGGGCGGGCCGATGCGCGCGGGACGCGGGTCCGCGCCCGAGTCGCCGAAGTCGTCGCCGGGGTCGTTGCCGGGATCGTTGCCGGGGTCGTTGCCGCGCGACGCGGCCGGGCCGCACGCGAGCGAGTCGCCGCGGATGTCCGCGGCGCGCACCGCGCGATCGGGATGGAAGCAGGTCCAGCGCACGCGGGCCGAGTCCTTGCTGAGGTCCGCCGCGATGTCCACGGGCCAGAACGCGGGGTCGGCCACACGCGCCCGCGGCACGAGCGTCCACGCCGAGAGAATCGCGTGGAACGAGGCCGCGTCGTCGTAGTACGGCTTGAGCGGGCCGTACTGCTCGAGCAGGTTGAGCTTGCCCACGAGGTCCGCGCCGCCCGAGACCGGCGGCGCGCTCGAGAAGATGTCGTAGCCGCGGTACGTGCCGTGCACCGGTTCGCGGTCCACCGCGAAGTAGCGATTGAGGTCGCTCACCGTCATGGCGTTGCCGTGCGCGTGCAGGTCGTTCGCGAGCTTCTCGGCCACGGGCCCCTTGTAGAAACCGTCCGCGCCGCGCTCGGCCACCTGCTCGAGCACCCACGCGAGGTCGGGGTTCCGCACCGTGTCGCCCGCTGCCACCGGGTTGCCGTTGCGGAAGAAGAGCTGCTTCGGCCCGTCGTACTTGAGGTAGTGCTCGCGCTCGAGCGAGAGTGTGGTGGCGAGGCCTTCGCTCACCACGTAGCCCTCCCTGGCGGCGCGAATGGCCGGCGCGACGATGTCCTTCCACGCGACCTTGCCCGACCCGTACTGCATGACCGCCTTGTACATGCCCGCGATCGTGCCCGGCACGTTGGCGAGCACGGGGCCGTCGTCAGGATAGCGGCCGTTCACGAGGAGCGACGTGTTGTCGAGGCCGCCGGCCTCCGGCACGCGCGTCATGAAGTCGATGAGTTTCGGCGCGTCGAGCTTCGACAGCGCGATCACCATCTGGCCGTAGCCGCCGGGCCCGCTCGCATCGGGCTCGACGACGCCGAGCGCAAAGCTCACGGCCGCCGCGGCATCCACGACGTTGCCGCCCGCACGCAGGATCTCGAGGCCCGCGGCCGTGGCCACCGGGTGCGCGCTCGCAACGGCGGCGCGGCCCGTGGCCGGGTCGCGCAGCGGCGGACGCTCGCGGATCATCCGGTGCATCACCGCCTGGAGCTCGTCGTCGTCCTGTGCCGCGGCGGCGAGCGGGCGGTACTTCGCCTTGAGCGCCTCCCATGCGGCCATGCCGGCCGGGCGGCGCGCGGCGCTGAAGTAGATGTCGGCCGAGCGCTGCCACACGCGGTCGAACGCGTCGGTGTTGTGGGCGGCGCGGTCCACGGCGACGTCGATCGCGGTCTCATGCCGGTCGTCGGCGGCCACGGGCGCGGTGACGAGCGTGAGTGGTGCGCGCTCGCCGAACGGATCCTGCACGGCGCGGTCGCCGAGTCGCGCGGGGTCGCCGTTGTAGCTCGGGCCGCCCTGGTCGTACTCCGCCACGGCGATCGTGCGCCCATCGGCCGACCACGCCACGTCGCCGCGCTGCGACGACACGAAGTTCACGTATGACGCGGTCGCCGCCGCCACGTAGATGCCGCCGCGCCCGCCGCCCGAGGATCCGCTGGAGACGGCGATGCGCGCGCCGTCGGGCGCCCACGAAAGCGACTCGGGCGACCGGTCGCCCACGGCCA
>CAZKYG010000009.1:0-19328 GCA_964556915.1 uncultured Gemmatimonas sp.
CGACGATGACCTCAAGACGTGAGTTCCTGCGCGGCGCCGCCCTGGGGATCGGCGCCGCCGCGGTGCTGCCGGGCCGCACGGCCGGTTGGACGGCCGGGTTGACGGCCGCCGCCCCCTCCGCGCGCCGCGATCGCATCGGGAAGATCGGCCTCGAGCTGTACACCGTGCGTTCCGAAATGGGCAAGGACGTCGCCGCGACGCTCGCGCGCGTGGCGAAGATCGGGTACCGCGAGGTCGAGTTCGCCGGCTATTTCAACCTGCCGGCCGGGAAGGTCCGCGAACTCCTGGAGGCGAACGGCCTCACGTCGCCGTCGTCGCACACGGCGATCGAGCTCCAGGAGAACGACTTCGACGCACAGGCGAAGATCGCGAAGACGCTCGGCCAGGAGATGCTCGTGGTGCCGTCGCTCAACACACGCGGCGTGACCGACACGGGCGGATGGAAGGCGATCGCGCAGCGGTTCAACGCGCTCGGCAGGCGATGGCACGATGTCGGGCTGCGGTTCGCGTTCCACAACCACGCCGGCGAGGGCGCGCCCATGGCGGACGGCGCCCGCCCGTACGACGTGCTCCTCGGCGAGACCGACCCGCAGTTCGTCGACTTCCAGATGGACCTGTACTGGATGGTGAAGAGCGGCGGCGACCCCGTCGCGTATTTCAACGCGCATCCCGGCCGGTTCCGGTCCGTGCACGTGAAGGACGCCAGCGCCGCGCCGGAACTCGCGATGCGTGCCGTGGGGCAGGGCACGATCGACTGGAAGCGGATCTTTGCGGCGCACGCGAAGGCGGGCATCCGGCATTACCTCGTCGAGCACGACAACCCCGGCCCCGACCCGTTCGTGTCCATCACCGCGAGCCACGACTACCTCGCGCAGCTGAGCTTCTGATGGCGCGGAAGCGATCCCGCCGCGACTGGATCCGTGACGCCGGCGCACTCGCGGCCGGCGCGGTGGCGTTCAGCACCGGGGCATCCACCGGCGCGGCCCACGCCGCGTCGCCGGCACCGCCCGCCCGCCCCCCGCGCATGAACCGCATCCGGCAATCGGTGTCGCGCTGGTGCTACGGGACGATCGCGCTCCCCGACCTCTGCGTCGCGGCGAAGGACATGGGCCTCGTCGGGATCGACCTCCTGTACCGGGAGGAATGGGACACCGCCATCCGCAGCGGCCTCACGGTCACGATGGGGTACGCGGCCAACCGACGCGACTTCCTGACCAACGGTTTCACCAATCGCGACAGCCACCCGATGCTCATCAGGGAGTTGTCGGAGGCGATCCCGGAGGCCGCGCGCAAGAACGTGCCCAACCTCATCGCGATGTTCGGCAACCGCGCGGGGCGCTCGGACGTCGAGGCGATCACGGCCGCCACCGACGGCCTGAAACAGGTGGCGCCGCTCGCGGAGAAGGCGGGCGTGACGATCTGCGTGGAGCTGCTCAACAGCAAGGTGGACCACAAGGACTACCACGGCGATCACACGGCCTTCGGTGTCGAGGTCATGAAGGGTGTGGCCTCTCCCAGCGTGAAGCTGCTGTACGACATCTATCACATGCAGATCATGGAAGGCGACATCATCCGGACGATCCGGCAGAACGCGCGCTGGATCGGGCACTACCATACGGGCGGCGTGCCCGGCCGGCACGAGCTCGACGACACGCAGGAACTGGACTGGCGCGGGATCATGACGGCCATCGCGGACACGGGATACACCGGGTACGTGGCGCACGAGTTCATTCCCACGCGCGATCCGCTGACGTCGCTCCGCGAGGCGGTGCGGCTGTGCGACGTGTGACCGCCGTGCGATCGCAACCGGCGTCACGGTGTCTTGCCGTTGCCGATCGCGGCGTGCGTCGTTGTCGTTGACGTATCCGCGGGGCCGCGCGTGACCTGACCGGGTCCGCGCCCCCGCCGCCGGCGCGGGAGCGCACACCATGTTCGAAGACGCGGAACTCGGACACTCGGTCTCGAAGGAAGAGTACGCGACGCGGAGCGCGGAGCTCCGCGACGCCCTGCTCGACGCGCAGTACGCGCTGAAGGACGACGCGAAGTTCCCCGTCATCGTGCTCATCGGCGGCGTGGAGGGTGGCGGCCGGGGCGAGACGGTGAATGCGCTGACGTCGTGGATGGATCCGCGCCATATCGAGGTGCACGGCGTCGGCGACCCGTCCGACGAGGAGCGCGAGCGCCCGCGGCTCTGGCGGTTCTGGCGCATCCTGCCGCCGCGCGGGAAGATCGGGATCTTCTTCGGCTCGTGGTACACGTGGCCGATCGTGAACTCGGTCATGGAGGAGAAGAAGCCGCACTGGGCGCGGCTCGAGCGCCGCGTGATCGAGATCAACCGGTTCGAGGAGATGCTCGCCAACGAGGGCGCGCTCGTCCTCAAGTTCTGGTTCCACCTGTCGAAGCAGGCGCAGCGGCGCCGCATGAAGGAGCTGCGGCGCGATCCGCTCACGAGCTGGCGGGTGACGCCGAAGGACGAGGCGTACTTCAAGCGCTACGACCGGTTTCGCGAGGTGTCGGAGCGCGTGCTGCGCGACACGTCGCGTCCGCACGCGCCGTGGATCGTCGTGGAGGGCGTGGACCGGCGCTACCGCGAGCTCGCCGTGGCGGACGCCCTGCTCGACGCGATGCGGCACCGGCTGGCGTCGCCCTCCGTGCAGCCGGCCACGACGGCGCTCGTGGATCCGTCGCCCGACGTGGACGTGCGCCGCACGGTGCTCAGCCGGCTGGACCTGCGCCAGGCGCTGCCCGTCCGCCGCTACGAGCGCGACCTCGAGAAATGGCAGGGCAAGCTCGCCCTGCTCACGCGGCACAAGCGCTTCAGCCGTCACTCGGTGGTGGTGGTGTTCGAGGGCAACGACGCGGCCGGCAAGGGCGGGGCCATTCGCCGGCTCGCCGCCGCCGTGGATGCCCGCGTGATGCGCGTGGTGCCCGTCGCCGCCCCGACGGACGAGGAGAAGGCGCACCCGTACCTCTGGCGGTTCTGGCGGCACCTGCCGCGCCACGGGAACTTCGTCGTGTTCGATCGCTCGTGGTACGGCCGCGTGCTCGTGGAGCGCGTGGAGGGCTTCTGCTCCGTGTGGGACTGGCAGCGTGCCTACGGCGAGATCAACGACTTCGAGGACGAGATGGCGGGCCACGGGATCGCGGTCGTGAAGTTCTGGCTCGCCATCTCGAAGCAGGAGCAGCTGAAGCGGTTCAAGGAGCGCGAACACGTCTCGTTCAAGCACTACAAGATCACGCCCGAGGACTGGCGCAACCGCAAGAAATGGGATGCGTACGCCGACGCGGTCTGCGACATGGTCACGCGCACGTCCACGCGGCGCGCGCCGTGGACGCTCGTGGAGGCGAACGACAAGCACTTCGCCCGGATCAAGGTGCTGAAGACCGTGCACGACGCGCTCGAACGGGTCCTCGACTGAGCGGGCGCGTGGGCCGGAGTGGCGAACCCGCACGACCGCCGCCATCTTCGACGCCATGACCAGACAACAGGCAGGCACCGAGTTCGACGTCTGTATCGTCGGCTCGGGCGCCGGTGGCGGGACGGCCGCCTACGCGCTCACCCAGGCCGGCGTCAACGTCGTGATGCTCGAGGCCGGCGGCTGGTGGGACAACACGAAGGACTCGAAGATGTTCGCGTGGAACTACTCCACGCCCCGCCGCGGATCGGCCACGAAGGAGCGGCCGTTCGGCGAGTTCGACGCCTGCATCGGCGGCTGGGACATCGACGGCGAGCCCTATACGAAAGCCGAGGGCACGCGGTTCGACTGGTGGCGTGCCCGCATGCTCGGCGGCCGCACCAACCACTGGGGCCGCATCTCCCTCCGCTTCGGCCCCGACGACTTCAAGTCGAAGTCCAAGGATGGGCTCGGCGACGACTGGCCCATCTCCTACGACGACATCGCGCCGTACTACGACAAGGTGGATGACCTCGTCGGCGTGTACGGCTCCAACGAAGGGCTCCGCAACCATCCCGACGGCCACTTCCTGCCGGCGCCGGAGCCGCGCTGCCGCGAGCACCTGGTCAAGAAGGCGTCCGCCAGGCTCAACGTGACGTGCATCCCCGCGCGGCTCTCGATCCTCACCAGGCCGATCAACGGGCGCAAGGCGTGCCACTACTGCGGCCAGTGCAACCGCGGCTGCACCGCCAACGCGAACTACACGTCGCCCAACGTGATGCTCTTCCCGGCGCAGAAGACCGGCAAGCTCGACATCATCACGAACGCGATGGCGCGCGAGGTGAACGTCGGGTCCGACGGCAGGGCGACGGGCGTCACGTACGTGGACAAGACCACCGGGACCGAAAAGGCCGTGCGCGCCCGCGTGGTGGTGCTGGCGGCCAGCGCGTGCGAGAGCGCGCGGCTCCTGCTCAACAGCAAGTCGTCCAGGTTCCCGCAGGGCCTGGCCAACTCGAGCGGAATGGTCGGCAAGTACCTCACCGACACGGTTGGCAACGGCGTGGGCGGGTTCATTCCCGCGCTCGTGGACCAGCCGCGCCATAATTGCGACGGCGTGGGCGGCATGCACGTGTACATGCCGTGGTGGCTCGACAACCGGAAGCTCGACTTTCCGCGCGGTTACCACATCGAGGTGTGGGGCGGCATGGGCATGCCGGGCAACGGCACCGGCGGCGGCATGCACCGCCTGCCCCCCGGCGGCGGCTACGGCGCGAGCTTCAAGAACGACGTCCGCCGCTACTACGGCACCACGATCGGCTTCGACGGCCGCGGCGAGATGATCCCGAACGAGAAGTCGTACTGCGAACTCGATCCCGAGAAGAAGGATCGCTGGGGCATCCCGGTGCTCCGCTTCCACTGGGAGTGGACGGACTACGAGATCAACCAGGCGAAGCACATGCAGGAGACGTTTCGCGCGCTGATCGTGGAGATGGGCGGCACGCCGAACGGCCAGATGCCGGGCAAGGAGCGCGGCTACGGCATCTCCAACGGCGGCTCGATCATCCACGAGGCCGGCGGCGCCCGCATGGGCGACAACGCCTCCACCTCGGTGCTGAACGCGAAGTGCCAGGCGCATGACTGCAAGAACCTCTTCATCGCCGACGGCGCACCGTTCGTCGGCCAGGCGGACAAGAACCCGACCTGGACGATCATGGCGCTCGCCTGGCGCACGGGCGACACGATCAGCGACATGCTGAAGCGGAGGGAATTGTGAGCGACCACGGCACCTCACGCCGCGACATGCTCAAAGCGGCCGTCGGCGCGGTCGCGGTCGCCGCGCTGCCGATCACGCCGGCCGACGCCGAACGCGCCATGGCGCACGTCGAGGCCGCGCTGGCGCAGCAGGCGCAGGGCACGGCGTACACGCCGCAGTACTTCACGCCCGACGAGTGGAAGCAGGTGGGCGTGATGGCGGACCTCATCATCCCGAAGGACGAGAAATCCGGCAGCGCCACCGACGCCGGCGTGCCGCAGTACATGGACTTCTTCTGCGTCGAGTACGCGAGCAGCCACGCCTGGGTGCGCGATGCGCTCCGCTGGTTCGACGGGTTCGCCTACGACTCGTTTCACAAGGCGTTCAACAACTGCACGGACGCCGAGCGGCGGCAGCTGTTCGACCAGGTGGCGTGGCCGGCGAAGGCGAAACCCGAGCTGCGCGAGGGCGTGAACTTCTTCAACCGGTTCCGCGACTTCACCGCCGGCGGGTTCTTCTCCAGCAAGATGGGCGTGGCCGACATCGGCTACATGGGCAACCACGCGCTCGCCTCGTGGAACGGCTGCCCGCCCGATGCCCTGAAGCACCTCGGCGTCGGCTGACCTGCGCCGGACCGCGCGGCGCAGGGTGACGCGACGGAGTACGGGGCGGCCAGCGATGGTCGCCCCGTCTTGCGTTCGCGCGCCGCGGGCTGTCGCAAGGGTTGTCAGGCGATGCAAACGCACTACATTGCACTGCATGGATACCCAGCTGACCCTCCGGCTCGACGGCACGCTCGCCGACCGGCTCGACGCCCGCGCCCGCCAGGCCGGCGTGAAGCGGTCTGCTGTGGTGCGCGCCGCGCTCGAGGCGTACCTCGCCCCCGCCGCGCCACCGGCCGACCGTCGCTCCGTGAAAGAGCGCATGGCGCCGTACGTTGGCATCCTCCGCGCACGGCCTGCCTCCGAGCGCGACGAGCTCGAGCGCACGCTCCGCGCGCACAACTGGCGCGTATAGCGGCGCGCCGCGGCGAACGCGCCCCGCCCCCCGCCCGGCACCCACGCCCGGTACGCCCGCCCGGATGTACATGCGCGACATTCTGCTCGACACCGGTCCGATCGTGGCCACGCTCGACCCGCGCGACCAGTGGCACAAGGCCTGTGTGGGCCTCGTCGCGCGCTACGCGGACCGCTGCGTCACGAGCGAGGCCGTGGTGACCGAAGCGTGCCACCTGGCCGGGCGCGCGGGGCGGAGTGGGGCCGTGGCGATCGACTTCCTGCTCGACCTCGGCGTGCCGGTGCTGTCGATCGAGACCGCCGGCCTCCGTGCCTGCGCCCGCCTCATGGATCGCTACGCGAACGTCCCCATGGACTTTGCCGACGCCACGCTCGTGGCCATGGCCGAGGCGCTCCGCATCACGCGCGTGGCGACGCTCGACGTGCGCGGTTTCCGTGCGTACCGAACGGCCGACGGCAGCGCGCTCGAGGTCGTCCGGGGCCGATAGAACGGTCCAGGGCCGATCCGGTGGTGACGCACCTCGCGTGTGTCGGGTATGTGCTGGTAGTTGGTTGCGGCACGAACGCGACGGACCGTGGACGGCGCGAGGAGGTAGCGATGGCACGCCCCGCGACGCGGTGCACGCCACGTGTGCGAGCGACTATGTCATGGCTGGCCGCGGCCGCGAGCCTGGCGTTGCTGTCGGCGTGCGGAGAATCACCAACGGCGCAGATCGAAGTGTGCCCGTCCGATCTCCGCGAAAGAATGTCGCCGCGGGACACGGCGATCGCCCCAGGCGAGCAGTTCACCGCCCGCTTGACGCTTCTGGGGTGTTACGGGACGAAGGTGCTTTCGGATACGATCACATACACCTCGGAAGACCTCAGCGTCGCGGTCGTCGGCACGACGACGGGCATCGTGACCGGCGTGAACCCCGGAACCACGCGGATCCGCGCCAGGAGCGTACACTATCATGGCAACGACACGACGCACGTGGTCGTGAGATAAGATCCGGTGCTCACCGCGGCGGCAGGATCGGCACCTCTGCCGCGGGATCCACACCGCCCTCGGTGAAGATCGCCACCGTGAGCGCTCCCGCGCGATAGGCCTCGAGCGCGTCGCCGGTGAGCCGGAGCCGGCCGCTCGCGGAGACCATCTCCGGCCCGAGCAGCCGCGCGATCACGCGCTTCTGGCCATTCGGTGCCGGGCCCGTCGCGCGGCCCGCGGCATCGCGTTCCACATCCACGCGGCGAATCACCACCGCGAGCACCTTGGCGTTGTCCACGCCCGTGGGGCGCGCCGACCACGCCAGTTCACTCGACGCCGGGTAGAACGTGAACCCGACCGTCGTGCCGCTGTTGGACGGGCCGGCGCTCACGCTGAACCCGACGTTCGCGGGCGCGCGCCCGTTGATCAGCGCCGGCGCCGTCGGCGGCGGCCGACGCCGCTCGCCGGCCTGCTCGAACGCGTACGCGAACGCCACGAGGCGCGAGTCGGTGAACGGCTTGCCGAGCAGCTCGACGCCCGTGGGCAGGCCGTCGGCGGTGAAGCCCGCGGGCATCGCGATCGCGGGCAGCCCCGCCTGCGCCGCGAGCGCGCAGCTCGATGTCGTTTGTGGCGCGCCCACGAGCACGGGGCGCTCGGGGATGGTCGGGTACGCGAGCGCGTCGAGGTTGAGGCTGTCCATGAGCTGGACGATGCGCTCGCGCAG
This sequence comes from uncultured Gemmatimonas sp., assembly GCA_964556915.1. Lineage (GTDB taxonomy): Bacteria > Gemmatimonadota > Gemmatimonadetes > Gemmatimonadales > Gemmatimonadaceae > Fen-1231. Next base: position 7,856 of record CAZKYG010000009.1, read on the forward strand.
CGCCGCCTGGCGGGCGAGCACCGTGTGCCGGCTCTCCGACTCACGTGACGTCGCCGTGTCGGCCGTCTTGTGCCGCGCCTCGAGCGACTGGTCGAACAGTCCCTTCTCGATGATTTCGGCGAGCGACTTCACCGGTTCGGCGCCCGGACGCTTGAAGTAGTCCGCGAGGTCGAACTTCGTGTCGAGCAGGATTGCCCGCGTGTCGGCGATCACGGCGTCGAAGTCGGGCATGTCCACGTCCACCACCTCGGCGCCCATCGCCGTCATCGCGCGGATTGCGGCCCGCACCGTGTCCTTCACGTCGGCCTCGCCGCCGCGAAAATATGGCTTGAAGATCCCGATGCGCGCGCCGCGCAGCGCGCCCGGGTCCAGCGCCTCCACGAAGCGCGGCAGCGGGCGCCCGTCCATCACGTTCGTGGACGGGTCGTTCGGGTCCGGGCCGACCGTGGCGTCGAGGCCGATCGCGAGGTCCGTGACCGAGCGCGCCAGCGGGCCCGGCACGTCCTGCGTGAGCGACAGCGGCACGATGCCGTCGCGGCTGAAGAGGCCCTCGGTCGGCCGCAGGCCGTAGAGCGAGGCGAACGCCGACGGGATGCGGATGGACCCGCAGGTGTCCGTGCCCCAGCCGATCGCGGCGAAGCTCGACGCGATCGCCGCGCCCGTGCCGCCGCTCGACCCGCCCGGGCACCGGTCGGGATTGTACGGATTCAGCGTCTGCCCGCCGAGCGAGCTGATCGTCGTGATGCCGGAGGCGAGCTCGTGCAGGTTCGACTTGCCGACGATCACGGCGCCGGCCTCGCGCAGCTTCTGCACCACGAACGCGTCCGCGGCGGGCACGTGCGAGGCGAGCGCGAGCGAGCCCGCGCTCGTTGCCAGTCCCTTCGTGTCGTAGTTGTCCTTGAGGATGATCGGGATGCCGTGCAGCGGGCCGCGCACCTTGCCCTGCGCGCGCTCGGCATCCATCGCCGCCGCCTCCGCGCGCGCCTGCGGGTTGAGCCGGATCATCGTGTTGAGCGCCGGCCCCGCGTGGTCGTACGCCTGGATGCGCGCGAGGTACGCCTCGAGCAGCTGCACGGACGTCACGCGGCCCTGCGTCATCGCGGTCTGCAGGTCCGTGATGGACGCCTCGGTGACCTCGAACGTCGGCCGGGGGGCGGGCGAGGCCGGGCGGGATTGCCCGCCGGCGGCGAAGAACGGTGCGAAGAGCATGGTGGCGAGGGTGGCGCGTCGGGTCATGATCGTCCTCCGGGCGTCAATTATAGTTGCGGGCCGCGCGGCGGCGACTCACCTTTGGCTGCGCGACCGCCTTCCGGAGCCCGCTGCCTGACGGACCTGCACCGCACGCCCGCACCTCCAGACCGGAGCCCGCGCGACGACGAAATCGACGTCCACGGGCTCACGCACGTCGGCAAGGTGCGCCGGGAGAACCAGGACCAGTTCCTGATCGCATCGTTCCACAAGCAGGTGCACGTGCTCGCGAGCAGCCTCGGCGCGGACCACCTCCCGCCGCGCGACACGCGGCTCGGCGTGGTGGCCATGGTCGCCGACGGCGTGGGCGGCGGTGAGGGTGGCGCCGAGGCCAGCTCGACCGCGCTCGAAACCGCGATGCGCTACGTGGACGAGTCCATGGCGTGCTTCTACCGGGCCGGCTCGCACGAACAGGACCTCATCGATGCGCTCCAGGCGGCGGCGTCGCACGCGCACGACGCCATCCGGGGCCGCAAGTCGGCGTCGGGCCGCCTCGGTACGATGGCCACCACGCTCACGCTCTGGATGGGCGTGTGGCCCGCGTACTACCTCCTGCAGGTGGGCGACTCGCGCTACTACCACTACCGGCACGGCACGCTCACGCAGGTCTCGCGCGACCAGACCATCGCGCAGGAGCTCGTGGACGAGGGCGTGATGTCGCGCACGGCCGCCTTTCGCACGCAGTTCGCGAACGTCCTCTCGAGCGCCCTCGGCGCGGATCACTCCATGCCCGTGGTGACCCGCCTGCAGTCGGAGTGGAACACGGTGCACCTCCTGTGCAGCGACGGGCTCACCAAGCACGTGAGCGACGACCGGATCGCCGAGCGGCTGGCGAACATGACGGGCGCGCGGCAGGTCGCGGAGCAACTCCTGCAGGACGCGCTCGACGGCGGCGGGACGGACAACATCACCATCATCGTCGGGCGCGCCGTGCCCGGGTCGCCATGAGGACATCATGAACCGACGCGACATCCTGCGCGCCGCCGGCGCGGCCACCGCCCTTTCGGTCCTGCCGCGCGACGCCACGGCGGCGTGGGCGCGCCTCGCCGCGGGCTACCGGCCGGCCGCGGGCCTCACCGTCGCGCAGCGCGCACTGGTCTCGGGCATCGCCGACGTGATCTTCCCGCGCACCGACACGCCGAGCGCGACCGATGTCGGGGTCACCGATTGGGTGGACCTGATCACGACCGAGTACTACTCGGACGACGTTCGCGCGCCGTTCGTCGCCGGGCTCGACGCGATTGACGGCCAGGCGCGCGCCGACCACGGTCGCGCGTTCGGCGATCTCGATGGCAGTGGTCGCACCGAGGTCGTCGCGGCGCTCGACGCGACGATGGCGCAGGGCGGGCGGGGCCGCGGGCAAGCGGCGGCGGCGTCATCACAGGATGAGCAGGCGCGCGCCGCGCGCGCCGCGTACCGGCGCCTGAAGGGTCTCGTCGTCCACGGCTACTTCACCAGCCAGCGTGTGGAGCGCGACGTGCTCCACGTCCGCATGGCGTACCCGAAGTTCGAGGGCGCCGCGGACTTCGCGCCGAGGGCCGGCCGATGACCCGCCGCGCGGCGGAAACCTACGACGCGATCGTCGTCGGCTCCGGGATCTCCGGCGGCTGGGCGGCCCAGGAACTCACCGAGCGCGGCCTCCGGACGCTCGTGCTCGAGGCCGGCCCCCCGGTCACGAAGGAAGACTTTGTCGAGCACGTACGGCCCTATCAAATGAAGTACCGCGGCTACGGCGACCCGGAGGTCATGCAGCGCGACCACCCCATCCAGCGCGAGTGCTACGCCTGCGACGAGGTGGGCCACAAGTTCTTCGTCAACGACCACGAGAATCCGTACACGACGCCGCCGGACGCGCCGTTCCGGTTCTTCCGCGGCCGCCAGGTGGGTGGGCGGTCCATCACCTGGGGCCGGCAGGTCTACCGTTGGAGCGACCTCGACTTCGGCGCCAACGCCCGCGATGGCCACGGCAACGACTGGCCCGTGCGCTACGCCGACCTCGAGCCGTGGTACTCGCACGTCGAGAAGTTCATCGGCATCACGGGTGCGCACGAAGGATTGTCGCAGCTTCCCGACGGCGAGTTCCTCCCGCCAATGGAAATGACGGTCGTCGAGCGCGCCGCGCGCGAGAAGATCCTCGCCGCGTTCGGCGGCGAGCGCGTCATGACGATCGGGCGCGCGGCGATCCTCACGCAGGATCACAACGGCCGCAAGGCGTGCCACTACTGCGGCCCGTGCGAGCGCGGCTGCGTGACGTTCTCGTACTTCAACAGCATCGGCTCGACGCTGCCGGCCGCGCAGAAGACCGGCCGGCTCACGCTCCGCCCGAACAGCGTCGTGGCCGAGGTGCTGTACGACCCGAAGACGTCGCGCGCGCGCGGCGTGCGGGTGATCGACGCGCAATCGATGCAGGAGATCGAGTTCGAGTCGAAGCTCGTCTTCCTCTGCGCCTCGACGATCGAATCGGTGCGCCTGCTGCTCAACTCGAAGAGCGCCACCTTCCCCCAGGGCCTCGCGAACTCCAGCGGCACGCTCGGCAAGTACGTCGCCGATCATCACTACGGCTCCGGCGCGTCAGGTACCATGCCGGGCTATCTCGACAAGCGCACCGTCGGTTCGCGGCCCAACGGCATCTACATCGCGCGGTTCAGGAACGTGAAGCGCGCCGAGAAGGACTTCCTGCGTGGCTATGGCATGCAGGGCGGTTCGGGGCGCGGCGGGTGGGGCAGGGGCGGCAGCATGCCCGGCTACGGCGAGTCGTTCAAGCGCGAGCTGATCGACGGGCTCAGTGGCTGGAGTCTCTCCGCCTCCGGCTGGGGCGAGACGCTGCCCGACGAGCGGAACGCGATCACGCTCGACCCCGTCGTGAAGGACAAGTGGGGGATTCCCGCCGCGCATCTCGACGTGCGCTGGCGCGAGAACGAGAAGGCGATGGACCAGGACATGCAGACCGCGTGCGCCGAGATGCTCGAGGCCGCGGGCTGCACCAACGTGCGCACGCACGGGTCGAACAACCCGCCGGGCCACTGCATCCACGAGATGGGCGGTGCGCGCATGAGCAAGACACGTGAGGAAGGCGTGCTCAACAAGTGGAACCAGGCGTGGGACGTGAAGAACCTGTTCGTGACCGACGGCGCGGCGATGTGCAGCACGGCGTGCCAGAACCCGAGCATCACGTACATGGCGTTTACGGCGCGCGCGGTGGCAAACGCCGTGGACATGCTGAACCGGCACGAGCTGTAGTCCAGCGCGGGCCACCGACCGTCACCTTGTCACGCATGACTGATCGCCGAACGTTCATCTCGACGACCGCGGTCGCGGGTCTCCTCGCCGCGAAGTTCGACCGGCTTGCCGCGCCGTGGGTCGGTCGCCGCGCCGCGCACGACCTCGTCATCCGCGGCGGCACCGTGTTCGACGGGCTGGGCAACGCCGGCGTCGAGATGGACGTCGCCATCGCGGGCGGCCGCATCGTGGACGTCGCGCGGCGCATCACCGAAGCCGGCACCGAGGAGATCGACGCCAAGGGCCTCGCCGTCGCGCCGGGGTTCATCGACATCCACTCGCACGGCGACGGCTCCATGGAGCAGGACCCGCGCCAGGAGTCCGTCGTCCGGCAGGGCGTCACCACGATCGTCGTGGGGCAGGACGGCAGCTCCCGCGCGCCGCGTACCCGGCGCCCCGAACCGGGCGACGACGAACTCGAGTCGTTCAACGCCGTGTTCGCCGCGATCGACAAGCTGCAGCCGAGCGTGAACGTCGCGACGATGGTGGGGCTGGGCAGCGTGCGCGCCGCCGTCATCGGCGAGGACGACCGCCCCGCCACCGCCGATGAAATGCAGCGCATGGTCGCGATGGTCGAAGCGGCGCTCGCGCAGGGTGCGTGCGGCGCATCCACGGGCCTCGAGTACACGCCTGGGGCGTTCGCGCCGACCGATGAACTCATCGCGCTCTGCACGCCGCTCGCCTCACGGCGGCTGCCGTACGCCACGCACATGCGCAACGAGGACGACCAGGTGCTCGACTCCATCGCCGAGTCGATCGCGGTGGCGACCGGCGCGCGCTGCCCGCTCCAGATTTCGCACCTCAAGATGCAGGGCCCGCGCAACTGGGACAAACTCGACACGGCGTTCGCACGCATCGCCGCGGCGCGCACGAACGGCATCGACGTCGCGTTCGACCGCTACCCGTACATCGCCTACCAGACGGGCCTCACGAACCTCTTCCCGACCTGGAGCAAGGACGGCGGCACCGCGCCGTTCCTCGCGCGGCTCGACTCCGCGGGTACGGCGCCTCGTATCAAGGCGTACGCGCTGGACAAGGTCGCGCTGATCGGGGGATGGGACAACGTGCTCATCGCCAACGTGCGCGTGGCCGAGGACAAGCCTGCCGAGGGCAAGCGGCTGGGGAGCTATGCCACGTCGCTCGGGCAGGACCCGTACGACCTCTCGGTGGCGATGCTGAAGCGCAACAGCGGCTCGGTGGGGATGGTCGGCTTCGCCATGAGCGAACAGAACCTCGACCGCCTCTACCAGCACCCGCAGGGCATGGTCTGCAGCGACGGCGGCGCGTTCGCCTTGGACGGGCCCACGCATCGCGGCAGCCCGCATCCGCGCGGGGCGGGGACGTTCCCGCGCGTCATCGCGACGTACGTGCGCGAGCACAGGGCGATCACGCTCGAGCAGGCGATCCACAAGATGACCGGCCTGCCCGCATCGCGCGTGCACCTCGCCGACCGCGGGCGCCTCGCGAAGGGCGTGGCCGGCGACATGGTCGTGTTCGACGCCGCGACGGTCGCCGACACCGCGACCTACGAGAACCCGTTCAGCTATCCCGTGGGGATTGCCGCGGTGGTCGTCAATGGCGCGATTGCCGTGCGCGACGGCCAGCGGAGCGATCACCGCACCGGTCGCGCGCTGCGGCCCGCGTAGATTCCGGCGGCCGCCCCCATGCCATCGCCGACTCCCACCCTCCCGCAGGCGCTGCAGGACCGCTACCGCGTCGAGCGCGAGCTCGGACGCGGCGGCATGGGCGCCGTGTACCTCGCCACCGACGTGAAGCTCGACCGGCAGGTCGCGCTCAAGGTGCTGCCGCCCGAGTTCGCCGGCGACGAGGCGCTGCGCGACCGCTTCCTGCGCGAGACGCGCACCGCGGCGTCGTTCTCGCACCCGAACGTCGTGCCGGTGTACGCGGTTGAGGAGGACCGCCACGCGCTCGCGTTCGTGATGGGGTTCGTCGAGGGCGAGAGCCTCACCGCGCGCGTGGCGCGCACGGGCCCGCTCGACGCGCGGACGACGGTGCGGCTGCTCCAGGACGTGGCCTACGCGCTCGCGTACGCGCACGGCCGCGGCGTGGTCCACCGCGACATCAAGCCCGACAACATCATGATTGAGCGCGCCACGGGCCGCGCCCTCGTCATGGATTTCGGCATCGCGCGCGCCATCACGCCCCGGAACGACGCGCCGGGCCTCACGCGCGTGGGCGAGGTGGTTGGGACGCCGGAATACATGAGTCCCGAACAGGCGTCGGGCGACCACGTGGACGGCCGCAGCGACCTCTATTCGCTCGGCCTCGTGGCGTTGTTTGCCATCACCGGCAGGCCGCCGATCACGGGTGAGAGCACGCAACAGATCATCGTGCGCCAGCTCACGGAGCAGCTGCCTGCCGCGTCGTCGCTGCGCCCCGACCTGCCACCCGCGCTCTGCGACGCCATCGACCGGTGCGTGGCGAAGGAGCCGACGGGCCGGTTCGAGTCGGCGGAGGCGCTCGTCGATGCGATCGACGCCGCCCAACTCGCCGCTCCCGAGATTCCGGTCGCGATCCGCCTGCTCGCACAGGAGGCCGGGCAGTTCGCATTCGTCGGCATCTTCGCCTTCCTGCTCGCGATCATGGCGGCGTCGCAGTCGTCGGGCCGGGGCGGGGACATCGTGAGCCTCCTCCCCGTGATGGCGCTCGCCGGTGCGCTCGTCATGCGCGTCGGCGTGCTCCGGGCCGACATCCGGCGCCTGGGCGCCGCCGGGTTCACCGCCGCCGATGTCGTCTCGGGCATGCAGGCCGTGCTCGACGAGCGGGAGCAGGTGCGGGCGCTCGACGTGGCCGCGGCCGCCGCCCGCCGGCGCCGCGGCGTCATCACCGCGGTGCTCCTCCTGCCCGCCGCCTTCGCGATCTTCCGCGTCGCGATGGGCATGCGCCAGCCGAATGCCGACGGGACCTACCGCATCGGGGTGCTGGGCGCGGGGCTGCTGTTCGTCGCCGTGGCGATGGCCGGCGCCGCGATCTTCCAGGTGGTTCGCGCGTTCCGGACGCGTCCGGTGAACGACCGGCTCCTCGCGCTCTTCTGGCTCAGTTCCGTCGGCCACCGGTTCATCGCATCGGCCATCGCCGCGGGGCATGGCGTGGCGGTGGATTCCGCCGCGGCGCGGACCCTCCGGAGCGGGGCGTCGCCGCGGCCGCAGGCCGCTCGTCCCGCCCCGGCGCCGCCAGCTCCGCCTGCCCCCGCTGCCGCCGCCGCGCCGCCAGCCGCATCAACCGACGCGCGGCTCGCGCGCATCGAAGACCGCCTCGCCGCCATCGAGCGCGCCGTCACGCCACCCGGAATACCGTGACCGACTCCATCGCCGCACGTCTCACCACCGCGCTCGACGGCCGCTACCTCATCGATCGTGAGCTCGGCGCCGGCGGCATGGCCACCGTGTACCTGGCCACCGACGTCCGCCACGACCGGCAGGTCGCCATCAAGGTGCTCCACGAGGACCTGGGCGCCACGCTCGGCACGGAGCGGTTCCTCGCCGAGATCAAGACCACCGCACGGTTGCAGCATCCGCACATCCTCCCACTCCTCGATTCCGGCGCGGCGGGCGGGCTGCTGTTCTACGTGATGCCGTACGTCGAGGGCGAGTCGCTCCGCCAGCGACTCGAGCGGGAGCGCCAGCTGCCGCTCGACGTGGCGCTGCGCATCGCGCGCGAGGTGGGCGACGCCCTCGGCGCGGCGCACGCGCACGGCATCATCCATCGCGACATCAAGCCCGAGAACATCCTGCTGCAGGGCGAGCACGCGCTCGTGGCCGACTTCGGCATCGCCCTCGCCGTGCAGCACGCCGGCGGTGCCCGCCTCACGCAGACCGGCTTGTCGCTGGGCACGCCGCAATACATGGCCCCCGAGCAGGCGATGGGCGAGAAAACGGTGGACGCCCGCGCGGACCTCTACGCCCTGGGCGCGGTGACGTATGAGATGCTCACGGGTGAGCCGCCCTTCACGGGAGCCACCGTGCAGGCGATCGTCGCCAAGGTGCTCGGCTCGGAGCCGGCGCCGCCCACCGCGATCCGCCGCACGATTCCCGCGCACGTCGAGGACGCCGTACTCGCCGCGCTCGCCAAGCTGCCCGCCGACCGGCAGCCGAATGTGGCGGCGTTCGTCGCCGCGCTCGGCGACGGATCCGCGGCGCCGGTGAGTGGTGGGCGCACGGCCGTACGTCGCGCGGTGCCCAACACCGCGGCCACGGCGCGCGCATGGGCCGTCGCGGGCCTCACCGTCGGCGTGTTCGCCGGCGTCGCGGCCGGCTGGTATGCGTGGCGCGGCCGGAGCGGCGCCGCCGCCGTCACCCGCGTGTACGTCCGGCAGCCGGTCGCCGAGGCGTTGCCGCACGGCACCGCGGACTTCGCGATGTCGCCCACCGGCGCCGACCTCGTGTACGTCGGTCCGGGCGACGCGGCCGGCACGTTCCAGCTGTGGCGCAAGCGCCGCGACGACCTGCATGCCGGACGCATCGCCGGCACGACTGGCGGATACGCACCGTTCTTCTCGCCCGACGGCAGGTGGGTCGCGTATTCCACGCGCGAGGGCCTCTACAAGGTTGCGCTCGACGGCGGGCAGCCCACGCAGGTGGCGCCGCAGCTCGCGTATCCGCTCGGCCACGGCGCGTGGCTCGACGACGGGCGTGTGGTGGCGCTCGCGCGCACGGGCGTGGGCATCGTGTCCGGCGACGGCGGGCCGGCGCGTGCCTTGGCGCGATCGGGCCAGATGGCCGGCTACAATCCGGTGATGGTGGCGGAGCTCCCGGGCAGCACCTGGGTCCTTGTGCAGGCGTGTCCCCCCGGGTGCCCGCGGTCAACGGTGTATGCCGTGGCCCTCGACGGGTCGGCCGTGCGCCGCGTGCTCGATAGCGCACGCAATCCCGCCTGGCTGCCGACGGGGCACCTCGCGTACATCGCCGACAACGGCCAGCTGATGCTCGTGCCGTTCGACGCGCGCGCGGCCGCGGTGCGCGGCGATCCGCGTCCCGTGCTCGACGGCGTGTCGTCCTTCTCGCTGTCGCGCGCGGGCGACATGGTCTATCGCGAGGGAAACGTCGGCAGCGCCGTGCGCGTGGTGTCGGTCGATCGCGCCGGCCGGGCGCAGGTGCTCGACACCTCATGGATCGCGCAGGTCAGCTCGTTCGGCGTCTCGCCCGACGGCCGCCGGCTCGTCGCGTCGGTCGTCGCGCAGGGCGAGCAGCAGCTGTGGCTCAAGGACCTGCCCGCCGGGCCGTTGTCCAAGTTCACGTTCGACGCCGGCGACCACTTCCGGCCGACGTGGTCCGCCGACGGGAAGGTGATCCGCTACGTCCACGGCAACGGGGCGTCGTTCGAGATGCTCGAGAAGAATGCCGCGGGTACCGGCGACGCCCGGCGGCTGCCGTACGGCGACCACCAGGTCGTGGACGGGGTGCCCGCGCGCGACGGGTCGTGGTTCGTCATGCGGGTGGGCGCGGGCGATACGCTCGGCGCGTTGCTCGCGTTGCGCCTCGGCGTGGACAGCGTGGCGCGCACGCTCGGCGCGGGCGGCATCTACAAGCAGGGGCTCGCCCTCTCACCCGATGCGCGGTTCATCGCGTACCAGTCCGCCGCGTCCGGGCAGCCCGAGGTATACGTCAGCCCGTTCCCGGACGTCGGGGCCGCGCGCTGGCAGGTGTCGCGCAACACCGGGATGGAGCCACGCTGGTCTCCCACCGGCAACGAGCTGTACTACGTGACGGATCGCGACGAGTTCATGGCCGCGTCGTACACGACGCAACCGTCGTTCGCCGTCACCGCGACGCGGACGCTGTTCGACGTGGCCGGCTACGGTCGCGACGGTGGCTACCACGCGTACGAGCCGACCAACGACGGGCGGTTCCTGATGTTGCGCAACGAGACGTTTCCCGGCGACCTCGTGCTCGTCACCAACTGGTTCGCCGAGTTGCGCGCCAGGCTCGCGGCGGGCAAGTAGGGTGCGCCGCGTGGTCGCGCGCATGTGGGGCCGGCGGGGCGGGCGGTACACCACCGTCGCTGCTGCCGTCGTCGCCACTTCCGTCGTCGTTGCCACCGTCACCTCCGGGGCCGTCGCCGGCGCTCAACCGCAGGCGCAGGTGCCCGCGGAGCGACTCGGCACGATCGCGTTCCCGACGTCGGCCAACGCCGCGGCCCAGCCGCTGTTCGTGAAGGGCATGCTGCTGTACTACAGCTTCGAGTACGAGCGCGCCGCCGCCGCGTTCCGCGAGGCGCAGCAGGCCGATCCGTCGTTCGCACTCGCGTACTGGGGCGAGGCGCTCACGTACACGCACCAGGTGTGGAACCAGCAGGACCTCGCCGCCGCGCGCGCCGCGCTCGCGAAGCTGGCGCCGACGGCCCCCGAGCGGCGCGCCAGGGTGAAAACCGACCGCGAGCGCGCATACTTCGCCCTCGCCGACGCGCTGTACGGCGCGGGTGACAAGGCGTACCGCGACACGCTGTTCAACGCGGCCGCCGAGCGCCTCGAGCGCGCGTACCCGGATGAGGACGAGCCGAAGGTGCTGCACGCCCTCGGCCTCCTGGGGCTCAACCAGGGCGAGCGAGACATCCCGACCTACATGCACGCGGGCGCGTTGGCCGAGGGCGTGCTGCGGCACAACCCCGACCACCCGGGCGCCGCGCACTTCACGATCCACGCGTTCGACGATCCCGCGCACGCACCGCTCGGCCTCTGGGCCGCGCGGTTGTATTCGGGGATCGCGCCCGGCGCGCCGCACGCGCAGCACATGACGTCCCACATCTTCCTCGCGGTCGGGCTGTGGGACGACCTGATCGCGGCGAACGTCCGGGCGGCGTCGGCGCAGCAGGCGATGCGCGCGCGAGCGGGCCAGCCCCGGCGCGGGTGCGGCCACTACAACGAGTGGCTGGAGTACGGATACCTCCAGGCCGGCGCGTATGCACGGGCGCGCGCGGTGCTGGCCGC
>CAZKYG010000010.1:0-4233 GCA_964556915.1 uncultured Gemmatimonas sp.
GGGGGGTTGGGGGTTGGGGGTTGGGTGTGGGGTGCGGGGGTCGGGGGGCGCCCACTCCTCGCCCCTCACCCTCGCCCCTCGCCCCTCACCCCTCACTCGCTCCTCACCCCACACCCATGCCCCTCACCCCTCACCCCTCACCCGTCACCTCAACGCCAGCCCCTTCCCGCGCGTCTAGAGACTGGCGTATTCTCACAAAGCCCCCCTCGTGGAGACCCGGATGACCGTCCGCCGCTCCGGCGCCGCAGCGTTCCTCGCCGCGGCCCTTGTCCTGTCCGTTCGCCCAGCCGTCGCCCAGAACAACGCGTCGAACGGCAGCTGGAACCCCCAGGAAATCCTCAAGTCCGAGAAATACGTCCAGCCGCCTGAGAACATCGTCAAGATGGTCATGGCGCCGCGGGCGGACATCTCGTTCGCCAATCCGAGCCCGGACCGCTCGTGGTTCATCCGCCTCACCGGTCCGACGCGCGGCGACATCAACAAGTACGGGAAGGGGCACATCTACCTCGGCGGTCTCGAGGTGGACACGCTCGCCAACCGTGACCGCAACATCACACAGGGCACGGCCACGGCGCTCACGCTCGTCAATCCGCGCACGGGCGCGGAGAAGGTGATCGAAGCGCCGAAGGGTGCGACGGTCTCGGCGCCCGTGTGGTCGCCCGACGGCAGGCAGATCGCGTTCCTCGCGAACTTCGACAATGCCACCTACGTCTATGTCGCCGACCCCGCGACCGGCAAGGCGTCACCGCTGGTCAAGGCACCGCTGCTCGCGACGTTCGTGACCGGTGTCGAGTACGCGGCCGACGGCAAGTCGCTCGTCGCCGTGGTCGTGCCCGACGCGCGCGGCGCCAAGCCGGTCTACGGCAACAACGGCATCGCCGACGGCCCGGTCGTGCGCCACTCGGAACTCGGCCACGCAACGCCGCACCCGATCTACGCGTCCCTGCTGTTCGATCCGTACGAAAAGGCGCTCCTCAAGTACTACACGACGGGCCAGCTGGCGCTGATTGACATCAAGGGCAAGACCGTGAAGAAGATCGGCTCGCCACGGATGATCCGGTCCGTGGACGCGTCGGGCGATGCCCAGTACTTCACCGTGACGTCCATGACGGAGCCGTTCTCCTACATCGTGCCCACGAACCAGTTCGGGTCAGTGCGCGAGTTGTGGGACGCGACCGGCAAGGTGATCACCACGCTGGAAACGACGCCGCTGCGCGAGGGCGACCGTGGCGCCGGCGGTGACGACCCGCCGCAGGGCTTCGGACGCGGCGGCGCCTCGCCGAGCGACACCGGCAAGCGCAACATCCGCTGGAATCCCGTGGGGCCTGGCCTGGTGTACCTCCAGTCGCAGTTCGCCGCGGGCAACCGCGGCGGCAACGGCGGCAATGGCGGCGCGCGCGGCGGCGCGGGGCGCGGCGGCGCGCGCGGTGGCGCGCAGGGACGCGGCAACGGCGCACCGCAGCCGACGAGCGTGCGCTACATGAACTGGCTGCCGCCGTTCGGCCCGGGCGACACGAAGGTCATCTACGAAGGCGGCGCGCAGCTCGGCAACATCGAGTACAGCGCGGACGGCAGGATGATGTTCGCCCCGGACAGCGGCACGGTGTTCGCGATCCACGTGGACGACATGACGAAGCGCTACAACCTCGGCCGCGGCGTCACGCTCCCGGCGGGCGGCGGTGGGCGGGGCGGCGGAGGTGGCGGGCGCGGCGGGTTCGGCGGCGGCGGCGACTCCACGGCGCTTGGCGGCGCACTGCTCACGCGGCGCTCCCCGACGGGCGAGAACGTGGTTCTCGTCTCGGCCGACGGGAAGTCGGTCGCGGTGCAGGGTACGCGCACCCCGGGGGCCAAATGGTACAGCGAGGCGCCGCGCCCGTGGGTGGACCGGCTCGATATCGAGACCGGCCAGCGCACGCGCCTCATGGACAGCCCGGCCGACGCGTACGACCGCTTCCTCACCGCGCTCGACGACAACGTCTCCGCGTTCCTCTACACGCACGAGTCGCCGACGACCATCCCCGACGTCTGGCTCCGGGATGCGGGCGGCGCGAAGAAGATCACGAGCAACGTGGACGTGGGGCCCGAGGTGACCGGCGCGCAGGTGAAGCGCTTCCAGGTCACTCGGCCGCGCGACGGAAACCGGATGTGGGTGGACGTTACGCTGCCCCGGGACTGGAAGCCGGGCACGAAGCTCCCCGGCGTGATCTGGTTCTACCCGCGCGAATACACCTCGCAGGCGGACTACGAACGGTCGAAGTACAACACCAACATCAACCAGTTCCCCGAGGTGCCCTCGCTGCGCCCGGCGTCGTCCACCAAGCTCTGGGTGTCGCAAGGGTACGTGCTCATCGAGCCCGACGTGCCGATCTGGGGCGACACGGGCAAGATGAACGACAACTACACGCGGGACCTTCGCGAAGACCTCGACGCGATCGTGGACGCGGTGACCGAGATGGGCTACGTGGATCGCGACCGCTTGGGCATCGGCGGCCACAGCTACGGCGCGTTCAGCACGATGAACGCCATCTCGCTCGTGCCGTGGTTCAAGGGCGCCATCGCCGGCGACGGCATGTACAACCGCACGCTGACGCCGTTCGGCTTCCAGAGCGAGCGCCGCAACTTCTACGAGGCGGAGGACACATACCTCGACATGTCGCCGTTCCTCCGCGCCGACAAGATCGTGACGCCGATCCTGATGTACCACGCGCTCGAGGACCAGAACACCGGCACGGCGCCGATCAGCTCGGTGCGCATGATGCTCGCGATGCAGGGCCTCGGAAAGACGGCGGCGCTGTACGAGTATCCGTACGAGGACCACAGCGACGACACGTACGTGACGGACCTCGACATCTGGGCGCGGTGGATCGCCTGGTTCGACACGTATGTCAAGAATGCGAAGGCGCCAAAGACAATTCCCTGACGACGGCGCGGGGTGAGGGGCATGGGTGAGGGGTGAGGGGCGAGCGAAGGGAGAGGGGCGAAGGGTTCCGCCCCCTGCCCGATCACCGTCGCCCCTCACCCCCTCACCCCCTCACCCCACCCCCCCCCCCCCCCACCCCACTCACCCCCCACACCCCCCACCCATCCCCCTCACCCTGCTTCGGACCCCACGTATGCATTCCATGATTCGCGGCCTGCTCATTGTCGCGGCGGCATCCGCGTCCGTGTACGCGCAGGGCGGCGACTCGACAGCCGGCCGAGGCGGCCGGCGCGGTGGTGGCCGCGGGCGCGGCGGCCCGCCCGTGCCCGCCACCGGCGCCGCCCTGGCGTCCACCACGAACCTCGTCGAACTCGAGATGATGACGTGGCCCGAGGTCAAGCGCGCCATCCACGAACTCGGCAAGACCACCGCACTCGTGTACAACGGCGGCACCGAAACCCGCGGCCCGCAGAACGTGAATGGCGGTCACACGCTCATGGCGCGCGCCACGGTCAAGGCGATCGCCGAGAAACTCGGCAACGCCATCGCCGCGCCCGTGCTCGCGTTCTCCACCAACAATGCCAACCCCGACCTGCCCGGCACGATCGGCCTCAGCGCCGAGACGTTCACCGCGATCAACCGCGAGGTGGCCGAGCAGCTCATTCGCAACGGCTTCAAGAATGTCATGCTGATGGGCGATCATGGCGGCGGACAGCAGCAGCTGGAGCAGCTGGCCACGGAACTCGATGCCAGGCATGCACCTGACGGCGTGCACGTCTACTTCGTGAAGGACGTCTACGCCACCGCGCAGGACGACTTCCAGAAGTGGCTCGGGCAGAACGGGTATCCGTGCGCGTCGCACGCCGGCATCCCCGACACGTCCGAGATGATGTACCTCGGGCTCGACAAGGGCTGGGTGCGGCCGGAGCTCATCGCATCCGCACTCGGCAACTACTCGCCGTGCCCCGGACAGCCGTACGACAGCACGCTGGCGGCGAAGACCCCGCGCGTGAACAACGGCATCACGGGCGACGCGCGCCGCTCCACCGTGGAGCTCGGCAGGAAGGCGTTCGAGATGAAGGTCGACTACGCCGTGCGCGAGATCCGCGCCCACCTCGCCGCGCAGAAGTAATCCACCCTTCCGAACGGACGCCGGGGCGATGCAGCCCATCGCCCCGGCGTCACCGTTTGGGAGGCGCCCTACGCGGGTGTGGCCGCTGCGGCGCCCTCGCGCTCGACCGGCAGGCCCGCGCGCTCCCAGGCTTCGATGCCGCCCGTCATCTGCACCACCCCCGTAAACCCCGCCGCGCCGA
>CAZKYG010000011.1:0-5796 GCA_964556915.1 uncultured Gemmatimonas sp.
GCCGCCGCGGCCGCGGCGCCAGGCGCCGCGCCACCGCAACCCGCGCCCAGGAGCGAGCGCACGGTGGTGGCCATGACGTCGGCCTTGGTGTAGTTGACCTGGATCACGTGCGTGAACAACGGCTCAACCGCGGCGCGGTCGGCGAGGTTCTTGTAGCTGTCCACCGAGAGGATGCCCGTGACCGAGTCCTCGACGGCGGCGAGGCCGTACGGATCGAGGATCGACTTGAGCGCCACGTCCCACGGCTGGTCCACGATCGTTGCGCGCACGGTGCCCGTGACCGACGGTCCGACCACGATCGTGCGGCCGCTGAAGCTCGCGAACTGCACGACGACGTCGCGAATGTCGGTATCCTGGAACGCGATGCTGATATGCCGCTGCGTGGACTGCGACTGGCCCTGCGCCGCGTTGGCGGCGAGGATCGGAGCGCCCACGGTGGCGTTCGACTTTGCGCTGAGCGCCGGCAACGTACCGTCGGCCGGCACGCGGCCCGCGGGCGCCGCGGCGGCCCCCGACGACTGCACGGACACGTTTGTGACAGCCGGCTTGCCGCCCTGCCCCTGGGCGAGCCACGGGGAGAAGTCGCCGCTGCCGTCCACGGACACGCGCACGTCGCGCTCGCCCTTCACGACGGTGTACTCGCGCGCGGCATCCAGCTCGAGCACCACGCGCACGGTTTCCGAGTTGAACTGCGCGAATCGCACGTTGGAGATGCCCGCGCGCGACACCTTGTCATACAGCCGCGCCGGAATGCCGAGCGTGGCGCCCTTGATGTCCACCACGACACGGCGCCCGTTGTCCATGGCGAAGTCCATGATGTCCACGTCGCCCTGCACGGCGATCACGACTTCGGCATGACCCGTCGCCGGCATGACGCTCACGCCGGTGACGGCGGCGGGCGCCGGCGCAGCGGCTGGCGCCGGGTGCGGCGGAGGGGGCGATGCAGCCGTCGCGCCCGTGACGCCGAGCAGCAGCGTGGCGGGAACGAACGCCGCGAGAATCCTGTGACGCCTCATGGCTTATGGCCTCCGTGGGGCCGGTGCGCCGGCCTTGGTCTTGTCAATCTCGAGGGTCTCGGAACGGCTGAGACCGAACTCGTCGATGTCGAACGTGATGTTCTCGCGTCCGATCCTGGCGACGCGCATGCGACCGAGCGTCTGGCCGATGTGCACCGAGTACGACTGGCCGGTGCTGTTGTCCACGAGCATGGCGATGGACGCGCGCCCGGCGCCGTCCTCGTCGTAGATGACGCCCGTGAGCACGAGGTCGGAGAACACCGGCCGCAGCTCGCCGGACAGCATCAGCGACACGAACGGATCGCGCCGGTCGCCGCGGTTGTACGAGAACGCCTCGCGCATCACGGTGACCGTGGCGCCGCGGTGCGCACCCTGCTCACTGACCGACGTCTCCTGCCGGGCGTCCTGCTTGCCCGGCGCCTTGCCGGGCGCCTTGCCCGACGGAGCGGCCGCCTTGCCGGGCGCGGGTTTCGTGCCCTGGGCCTGCGGCTTCGGGGCGGCCTGCGCCGGCGGCGGAGCCGCCTGCCTGGCCTGCGGTTCGGAGCCCACCTTGTCCGTGGCCTTGATCTGGTCGCTGGTCTTGGCGGCGGCCTGCTTGGCTGCGTTGATCGGTCCCTGGATGTTCGGCGGACGGATCTGGGCCGACGCACCGGCACCCGTCGCGGCGAGCGCGACGGCGACGGCGAGGATGCGTGCGAACACGCGCATCACGGACCTCCCGCCTTGGCGCCCTTGGGCGGCGCGGTGCGCACGACGTACGTCTGGATGTCGAAGGTCGCGCTCAGGGGCTGCGTGCCCGGCGGCGTCTTGGCCGTCGCGGGCGCGGGAGCGAGTGCGAGGTTGATCGGGGCGATCACGCGGTTCAACGACGCGATGTTGGTGAGCACCGCGGCGATGTCGTGGTACGACCCGTTGAGCTTCACGCGATAGCGATAGGTGTCGAAGAGCTCACCTTCGATCGGGGCCTGCGGGTCGATGCCGGCGATTTCGAGGTGCACCCGGCGCGCCGCGTTCGACACCTCGTCGATGAGGGCCGCGACCTCGTTGCCGGCCGGCACGAGCGTGCGCAGGACATCGAGGTTCTGCCGCAGCGAGTCCGACTCGGCCTTGATCTTGGCGACCGATCCGCGCGCGAGCTGGGCACGCGCGCGCTGGTTGATGGCGTTGAGTGAGTCGATGTGCAGCGCCGTCTTGGCGAGCCCGTCGGGACCGTTGTTCTTCGGGTCGTCCACGAAGTACCAGTAGGCCCCGGCGCCGACGAGCATCAGCACGCCGACGGCCAGGAGGAGCTGGTCGCGCTGGTTGGTGGGCAGGCCGGCCATGGCTAGCGCACTCCCACGGTGAGGGGAACGCGCCGGATCTGCGTCGAGTCGGGCTGCTTGAGCGCGATCTCGATCGTGAACTCCTTCACTTCCTTGTTCGACGGCTGCACGAGCACGTCCTCGGTCCGCGTCAGGTTGACCGTGCCGAACCAGGGCGAATCCTGCAGCTGCCGGTAGAACCGCGTGATGGCCTGCACGTCGGCACTCTGGCCGATGATGCGGAGCGTCACCACGGCGGCGGCGGCCGCTTCGTCGGCCTCGGCCTGCGCCGCGGCCGCCGTCTTGCCCTTGGTCGCGACGCCGGCCGCCGCCTCGGGCGAGACCGCCGGCACCGCGCTCGTCTGCTGGATGGACCGCAGCCACGTGTACGGCGGCAGCGCCCGCGAAACTTCATCGAGGACGTGCGGCCACACGTAGCGCGACCGGTCGATGGACGAGATGACCGCGATCTGGCGCACGACGGAGTCGCGCTGCGCCTGGGCCACGTTCATCTCGCGCAGGACCGTCGCGTAGCGCGTGGAGTCCTGCACCGCCGTCGTTTCCTGGGTCGTGAGGTCCGCCTCGCGCCGGTCGGTGCGCCAGTACATGAAGCCGGTCGCGCCGAGTCCGAGCACGCCGCCAACCACGGCCGTGGCGAGCCATGGGTCGCGCACGCGCTGCCCGAGCTCGCCGAGCATGGCGCGGAAGTCGACCGACGAACCGCCGGAGCGTTTCGCCTTGCGCCCACCAGGGATCAGGTTGATTTCGATCATCGGTCGGGAACGCGCGCGGTCATGCCGGCTGGCGGAGCGCCAGACCGACGGGAAGCATCAGGAGCGGAGCCACTTCGTCAGTGACGAGGGACTCGAGCGCCCCGTCACGGATCTGCAGCGCCGCCAGCGGGTTGGCCTGCTCCACGGAGAGTCGGAGCCGCGCCCCAAGCGCCTCGGCGAGGCCCGGGATCCGCGCACCGCCGCCGCATACGTAGACGGCGCGAAGCTGGCTGGCCGAGCGCGACGACGAGGCCAGGAACGCCACGGCGCGCTCGATACCGACGGAAATTTCCTCGCCGCGCCCCTCGATCACCGCGTCGAGGTCGGGCGAGCGGTCGTATCCCTGCAGGAGCGCCGACGCGTCGTCCGGGGAGAGTCCCCGGTCGCGCTGGAGGTCCTCGCGAAAGCGGCGCGTCCCGACCGTGATGTCACGCGTCAGGATCGGCACACCGTCGTCGAGGATGTTCACGTTCGTGACTTCGTGGCCGATGTTCACCAGGGCCACCACGCCGGTCATCGCGTCGGGATAGTTGCGCTCGAAGGCGTTGTGCAGCGCAAAGGCGTCCACATCCACGATGGTCGGCGTGAGTCCGGCGTCCGTGAGGACGCGCAGCTTGGCCTCGACCAATTCGCGCTTCGCCGCCACGAGCAGCACGCTCATGTCGGGCGAATCACCTTCGGGATCGAGGATCTGGAAGTCGAGTTCCACCGATTCCATGTCGAACGGCACGTGCTGTTCGGCTTCCCACCGCATGAGCTCGCGCGCCTGCTGCTCGCGGACGCGCTCGATCTGGATCTTCTTGATGATCACGTCGCGGCCGCCGACGGCGGTCACGACTTCCTTCGTGGTGACGCCGGCCGCGGCCAGCGAGCCCGTGATGGCCTCGGAGACGATCCCGGGATCCATGATCTCGCCCTCGACGATCGCGTCGGCGAGGAGGGGCGTGATGGCCACCTTCACGAGTTCCGGCTCCGCACGGCTGTGGTCGATCACGGCCACCTTGACGAGGCCGGAACCGATGTCGAGACCCACAGTGGTCTTCTTCTTGCCGAAGAGCGCCATGCGTTGTGACCGGTGGTGTCGTGCCCTGCGCAGGGTCGTTCGGCCGCCGGGTCGGCGGCCGGATTCCTGCTTCCTGCAACTATTACAGCGGGGGGATCAACTTGCGTGCCCGCCGATCCCAGTGTCAATAGACTGCCGCGACGAATGCAACGTCACCGCTTGCACTTAGCCGCGGTGACCGGAGGTGGCCGCGGATCCCCGCAGCGCGAACGCCGCGGAGCTCCGCGAGAAAACACGAACTGCCAATGGGCTTGGTAACAGGCGGCTGCCCGGCGGGCCCGGCGGCTCAGGGGATCGCCACCCACCAGCGCGAGGGTAGCCGGCGCAGAATCGCCCCCGCCATGGGCGCACTGTCGGCCACGATCGTCGCGAACGCGTAACGACCGGCAATACCCCGAAATTGGCCGCGGCGGGCGACCGCCGTCGCCGTCACGCGGACCACGCCCGGCTGCACGACCTGCGCGCGAACGACAACGGTGTCGGGGTCGGATTCGACGACGGTGAAGAGCGCCGAGCCGGCGGCGAGCCGCCGCGCGGCGGAGTCCAGCGGCTGAACGAAAGCCTTGGCGAGCCCCGACTCCGCGCGTGCGGCCGCACGCGCCTCAACGGCTGCCGCGTCGCCGGTGCGCAAGGCGCCGAGCGCGGCGTCGATGCCGAGCGCCGCGAGGAGCGCCAGCACGATGAGCACCAGCACGGCCAGCGGAACGGCAAACCCGCGCCGATTCATGCCCGCCTACGGAGCACCGCGCAGCGCCCAGATCCGCAACGTCCGTGGCGTCGGGGCGACAGCATCGCGGGGCGCGCGCATGGTGACGGCCATCGTGCCGTCGTCGCCCTGCGCGAACAGCAGGCCCGAGTCTGCCGGCGACGCGAGCGGCCCGGCCACGGGTTGCGCTGCACCACACACCCCGCGCGGACAGCGACGGTAGCCAAGCCACCAGCTGCGATCCGCGGAGCGATAGAGCAGCCAGCGCACGCGGCGCGCCACGCGCACGGGCGCACCGGCCCCGATCCATGCGGGCAACGAGTCCGCCAGCACGAAGCGCGTGACGGGCACCCGCGCAGCGCTGTCCGCCGCCGAGCGGAAGGGCCCCGTCGCAGGACAGCCCGCGCCGTCGCCGCGTGCGGCGACGGTGTCCGCTTCGGACTCTCGCCATATGGCGACCGTCGTGTCCCACACGAAGACCAGGTCGTGCGCCTCGGTCGCGGACCGCCACGCCGTGTACGGTTCGCCGGCGGACGTCCGGTTGGCGGGAACGACGAGCACGCGTCCCGCCACCGCGCAGGCGACCGCGACCCCGACGTGCTCGGCGAGATCGAGGGCCGTGTCGCCCCGCAGGGCCAGGTAGGCTGGATCCGCGTCGGCGATATCCGACCCGAGCACGTGCGCCACGTCACGCTCGCCCTGCACCGCCCGGTCCCACACGGCGTCGGCGTGGGACCGCCGCTCCGCCGCGGCCAGCATGCCGACGCCGATCGCGCCGGCGATGCCGGTGATGACCAGCGCAATGGCGAGCTCCGCCAACGTGGTGCCGGCGCGGCAGCGCGCTTTCAGCGGCACGTGACGTATCCGGAGAGGGCCGTCGCGGCGCCCGCGCCGGGCATTGCCACGGAGTCCACGAGGAACCATCCCTCGGGGCGCC
>CAZKYG010000012.1:0-9773 GCA_964556915.1 uncultured Gemmatimonas sp.
GGCCGCGGCGGGCGCGGTGGGCGCGGTGGTCGCGGCGGTGCGCCCGCGCGCGGCGGCCGCGGCGGACGTGGCGCGAACACCACCACCGGCACGGTCGGACTCTACAAGTCCGTCGATGGCGGTGAGCACTGGTTCATCGCGCGCAGTGACCCGTCGGCGCCCGAGGGCCCCGGCGGCGTGGCCGATCCGCGTCCGTTGGGGCGCATCGGCGGCGGCGACCTGCCCACCGTGACCGTGGACCCGAAGAATCCGCAGGTCGTGTACACCGCGTCCACCGTGATGTGGCGCTCCGACGACGGCGGCACCACGTGGACCGCCGTGCGCGGCGCGCCCGGCGGCGACGACTACCAGCGCATCTGGATCAACCCCGACAACCCCGACATCCTGTTCGTGGTCGCGGACCAGGGCGCGGTGATCTCCGCCAACCATGGCAAGAGCTGGAGCAACTGGTACACGCAGTCCACGGCCGCGATGTACCACGTCACCGCCGACATGGCGTTCCCCTACCGCCTCTGCGGCGGGCAGCAGGACTCCGGCTCGGCGTGCGTCTCGAGCAATTCGGCCGACGGCGAGATCACGTTCAACGACTGGCATCCCGTCAACATCCAGGAGTACGGCATCGCCGCGCCAGACCCGCGCGACCCCGACATGGTGTACGGCAGCGCGCGCAACGGCGTCTCGCTCTACGACCGCCACACGCGGCAGACGCGGCAGGTGGGGCCCGACATGAGCGAGCGCGGCCCGAATGGCGAGACGTACAATCGCAACGTGCGCACCATGCCGATCATCTGGTCGCCGGTGAATCCGGACGTCCTGTTCTACGCGTCGAACGCGGTGTGGAAGACGACCGACCGCGCGCACAGCTGGACGCGCATCAGCCCGGACCTCACGCGGCAGACGTGGGCCGTGCCGCCCACGGTCGGCAAGTACGCGAGCCAGGTGACGCCGGGCCCCGCGGGCTCCATCACGGCGGTCGCGCCGTCGCCGCGCACGGTGAACGTGATCTGGGCCGGCACCGACGACGGCAACGTGCAGGTGACCATGGATGGCGGCGCGCACTGGTCGAACGTCACGCCGCCCGCCATCAAGGCGTGGACGCGCGTGTTCAACATCGACGCCGGCCACTTCGACAACAATACGGCGTACTTCGCGGCGAACACGATGCGCCTCGACGACATGAACCCCCATTTCTGGCGCACGCACGACGGCGGCAAGACGTGGACGGAAATCAACACGGGCATCGCGCCGGGCGCCGTCGCGAATTCGATCCGTGAGGATCCCCGCACGCCGGGCCTGCTCTTCGCATCCACGGACACGCAGGTGTGGGTGTCGTTCGACGACGGCGACCACTGGGAGTCGCTGCGGCTCGACATGCCCGCGATCTCGGTGCGCGACATCAAGGTCAAGGACGACAGCACGTGCCTCTGTGCGGACCTCGTGGCCGGTACGCACGGCCGCGGATTCTGGATCCTCGACGACATCACGCCGCTCCGGCAGATGGCGGCCGTGAAGAAGGCCGCCGCGGCGAACGAGGCGTATCTCTTCAAGCCCAACACCGCCGTGCGCGTGCGCTTCGCCACCAACGACCCCACGCCGTGGCCGCCGGAGGTGCCCGCCGGCGAGAACGGCCCGCAGGGCGCGGTGCTCGACTACTGGCTGCCGCCGGGCATCACCGGCGCGACGAAGCTCGAGATCGTGGACGCGGCGGGCAAGACGCTGCGCACGTTCCGCAGCACCGATCCGGTGCTCGAGCCCGACGCGTACCGCGACCCCGTCGCGTACAACAAGGTGTGCCAGCGCACGATCACGGCGCCGCACTGCCAGTTCCCCCTCTACTGGGCCGCGCCGTCGGATGCGCTCTCCAACCGGCCCGGCGCGCACCGCTGGGTCTGGGACATGCGCTACGAGCCGCTGCCGGGCGGCGGCACGTCCACCACGGGCGCGGTGCCGCACCGCATCTACGACGTGGCCAACGCGCCGTACGTGGTGCCGGGCACGTACACCGTGCGCCTCACGGCGGGCGGCAAGGCGTACACGCAGCCCCTCACGCTCAGGCTCGATCCGCGCGTGAAGATGCCCGCCACCGCGCTCGCGCAGCTCAACACGCTCACGAAGGAGATGCGCGACGGCGCCGTGGCCACACGCGCCGCGTACGACAAGGCGCGCGCGCTCGCGGGCGCGCTCGAGAGCGCCGGCGGCGCCGACGCGCTCGCGCTCAAGGCGCAGGTGGACTCCATCGCGCCGCCCGCCGCGCCGGGCGGCGGACGCGGTGGCCGCGGCTTCGGCGGCCGGGGTGGCGCACCGCAGGGGCCGCCCAACCTCGAGTCGGCGGCCGCGCAGATGATGGCCGCGGCCATGGGCATGCAGTCGGCCGACGCGCCGCCCACGGCCAACAACGTCACGGCGTGCGATCGCGCGCGCGCCGCGTCCAAGGCGGCGATGGCGAAGTGGACGGCGCTCTCCACCACGGGCCTCACCGCGCTCAACGCGAAGCGGAAGGCCGCAGGGCAGCCGCCGATCGAGGTGCCGTAGGCTTCCGCGCCGCGTTCGTACGGCCAACCCTCACACGCGTCCGGCGTTGCCTGATGTCGCGCGGTGCGCCGCGTCGTCAGTCTTCGGCGTCACCCGCGACCATGCGTCCGGGGAGGGAGGAGCAATGCTGAAACACCGACGAACGGCCGGCGTCGCCATCGCGTGTGCGACGCTGGTCCTGGCCACGGCCGCCGCCGCACAGGGGCGCGGCGGCATGGGTGGGATGGGGATGGGGTTCATGGTCGGCGCGGGCCGCGATTCCGCGACGCGTGCGCAGATGATGGTGTTCCACGAACTCGTGATGAATCACGACCGCATCACGCGGACCGTGACCAACCTGCCGAACGGCATCCGGACCACCACCGAGTCCGCGGACCCGCGGCTCGCCGCGCTCATCAAGGAACACGTCGCGTCCATGAACGCGCGCGTCGCCGCCGCGGACGATCCCGCGCTGCCGATGGAATCGTCGGCGCTGCGCGCGATCTACCGCAACGGCGCCCGCGTGGACACGAAGGTCGAGGAGACGGCGACGGGGATCACCATCACCCAGACGTCGTCCGACTCCGCGATGGTGGCGGCGCTGCAGCAGCACGCCACGGAGGTCACCGACCTCGTGAACCGGGGACAGGCGGCGATGCACGACGCGATGATGCGGAACGCACCCCCGGGCCGGAAGCCGTAGGCCCGGGCCGCTACTTCACGACGAGCGGCGGCCCGACGTCGTTGTGCACGGGCGGCAGCGAGGTGAGGTAGCGGTAGATCGAGCGCAGGTCGTCGTCCGTCATGCGGCCGAACGCCTGCCACGGCATCGGCGAGCCCGGCAGTACGCGTCCCTGGCGCAAGCGCGCCACGAACTGGTCCTCGGTCATCTGCCCGAGCCTGCCGGTCTCCTTGTCGGCCGTGATGTTGGGCGGCGCCCAGCGGCGCGTCGTGTCGAAATCGTCGTCGAGCCGGCGCGAGCCGCCGAACCTGGGGCCGGTGAGCGCGCCGGTGTTCTGGTCGCGCTCGGTGTGGCACGCCCAGCAGAGCGACACGGCTTCGGCGAGGTATCGCCCGCGCTCCACCGACAGCCCCACGGGAGCGACCTTCGGTGGCGGCGATGACGGCCCCACGGGCGTCGCGAGCACCGTCGCCTTCACGACCCTGCCGAGCAGGTTGTACTCGTGCCACGGCACCTGGTGGCGTACCGGTGGCATGGCCCGCAGGTACGACACCACGGCCGCGAGGTCGTCGTCGGCGAGGCCCTGCATCTCCATGAACGGGAGCAGCGCGCGGCCGTCGTAACCCACGCCATAGCGGAGCGCGCGCGCGATGGCCGTGGCCGGCACCGCGCCGAGTCCGGTGGCCGAATCCGGCGTGAGGTTGCGCGGATAGAACCGGCCGGGCGGGATGTCGAACACCATGCCGCCAGCGAGCGGTACGTCGTCGCCCTTCATGTACGCATCGTGCTGCGCCGGGTCACTGTGGCACGCCGCGCACGGCGCCGCGCTGCGCACGATATACCGCCCGTGTGCCACCACCGCCGAATCGGTGGACGCCTGCACGTCGGGATACGGCGTGTCGTTGAACGTGAGGTGCTGGCGCGATGCCACGTACGCCGCGCCGCCGGCGATCGCGAGGACAACGACGGCGACGATGCCGAGAAGGATCTTTCGGAGCATCTCCATCCAATGAACGGCGTGGACCGGCACGATGGTTACGGTGACCAAGGTACGCGTCCGGGGGGCATCCGGGAATCCGGCCCGGCGCGTCAGAATTCTGGTGCTATCGCCGGGATCGGATCAGGTCCGATTCATCCGGATTGACGGTCTGGCCCTGACGTGTTGGGGAGAGGGAGCGGTGGAACTTTGGGTCGGGACCGAAGTGCAACAGCAGGCCGACCTCCAGGTTCGTGGCGCGGAGGTAGGCGTGAAGTTGGCGGCGCGCGACGGGCGCGAGAGAGGGCGTGGACTTGATCTCCACCACCACAACTCCGTCAACTATCATGTCGAGTCGCTGGCGCCCGAGCTCCTCGCCCTTATACATCACCCGCACGGCCACTTCGCGCACGACGGAGTGCCCGCGGGCCCGTAGCTCGCGCTCCATCGCGAGGGCGTAGAACGCCTCGAGGAAACCCGGGCCGAGGTGGTTGTACACCTCGTAGAAGGCGCCGATGATCGCCCGCGTAACGCGATGCTGAACGAGATTGCCTTCCGCCATTCCAGAGCATGTCGCGGCCGCGCCGTTACCCCATCATCATTTCGGCCGCACCCCACACCAATCCATCCCGGGGCCGGCCCAATCCGAACAGATCGGATCTGATCCGATACCCGCGATGGCAC
Organism: uncultured Gemmatimonas sp.; assembly: GCA_964556915.1. Classification (GTDB taxonomy): domain Bacteria; phylum Gemmatimonadota; class Gemmatimonadetes; order Gemmatimonadales; family Gemmatimonadaceae; genus Fen-1231. The sequence continues at coordinate 4,854 of CAZKYG010000012.1, forward strand.
GTCAAACCCCGTCTCGGCGGTCTGCCCGGGTTTCCCTTACAATTGAGGTACCGCACGCGCGGCACCTTACCGGATACATGGCTACCAGTTCCGCCTCTCCAGCGTCCGCCCTCCGCACCAACCGGCTCGTCCGTCTCTTCGGGGCGTCGATCGGCCGCAAGCTCGTGGCCGCCGCCACCGGCGCGATGCTCCTCGGCTTCCTCTTCGCGCACCTCTTCGGCAACCTGCGCGTGTTCCAGGGCCGCGAGGCGCTCAACTCCTACGCGGCGTGGCTCCAGGGCCATCCGCTGCTGTGGGTGTTCCGGATCGGCCTCATCACGGTGTTCGTGACGCACATCTACACCACCGTCACGCTCGCCATCGAGAATCGCCGCGCGCGGCCCGTGCGCTACGAGGTGTACAACCCGAGCCGCGGCAGCTTCGCATCGCGCTACATGCTGCTCTCGGGGCTCGTCGTGCTCGCGTTCGTCGTCTATCACCTGCTGCACTTCACGTTCGGCGTGGTGGACGCGGCCGACACGCGGTTGCACGAGGCCAGCGGCCGGCTCGACGTGTATTCGTCCGTGGTGCGCGCGTTCGGCCACCCGGCCATCGCGTGGAGCTACGTGGTGGCCATCGGCCTCCTCGGCATGCACCTCTGGCACGGACTCACCAGCGCGTTCCAGACGGCGGGCGTGCACCACGAGAGCTACAACAGGATCGTGAAGGCGACGAGCTTCGTCCTCCTCGCGCTGCTCGTGCTCGGCAACTGGTCGATTCCGCTCCTCATCCTCGCGGGCAAGGTCACGCTCGCGGGAGGAATGTGAGATGATCCTCGACCCGCGCATCCCCGACGGCCCGCTCGACCGGAAGTGGGAACGCTGCCGCTACGAGATGAAGCTCGTCAGCCCCAACAACAAGCGAAAGCACCGCATCATCGTCGTGGGCTCGGGGCTCGCCGGCGCGAGCGCGGCCGCCACGCTCGCCGAGCTCGGCTACCAGGTGGACTGCTTCTGCTTCCAGGACAGTCCGCGCCGCGCGCACAGCGTGGCCGCGCAGGGCGGCATCAACGCGGCCAAGAACTACCGCTCCGACGGCGACAGCGTCCATCGCCTCTTCTACGACACCATCAAGGGCGGCGACTTCCGCTCGCGCGAGGTGAACGTCTATCGCCTCGCCGAGGTCAGTGGGAACGTCATTGACCAGTGCGTGGCGCAGGGCGTGCCGTTCGCGCGCGAGTACGGCGGCCAGCTCGACGGCCGCTCGTTCGGCGGGGTGCAGGTGTCGCGCACGTTCTACGCCCGCGGGCAGACGGGCCAGCAACTGCTCCTCGGCTGTTACGGCGCGCTCTCGCGGCAGGTGGCCGCGGGCGGCGTGCGCATGCACTCGCGCATCGAGATGCAGGACCTCGTGGTGGTGGACGGCAAGGCGCGCGGCATCATCACGCGCCACCTCGTGAGCGGCGAGCTCAAGCGCTGGTCGGCCGACGCGGTGGTGCTCGCGACGGGCGGTTACGCCAACGTGTACTACCTCTCCACCAACGGCATCGGCGGGAACGTCACCGCCACGTACCGGGCCTACAAGCGCGGCGCGTTCTTCGCGAACCCGTGCTACGTGCAGTTCCATCCCACGTGCATCCCCGCGGCCGGCGACCACCAGTCCAAGCTCACGCTGATGTCGGAGTCGCTGCGCAACGACGGGCGCGTGTGGGTGCCGAAGCAGAAGGACGACCCGCGCGCGCCGGGGCAGATTCCCGAGAACGAGCGCGACTATTACCTCGAACGGCTGTACCCCTCGTTCGGCAACCTCTCGCCGCGCGACCTCGCCTCGCGCGCGGCCAAGCGCGTGTGCGACGACGGCTACGGCGTGGGGCCGGGCCGCCAGGGCGTGTACCTCGACCTCGCCGACTCCATCAAGCGGCTCGGCGAGGACGTCATCCGCGAGCGCTACGGCAACCTCTTCGAGATGTACGAGAAGATCACGGGCGACAATCCCGCCCGCGTGCCCATGCGCATCTACCCCGCGGCCCACTTCACCATGGGCGGGCTCTGGGTGGACTACCACCTCATGAGCAACGTGCCGGGCCTCTTCGTGCTCGGCGAGGCCAATTTCTCCGACCACGGCGCCAACCGCCTCGGCGCCAACGCGCTGCTCCAGGGGCTCGTGGACGGCTACTTCGTGGCGCCGCAGACCATCTCGAATTACATCGCGACCGCCAAGCCCGCGCCGGTGAAGGACGACCATGGCGCGTTCGCCGAGGCCGAGCAGGCGGTGAAGGAGCGCATCGCGAAGCTCACCGGCTCGAACGGCACGCGCACCGCCGACGACCTGCACCGCGAGCTGGGCCAGGTGATGTGGCACTACTGCGGCATCTCCCGCAACAAGCCGGACCTCGAAAAGGCGCTCGGCAGGATCGCCGAGCTCCGCGAGCGGTTCTGGAAGGAGGTGCGCGTGCCCGGCGGCAGCGCCGAATACAACGTGGCGCTCGAGAAGGCCATGCGCGTGGCCGACTTCCTCGAGTTCGCCGACGTCATCGTGCGCGACGCGATCGTGCGCGAGGAGTCGTGCGGCGCGCACCTGCGCGAGGAATACCAGACGCCCGAGGGCGAAGCGAAGCGCGACGACGAGAAGTTCTGCCACGTGGCCGCGTGGGAGTTCACCGGCGTGGGCGCGGAACCCGTGCGACACACCGAGGCGCTCACGTTCGAGAACGTTCACCTTGCCACGCGGAGCTACAAGTGAGAATCACCCTCCGCGTCTGGCGCCAGAAGAACCGGCAGGCCGCCGGCGCCATGCAGTCGTACCAGGTGGACGGCGTCGAACCGCACATGTCGTTCCTCGAGATGCTCGACCTGCTGAACCACCAGCTCATCACGCGCGGCGAGGACCCCGTGGCGTTCGACAGCGACTGCCGCGAGGGCATCTGCGGCATGTGTTCGCTGATGATCAACGGCGAGGCGCACGGCCCCCTCGCAGGGACGACGGCATGCCAGCTCATGATGCGCCACTTCCGCGATGGCGAGACGATCACGGTCGAGCCGTGGCGCGCCGAGCCGTTTCCCGTGGTGCGCGACCTGGTGGTGGACCGCCGCGCGTTCGACCGCATCATGGAGGCCGGCGGGTATGTGTCCATCGGCACCGGCTCGGCGCCGGACGCGAGCGTGATTCCCGTGGAGAAGGACGCCGCGGACGTGGCGTTCCAGGCGGCGACGTGCATCGGTTGCGGCGCGTGCGTGGCGGCGTGCCCCAACGGCTCGGCCATGCTCTTCGTCGCGGCCAAGATCGCGCACCTCTCGCGCATGCCGCAGGGCCATCCCGAGCGCATCCGGCGCACCGTGCGCATGGTGGAGCAGATGGACCTCGAGGGCTTCGGCGGCTGCACCAATCATTATGAATGCGCCGAGGCGTGCCCCAAGGAGATCCCGGTGCAGTTCATCGCGGAAATGAACCGCGAGTTCCTCACGGCGGCGCTCACGAGCCGCGAGTTCAAGGCCGTTCCACCGCCCATCGCGGCCGAGGAGTGATGCGGCCGCGCCGGGCAGGAGAGTCCGTATGAGCAAGGGCAGGGACCTGCGCTACTTCGACTACGTGAACCAGCCGTACGAGAAGGTGCGCGCCGCGCTGGTGAAGGATGCGGTGCCGGTGTTCACGGCGGCCACGACCGGGGCGAGCGCGCGGGCGGACGCCGTGGCCGCGCAGCTGAAGCTCGAGATCGGCGTCATCAAGGTCGGCACCGACATCGCGATCACGGTGCATTCGGTCGGTGATCTGCCGAAGGTGGGCAAGCAGGCGCCGGGCACGCGCATCGTGTTCGAGTGGAAGGCGAAGGAGGCGGCGCGGCTCTTTCCCCTGATGCGCGCCTCGCTCGACATCTACCCGCTCACGGCGAGCGAAACGCAGCTCGACTTTTCGGGCCACTACGAGGTGCCGCTCGGACTGTTCGGCGGGGCGATCGACGCGGTGGTGGGGTATCGCGTGGCCGAGGCGACGATCCACCGGTTCGTGGACGAGGTGGCCGAGCACCTGCGCACGACGCTCAAGTAGGGCGGGGCGGCGTCAGAGTCGCTTGGCGTACCAGAAGGTGTCGTGGCCGGGGGGCAGGTCACGGACGATCGCCGTGCGAGCGTAGCCCATGTGCTCGTAGAAGGCCGGCGCCTGGAAGTCGTGGGTCGCCACGAACACCATTCGGCAGTGGCGCGCGCGCGCGTGCGACTCGGCGGCCGCGAGCAGCGCGGCGCCCGTGCCCTGGCCGCGCCACGATGCGGCCACCCAGAGCGAGGAGACGTACGCCGAGCCGGCCCAGGTGTGGCCGCAGATGCCGGCGACGATCGCGCCGTCGGCGTCGAGCCGCGTGGCGGAGAAGCCCTCGCCGTCGGCGCGTCCCGTGGCGGCCGCGTTGAACTCGTAGATGCGCACGGCGAGGAAGGCTTCAACGTCGGGGGCGTCGCCCGCGCGGATGGTGATGGTGTCGGTGGCCATGTCGCGAGACGAACCCGCGGGGGCGCCGGACGGTTCCCGGACGGTGGGGAGTTGGCGTTCTGCTGCGCGGCGTGGCGAGCCGCCCACGATGATGCCCGAGTCAGGCGCAATCTGGAACCTCGGATGGATCCCACGCTCGCCAGCTCCAATACCTTGGTTAGCCGACGCCTCCGTCCTCCGGGTGCGGACCATCCACAATGTCCGCGATACCTCCGCGGTCGCGATGGTCGGATTCCGCGTCAAAGTACCGGTAACTGCCGGCGTTCACGTGTTTGCGCATGATCGGTGGCTCAACGATGCCATCGATGAACCGCAGGGCCGAACGGCACACACCTAGGATCAAGCGAAAGGGAATGATCATTTGGGTTGCGGCGTGCGGCTAACGAATCAGGTTGTGCTGCGGCGGCACCTATGAACTGCGAATGCGGGGCGTGCGTCGTCCACCCGAAGATGAAGCGCCCG
>CAZKYG010000013.1:0-17307 GCA_964556915.1 uncultured Gemmatimonas sp.
GCCGACTCGGCGTACGACACCTGGGCGGACTTCGCGTCGTCGGCCGAACGCCAGGGGGCATGGATCCCCGCGCGCGACGCGCTGCTCAGGATGGCGAGTGCCCGTCCGCAACTGTCCGTGGAGCTGCGCGCGGCGGCCGCCGCGATCTCCGGTGGCGAGCCCGCCACGGCACTGCCCATTCTCGCGACGGCGCGGACGCACGCGGATGTGGCGGCACTGCAGACCCAGTTGCTGCCGCTCGAGGTTCGCGCGCTCACCGCGATGGGGCGCGCGGCCGATGCCGAGGCGCTGGTCGCGCGCGAAGCCGCCACGGCCGATCCGGCCACGCGCCGGGTGTACGCACGGCAGATCGCATGGGGATGGGTGCGCGCCGGTGAAGTCGAGAAGGCCCGGGCGGCACTCGCCGGCGCGAGCGCGGACGACGACGAGGAAGTCACGGGATGGATTGCGTTGTTCGAGGGTGATTTCGTCGCGGCGCGCAAGGGACTGCGGCGCCCGGCCGACGTGACGCCGGACGTCGTCACGGCGATGGCGCTCCTGGGACGCACACGCGCCGACACGGGACGCGTCGCCGGCGCGGCGTTCCTCGCGCTCGCGCGCGGCGATTCCGCGGGCGCGGCGCAGCGGTTCGAACAGGCGGCCACCGAGACGGATGACGCGGCGCCACTGCTGCTTGGCCTGGCTGCCCGCCTCTGGAGCCGGAAGAAGGCGGACACCCGCGCGATCACGCTCTGGAGCCGGATCGTGCAGGCCTACCCGCAGTCGCCGGAGGCCGCAGAGTCCGACCTGGAGTGGGCGCGCACGTTGCGACGCAAGGGCGATACGGCCGGCGCGTCCGACCGCCTCGAGCACCTGATCCTGACCTATCCGGAGAGCGCCCTCGTCCCGCAGGCGCGGCGCGAACTCGAAGCCTTGCGTGGAGGTGTCGCATGAACGAACGGACAGCCATGGCGCGCGGGCCGCGCACCTTGCAGCGCGCGCTTCGCCTCGCGGCGGCGGTCGCGGTGGCCACCGTGGCTGGCGCGGTGCCGGCGGCGGCGCAGCACCTGCTCGTCCCGATGGACGAGGCGCAGCAGAACCACCTGCGGGCGTATGGCCTCACGTACTTCTCGCTGAAGAGCGGCGACCGCGCCGAGTGGTGGCTGAACTATCGCGGCGGCAGCTTCCTCCTGCTCGACACCCCGGCGCTCCGGCGCAAGGCGGCGCTCGACGGCGTGACCGTCACGCCGATCGATGACGCCGCCATCGCCGCCGCGCGAAAGGAAATCGCGCAGAGCAACATGGACGCCATTCCCCTCGAGAAGGCGCCGCGCGTGGCGATCTACTCGCCGCCCAAGTCACCGCCGTGGGATGACGCCGTCACCCTCGCGCTCCAGTACGCGGGGATCGAGTACACGCAGATCTGGGACGATGACGTCCTCGACACCGACCTGTCGAAATTCGACTGGATCCACCTGTTCCACGAGGATTTCACGGGGCAGTTCAACAAGCTCTACCTCGGCTTCCGCGACCAGCCCTGGTTCATCGAGGAGCGCGACCGGGACCTCGCGACGGCGCAGAAGCACGGATACGCGAACGTGCCGGCCGTCAAGAAGGCCGTGGCGGCGCGCCTGCGCGACTTCGTGGACCGCGGCGGTTTCCTGTTCGCGATGTGCGGTGCGACCGAGACGCTCGAACTCGCGCTCGCCGGCCAGCAGGTGGACATCGCGTCGGCCTTCCTCGACGGCACCCCGATCGACCCGGACGCCGATGCGAAGATGGACTGGACCAGGACGTTCGCCTTCCAGGGCGCGCACCTCGAGATGAACCCCGGCGTGAACGCCATGAGCGACATCGACGGCCACCAGGTGAACGTCGCCTCCAGGCGCCAGAGCCTCAGCACCTTCACGCTGTTCAACTTCTCGGCGAAGTTCGATCCGGTCGCCACGATGCTCGTGCAGGACCACCGCACCGTGATCCCGGACTTCTACGGCGTGACGACGTCCTTCGTGAAGGCCCGCCTCAAGCCCGGCGTCACCGTGCTCGCCAGCGAGGAAGGCACGCCGTGGGTGAAGTACATCCACGGCGACTACGGCAAGGGATCCTGGACGTACCTGGGCGGGCACGATCCCGAGGATCCGCAGCACAACATCGGCGCGCCACCCACGGACCTGGCACAGCGGCCGAACTCGCCCGGCTACCGCCTCATCCTCAACAACGTGCTCTTCCCGGCGGCGAAGAAGAAGCCGCTGAAGACGTGAGGCGATCGGCCGGAGCGCAACCGGAACCGGAACGCAGGCCCGTCGCCCGGGACGGCGTTGCGATGGAAGTCCCCTCGGGACGGGGCGGCGCGGGTGCCGCGGGTCCCGCCCCGGACCCGGCGCGGCTGTCCCCGGTGGCGGCGCGCGCCATACGAACGGCGATCGTCCTCGCCGGTGGACGCGAGGTGTGCTTCACGTGCCAGATCGACGGGTCGGGCACCGTGGTGACGGCGCGCGCGGTGGCGCGCGGCGACTCCAGCAGCGTGCTCGCCCTGCCGGGCTTCGCGAAGCGCGGCGAGATGCTCGTGCACAACCACCCGTCAGGCCTGCTCGAGCCGTCGGGTCCCGATCTCGAGATCGCGGCGAAGATGCACGACGACGGCATCGGATTCGGCATCGTGGACAACACCGCCGAGCGCCTGTACGTGGTCGTCGAGGTGCCGCAGGCGAGGGAGGTACGGCCGCTCGACGGCGACGACATCGCGGCGCTGCTCGGTCCCGACGGCCCCGTGGCCACGCACCTCGGGCGATATGAGGACCGCCCGAGCCAGCGCGACATGGCGAAGCGCATCGCGCGCCTCTACTCGCGTGGCGGCATCGGTCTCATCGAGGCCGGCACCGGCGTCGGCAAGTCGCTCGGCTACCTGATTCCCGCGCTGCAGTGGGCCGCCGCCAACGGCGAGCGGACTGTGGTGAGCACGAACACCATTACGCTGCAGGAACAGCTCGTCGGCAAGGACCTGCCGTTCCTGGGTGAGGCCCTCGACCAGCCCGTGCGGTTTGCGCTGCTCAAGGGCTGGCGCAACTACATCTGCCTGCTGCGCCTCGATCACGCCCGCACCGTCGCCGGGTCCCTGTTCGAGGACGCGGCCGCCGCCGACTTCGATGCCATCGATGCCTGGGCCGCGCGCACGGCCGACGGGTCCGTGGCCGACCTCCCCATACAGCCCCGCGGAGAAGTGTGGGACGAGGTGGCCGCCGAGGCCGATCTCTGCACCCGCCTCAAGTGCCCGCATTTCGACAAGTGCTTCGTGTTCCGCGCCCGCCGCGCGGCGGCGCAGGCGGACGTCGTCGTCGTGAACCACCACCTGCTGATGGCCGATCTCGCCGTGCGGCGCGCGTCACAGAACTGGACGGACGCCGCCGTGCTGCCGTCGTACGCCCGGCTCGTGATCGACGAGGGCCACCACCTCGAGGACGCGGCGTCGAACCACCTGGCGGCAACCGCATCGCGGCGCGGGATTCATCGCCTGCTGTCGCGCCTCGAACGAAAGGGGCGCGGCCTGCTGCCGACGCTCGAGGTCCGGCTCGCGCAGTCGAACGACCTGCTGTCCACCGCGAGCCGCGACCTGGTGCGGGTCCGCCTGTACGGCACGACATCCTCCGCGCGGCGCAGCGCGGACCGGCTGTTCGACCTGCTCGAGGCCTGGATGGCGCGCGGCAGCGACTCGCAGGTGCGCCTCACGGATGCGTTCGACGACGAGCCCGTGTGGCACGAGGGGCTTTCCGCCGCGCTCGACGACCTCCTGCGCGAGCTCGACTCGCTCAGCGACGGCCTCATCCTCGTGCGGGACCGCATCGAGACGGACGAGCAGAAGGCGGAGGAGCTCGGGCCGGTGCTCGGCGAGCTGCGCGGCGTGATCCGGCGCCTCGAGAGCGCGGGCGACGCGCTTCGCGGGGCGCTGCGCCCCGGAGCGGACGCGCACGAGCGGATTCGCTGGATCGAGTTGCGCGGCGGGAACGCCGCCGATGCCCCCGACGCCGATGGGCGCGAGCGCAAGCGGCACGTCGGGGTGGCGAGCGTGCCGCTCGACCTCGCCCCGATCCTGCGCGAGGACCTGTTTCGCCGCGTAGAGACGTGCGTCGTCACCAGCGCCACGCTCGCCGTGGGCGACGGGTTCGACTTCATTGCGCGCCGGCTCGGCCTCGACGAGGACGACGTCGAGCCGGTGACGGCGGCGCTGGAGTCGCCGTTCGACTTCGCCGCACAGGCGCTGCTTGCCATCCCGACCGACATGCCGGTGCCCGCGGCCGGCGACCGGGCGCACGTGGCCCGGACGGCGGAGGTGGCCGCCGACCTGATCCGGGCCGCCGGCGGCGGGATCTTCATCCTGTGCACCAGCCACCGCGACGTTCGCGAGGTCGCGCGCCTGCTGCGCGAGCAGGGCGCCGAGCGCGAGGTCGGTCCGCTGCTGGTCCACGGCGAAGACGGCCGCGACGCCCTGCTGCGTCGCTTTCGGGCCCATGGCGACGCGGTGCTCGTCGGCACGGCGTCGTTCTGGGAGGGTGTGGACGTCCCCGGGCGCGCGCTCCGGGGGCTCGTGCTGGCGCGCATCCCGTTCCGCGTGCCCACCGAGCCGATCACGGCGGCCCATTGCGAGGCCATCGCGGCGGCCGGCGGCGACGCGTTCGCAACGTACATGATCCCGCACGCCGCGCTGCGCCTCAAGCAGGGGTTCGGGCGCCTCATCCGGTCGCGCGCGGATCGCGGCGCGGTGGTGATCTGCGATTCGCGCGTCGTCCGCAAGGGCTACGGCGCCGCGCTCCTGGCCGGCCTGCCTCCCGCGCGCCGCATCGAGGGGCCGTGGGACCGGATCCGCTCCGAGGTGGACGCCTTCTACCGGGCGACCGAATCGCGGTTTCGCGGGTAGATTGAGCGGATGACCACACCCGGAAAGATCATTTGCGTCGGTAGGAACTACCGCGACCACGCCAAGGAACTGGGCAACGACGTGCCCAGACAACCGCTGCTGTTCTTCAAGCCGGCCACCTCGATGATCCGGGGCGGCGCGGCCATCGAGTTGCCGCCGGACGCGGGTCGCGTGGACTACGAGGGCGAGATTGGCGTCGCGATCGGTGCGAAGATGCGCCGCGTCACCGAAGCGGAGGCGCTCCGCGGCATTCGCGGCCTGTTCGCGGCCAATGACGTGTCGGCGCGCGAGTGGCAGAAGAGCGACGATCAGTGGGCGCGGGCCAAGGGATGCGACACGTTCCTGTCCATCGGCAACGAGGTCCCGGCGCCGGCCGACCTGTCGGGCGTCACCGTCGTCACGCGGCAGAATGGCGTGGAGAAGCAGCGCGCGACCGGAGCGGACATGGTGTTCTCCATCCCCTTCCTCATCGCGTACATCTCCCGCTACATGACGCTCGAGCCCGGGGATCTGCTGCTCACGGGCACACCGGCGGGCGTCGGTCCGATTGCGCCGGGCGACACCGTGGAGATCGAGCTCGTGGGGCTGTCGAAGGTGAGCAACCCCGTGGTCGCGGGGCAGTAGGGGTGCGGTGAACCCGCCGCACCGGCGCGTCATCTCGACGCCGGGCGAACGCCGCGATCAGGCGCGTTCGCCGGCATCGGTCGCGCTGTCCGTCGCGTTGCACGTCGTCCTCGTGGCGGCGCTGCTCCAGCTCACGGTGGTGCGCGCCGACTGGATGAGCCTGCTGATGCGGGTACAGCCGCCGCCGGTCGAGCGGGTCGGCTTCCTCCAGCTCCCGAAGGGGCCGGCCACGACCGAAGCGCCGCGCCGCGGCGGGGACAACCGCCCGGTCACGGGGCGGCCACCGGCGGCGCGCCTGATCCCCGTCGCTCCGGTCGAGGTGCCGTCCGCGCTCCCGCCGATTCCGCGGGCACGACCGGAGTCGTCGGCCGATGGCGGCCTCGGCCCGCTCGTTGGCGGCGGCGGGGACACGCGCGGGGTGCGGCCGTCGTACAGTGACTCGCGGCTCTGGGTGCCGCCGGCGCCCGAGGTCACGGCCCCGCTGTCGGGCACCAAGAAGCTCGACAGTGCCATTGCGCCGATCTTCCGGGAACTCGCCGACTCGATGCGCGCCGCCGCCGCCGCCGGCCGTGACCCCACCGACTGGACGTTCAAGATCGGCGGACAGAAGTACGGAATCGACCAGAAGTTCATCCGGCTCGGGCCGTTCTCGATTCCGACCGCCGCACTCGCGCTGCTCCCGCTGAACGTGCAGGCGAATCCGATGGCGGTCGAGCGCGACCGGCGGCTGGCGCAGATGCGCACGGAGATCATGGAGCAGGCCCAACGCGCGTCGCGTGACGAGGACTTCCAGAAGGCGGTCAAGGCGCTCCGCGAGCGGAAGGAGAAGGAGCGCGAGGAACAGAAGAAGGGCGACCCGCCGGGCAAGCCCCCGACGGTCACGCCGTAGTCGATCGCCCCGGCGCGCGAATCAGGCCCGCCGCCACACCCAGCACCGCGAAGTCGTCGCCGGCCGCGAGTTCGACTTCGTCGTCGGCCTCGCCCTCGGCGCCCGTCCCGAGCACGAGGGTCGCGCCGCGGCGCACGAACGGCCGCACGAGCACCGCGCCACCGACGCGGGCGACGATCAGGTCACCCTCGTGCGCACGGGCCGATGGATGCACGAGCACCAGGTCGCCCGCGACGACGCCATGGGCTGGCGCGCCGAGCGGGAGGGCGCGCACCAGGAAGGCGTCGGGCGCGCCCACCAGCCGGCGGTCGAGCGTGACGCTGTCCTCCGCGGCCAGCGTACCTGTCGCCGGGTCGAGCGCCATGAGCGGCACGGGCATCGTGCCGATCGCACCGGCGAATCCCACGAGCGACAGTCCGCGCGAGCGTCCCGGCTCCTTGCGGACGTAGCCCTTGTTGGAGAGCGACGTGAGCAGGTCGGCGACGGACTTGGTGCTCGGAATTTTCAGCGCCTTGCCGATTTCGCGCACACTCGGCTGGTAGGTGTGCTCGGCGAGGAAGTCGATGAGAAAGCGATACAGCTCATCCTCGATCGGCGTGAGCGGTGGGCGCGGCGCGGTCACGGCACGGTCACGGCACGGGGGGCGAGGTCAGGCGGCCGGTGCGAGACGCGGATGCCTGAGCGCGGCGTCGATGCGCGCCAGCGACCGCTCGCGACCGAGGAGCTCGAGAACATCGAAGATGCCGGGACTCGCCGCCGTTCCGGTGAGCGCCACGCGGAGCGGCTGGAGCAGCTTGCCGGCGCCCACGCCCTGTGCCTGCGCCACGCCGCGCAGCACCGGATCGAGCGTGGCGGCATCCCACGGGGCCTGCGTGGCGAGCGCGTCGCGCGCCGCGACCAGCAGCGTGCGCGTGGCAGGTCCGTCCTTCCACTGCTTCGTCACGGCGTCGGGCTCGTACTCCACGGTGTCCACGAGGTACGGGCGCGCCTGGCGCACCAGATCGTCCACCGTCCGCGCACGGACGCGCAGGAGCTCGATCATGCGCCCCGTCCACCGGTCCCGCGCCCGCAGGTCGGCCTCCGTGGCGAGCCCGGCGGCGACGATGGCGCCGACCACGAGATCGAAGATGCGGTCGAACGGCATCCGCATCAGGTGCTGCCCGTTCATCCAGTCGAGCTTGGCCGGGTCGAAGATGGAGGCCTTGCGGAGGAAGCCGTCGGGCGAGAACAGCTCGAGCATCTCGGCGCGGTTCATCACCTCGATGTCGTGGCCCGGGCTCCAGCCGAGGAGCGCGAGGAAGTTGCACATGGCCTCGGGGAGGATCCCGAGGTGCCGGTAGTCGCCCACGGCCGTCGCGCCGTGACGCTTGGAGAGCTTCTTGCCGTCGAGCCCGTGGATCATCGGAAAGTGGGCGAACACGGGCAACGCCGCGTCGAGCGCACGATAGAGCAGGATCTGCTTCGGTGTGTTGGAGATGTGGTCGTCGCCCCGCATCACGTGCGAGATGCGCATCGCGATGTCGTCGGACACGACCGCCAGGTTGTAGATCGGGGTGCCATCCGAGCGCAGGATCACGAGGTCGTCGATTTCCGCGTTCGGGAACGTGATGGTGCCGTGCACCATGTCGTCCCACGACGTCGTGCCGCCGGGCACGCGGAACCGGATCGTGTGCGGTTCGCCGGCTGCCGCCCGGCGCTCCACCTCGGCCCGGTCCAGCCGGTCGCAGCGGCGGTCGTAGCGAAAGGCCTCGCCGCGGGCTTCGGCGGTCGCGCGACGCGCGTCCAACTCTGCGGCCGTGCAGAAGCAGCGATACGCCGCGCCGGCGTCGAGCAGGGCGTGCGCGTCACGCTGGTGCCGCTCGAGGTTGGCCCCCTGGTACACCACGTCCTCGTCCCACGTGAGGTCGAGCCACGTGAGCCCCTCGAAGATCGCGCGCGTGGATGCGTCCGTGCTGCGCGCCTTGTCCGTGTCCTCGATGCGGAGCAGGAACTGGCCGCCCGCCTTGCGGGCAAAGAGCCAGTTGAAGAGGGCCGTGCGCGCGCCGCCGACGTGGAGATAGCCGGTGGGCGACGGGGCGAAGCGGACGCGTACGGTCAAAACGGAGACGGAGGGATTCGAACCCTCGATACAGGTATTAGCCCGTATAACGGTTTAGCAAACCGTCGCCTTCAGCCTCTCGGCCACGTCTCCATCCCGCCCGCGCGCCTCGCGACGTGCGGCCGGAACGTGAATCTAGGCACCCGCGTCGGCGCGGACAACGCGCCGGGGATGCGCCCCGCGAAAACGCAGCGCCCGCCGCCACGGCCGGGGGCCATGGCGGCGGGCGGCGCGCACGCGAACTACCAGCGGTAGGAGAGCCTGGCGTTGACGTAGTACTGGGCGTTGTACGGGGCCGGCAGAATGTACCCGTCACCCGTGCCGCCGTCCTGCGCCTGCGCGAGGCCCTTGTAGTTCGGCCCGACGAACAGGAACGAGTAGTACGTGCTGCCGCCGAGGTTCGTGCCGCCGGCGCTCAGGTCGAGCGTGTAGTGATCGGCGAACATCGTCGAATAGCCGACCTTGGCGTTCAGGAGCGTGTATGACCGGACCCAGGTCGAGTTGTCGAACGTGACCGGCACCTTGTCTACGTACTGCGAGGTGGCGTTGGCGTACAGGCCGTTGTTCGTGCCGACGTCCAGACCGAGCGTGTACATCGTCTTCGGCACGCGCGCCACCTGCTTGTCGGAGAAGTCGACCGTCGTCGAGGCGTTGTTGTTGTCGCTCTTGAAGCTGACGTACTTCGCGTCCGTCATCGTGTACGAGACCCACGGGCGGACCATCGACAGGGTCTGTTCCGGCGCGCTGTAGGCGAGCCACGCGAGCGACGCCTCCACACCCTGGTTCCGCTGTTCGCCGACGTTCGTCGTGAACGTCACCGAATTCGACGTCTGGCTGACGAGTTTGTCCTTGATGTCGAGGTTGAACCAGGTGACGACGCCCGTGAGCCGGTTGTCGAGGAGGGTGCCGCGGAGGCCGAGCTCGTACTGCGTGCCGTGCTCGGGCTTGAGGTCCGTGTTGACGGTGCCGTTGTTGGCGATGATCTGGCTCAGGAGCGGCGGCGCGTAGCCCATGCTCCAGTTGCCGAAGGCGATCATGTTGCCGACGATCGTCTTTTCGAGCGCCACACGCGGCATGAACTGCGTGTCGAAGTTCTTCTTCGCCAGCGTCGTCGTGTCAAAAAGCTGGTTGTTCTTGAGCATGTTGCGCGTCGCGAACGTGTTCGCGTTGAGGCTCGCGCCGACCGTCGCCACCCACTTGTCGGGGAAGGAGAACTCCCACTCGGTGAAGAGCGAGCTGTTCACGGCGAAGTTCTGCGACGCCGAGGGCCGCTCCGGGTATGGCGGCGCCGGCGTGATGAAGACGCCGTTGCTCGTGTTGTTGGACTGCTGGACCATGCCGCCCAGCGTGGCCTTGACGGGGACCGTGCTCCACGTGCCGGCCCAGTCGAAGGCCGAGCGCGCACCGAAGTTGACCTGGTTTACGTCCGTAAAGCCGTGCGCGAACGGCTGGTGCGACACGCGACCGCTCCCGAAGACGGACGTCTGGTTCGTCCAGGCATCGTCGATGCGGATCTTGTCGGCGACCCCCGCGAAAAAGCTGGTCAGCTGGATGCGCGAGTCGTTGGCGACGTACGCCGCGTTCGCGATCGGCTTCTGGGCGTAGAAGTCGTTCGTGTCGATCTCGCCGGCGAGGGACTCGTTGGACCGGTTGTACGAGAAGTACGTCGACAGCGTCTGGTCGGCACTGGCGCGGAACTCGCCCGTCGCCCGGACGTACTCCTTGGCCGACTCGCTGTGCGGGCGGAAGCTGTCGTAGCCCTGGTGCCCGTAGTTCACCACGAAGTTCGAGCCGTCACGGGACCGGGAGAACGTCGTGTTCGTGCGCAGCATCTGGTCCGTGCCCGAGAGCACCTGCTGGCTGAGCTCGAGCCCCGGGTTCGCCGGCGGCGCGGTGGTGAGGTTCACGCTCCCGCCGATGAAACTGCCGAAGAGGCTTGAGTTGGGGCCCTTCACGACCTCCACGCGGCCGAGCGTGGAGAAGTCGACGTCATCGAGCACCGTCGAGCCGGTCGCGTCCGTGATCGGGATGCCGTTGAGGAAGACCTGGTAGCCGAGACCGTTCGAGTTCGGGCTGTTGCCGCTCGTGCTCGGATAGTAGCCGCGCAGCGTGATGCGGGCGCCGCCGAACGGCGTGCGCGACTGCATGAACACACCGGGAAGCGTGTTGATCGGGTCCGCGAGACCGACGCCACTGAACCGGCCCAGGTCCGTCGCCGTCACGACGGCCACGGACTGCTTGGCCGGCGCCGTCGCGGTGATGCTCACGCCCGGCAGCGTCTGTGTGGTGTCGCGCCGGGTCGTGTCGCGCTGGCCTTGCGCAGTGGTGAGGTGCGGTGCGGCGGTTGACGCCGCAAGGAGGGCAAGCAACCGCAGGGAACGGTCGAGGCGCATGGAACTCCTCTGCTAAGTAGGGATGGATCAGCCAAGAAAGTAACGAAATTGTCATGAAGAATACGGTCTCGCGAGCCCCTCCGTTGGCGGGGGCGAGATGACGCGGCGGGGGGCCGACCGGTACGCGCCGCGGGCACACGGCCGGGCAGACCACTGCCCGCGGACGCCACACGAAGGCATCCTCGCGGTGCCGCGGCCAGTTCGCGGTGACGCGACCAGTTCGCGGTGACGCGCCAAACGGAGGGCACAGGACTCGAACCTGTAAGCGGCTTTCACCGCGGCGGTTTTCAAGACCGCTGCCTTACCAATTAGGACTAGCCCTCCCGTCCTCCGGGCAATCTCGCCGCGGCGTTCGCTTCACACAACGCCGGTCCGATGGCGGCCGACGGGTGCGCTCCCTACGTTTCGTCCCGACCGACCGTCACGTCCCCGACCCACGGCACACCGACCGGATGACCGAGATCCCGGAAAGCGCAAAACCCGCCATCGACATGCTCAAGGGCGTGGGTGGCGACGACATGGTCGCCATGCTCATGCGGACCTTCCTGTCGTTCGGTGACGAACGCCTCGCGAAGCTGAGCGAGGAAGCTGGTCACCAGCGGTGGGAGGAGGTTGCCAGCATCGCCCATGCCATCAAGTCCAGCGCCCGCCAGCTCGGGGCCATCGCGCTGTCGGACGCATGCGCGGCAACCGAGGCGGCCGGTCGCGGCGGCGATCACGCGAAGGCCGCCGCCGGGGTGGAGGCGATCCGGGCGGAGTTTGCGTCCGCGCGCGGCTGGATGCAGGAACTCGCGGCTAAGGGGTCTTCTTCCTGACGGGCACCTGCTTCCGCTCGGCCGAGTCGGACGACGGGAGCAGCGGCATCTGCGACGTATCGCCGATCATGGCGGCGTCGAGGCGGGCCGCGCGCGCGACGCCGGCGGCGCGCGCAACGGTCGCCGCGGCCTCCCTGGATTCGCCGCGTGAGCGCTCGACGGTCGCCAGCAGGTAGCCGAGGTTCACGTACAGGTAGGGAATCCCGACGGACGGCTTGTCCACCCAGTCACCCTTGAACGCAAGGGCTTCGGGCGCCTTGAACTCGCTCCACAGGGCCTGCGTGCGCGGAACGTTCATGAACCCGTCGCCGGGCACCTCGACGATGTCGCTGCCGGGCTTCGCCACGACCGAATCGGGCATGACCCGGCGGGCCAGCCCCTCGGTGACGAGGTAGGCGCCGAGGCCGAGGTTGTCGAACGGATAGCTGGCCGACGTCCGGCTGAAATACACGGGCCGGGAGCCGTCCTTGATCATCTGCAGCACGAGGATGTCGGCCTTCTGGAGGAACTGTTTCGGGACGACGGCGTGGATCTTGCCCGCCTCGAAGAGTTGCGGCGCCTGCAGATCGTAGCCGAGCGGAATGGCGTCCACCTGGTCGAGTGTCATGTCGAGGGCGGGCCTGGTCGGCTTGGTCCACGTCTTTCCGCGATAGGCGGCAGGTCCCTTGGCGGGGTCGTAGTCATCCACCTGGCGCCGGATCATCTGGCGCGCGTACCAGTCGGTGTTGAGCAGCGACGTGTTGGCGACGAGCACGTCGCGGCGGACGCCGAGCACCTCCTGGGCATACCAGAGGGGAAACGTGTCGTTGTCGCCGACGGTCACCAGCACGCCATACGGCTCGACGGAGTTGAGCAGGTCCACGGCAAAGTCCGCCGTGTCGGTCTGGCCCCGGCGCGACGCGCCGCTCCAGTTGGCGAAGAGCGGAATGAAGGCGAGCACGAGGATGGGGGACGTGGCGAGCCAGTTGCGGCGGCTCGGCAGGTCGACGGTGTCGCCGCCGACCCTGGCGGGCTCGGTGCCGAGGAGCGCCGCGAGCGATTCCCACACATACGTGAAGCCGAGCGCGGCCCAGACGCTCCACGCCGAGTAGCTCCACAGGTAGAAGTAGTCCCGGTCGCGCACCTCACGGGGCACGCTG
Source organism: uncultured Gemmatimonas sp. (assembly GCA_964556915.1). Classification (GTDB taxonomy): domain Bacteria; phylum Gemmatimonadota; class Gemmatimonadetes; order Gemmatimonadales; family Gemmatimonadaceae; genus Fen-1231. The sequence goes on from CAZKYG010000013.1 coordinate 12,850, forward strand.
TCGCCGAGTTCCGGCGCCTGCGACGCTCCGTAGAGGAAGTTGAGGTAGTAGATGAGGACCAGCGTGAGCGTGAACATCAGCGGCCCGAAGAACGTGAAGCTCTGGGGGTCGCGTTTGTAGTGGACCCAGCCGCCCAGCAGGCCGAGCACGAGGAAGATCGAGGCCAGGGCACCCTGCAGCCCCTGGTGCTGGTTGTGCGCGTCGCGGATCCACTGCCACTTGAAGTAGTACCACCACATGCCGATCTGCGCCGAGAAGGGCACGCCGCGGCGGTCGGAGAGCGCGGGCTTCCCGTACTGCTCGCGGTTGAAGTTGTACATGAACGCGTCATACGTGCCCTTCGACAGCGTGCACGACACGCCGATGGTGTCGCGGCACGCGGTCGGCTCGCCCTCGTTGATCGCCGGGAAGTACGCCGCGCGGATGGGCTGCGTGGCGAACGACGACCCGCCGAGCACGAGCATGCCGGCGCAGAGTGCGAGCAGCTTGCCGCGCAGCAGCGTCCTGGGGCGGCGGATCAGCACGGCGAGGCCCACGGCCGGGGCCGGCAGCATGCCGGCCATGTGCACGCCGTAGCCGAGGCCGAGGAGGTACGAGATGAGGATGAGGAGCCGGTCAGCCTTCGGGCCGTCGGGGTCGTCGGACCATCGCACGGCCAGCCAGGCGACGATCGCCATCTGCGCGAGTGAGACGGTATAGACCTTCTCGTTGACCACCGACTGGGCCCACACCGTGAACGACGTGGCGCCGATGAGCACGGCGAGCGCGCCGCCGGCGATGCGCTGCCAGCGTTCGCTGAACCAGCCGACCAGGACGCGCTCGGTGATGAGGAACCACATGCCGGCGGCCGTCGCGCTGGAGAGGGCCGCGAGCATGTTCACGCGCATCGCCACGGTGGGGGCGATGGGGAGGATGCTGAACACGCGCCCGATGAGCACGAACATCGGGTTGCCGGGCGGGTGCGGGATGCCCAGCGTGTACGCGGCCGCGATGTACTCACTGGTATCCCACATCGCCGTTTCCGGCGACAGCGTGATCACGTAGAGGGCGAGCACGGCCAGCGACGCGATCGCCGCCGCGCCGTAGCTGGGGCGATAATCGAGGGCGTTCGACTTGCCGGTGGTGGGCATCAGCGTCGGTCAGGTGCGAGGTGAAACAACCCTGCAATTTCGCGCCATGCGGGCGCCTTTCGGAAGCGGTGACGGACGGGCAGTTTGCGCGTCGGCCGGAGTGTGATGCGGGCTAGTGGCGGAAGGTTCGACGCCCGGTGAACACCATCGTCATGCCGTGTTCATCGGCGGCGGCGACGACTTCCGCGTCGCGCACGGACCCGCCGGGCTGCACGATGGCCCGCACGCCCGCGGCGGCGGCGTGGTCGACGCCGTCGCGGAACGGGAAGAAGGCGTCGGACCCGAGCGCGCTGCCGGCGGTGTCGTGGCCGGCACCGCGCGCCTTGTGCGCCGCCAGGAAGGACGCGTCCACGCGCGACATCTGCCCGGCCCCGATGCCGATGGTCGCGCCGTCGCGGGCGAGCACGATCGCGTTGGACTTGACGCCGGCGACGGCGCGCCACGCGAAGAGGAGGTCGGCGCGTTCGTCGGGCGTGGGGCTCCGCCGGGTCACGACCTGCCATGCGGCGTCGTCCAGCCGCGGCGAGGGGCGCTCCTGCACGAGCAGCCCGCCACGCACGCGCTTGAGGTCCGTGGGCTGGAACGGCCCGGGCCGGCCGACCAGCACGCGCAGGTTCTTCTTCGCGCCGAGCGCTTCGAGCGCGCCCGCGCTGAACGCCGGCGCCACGATGCACTCGACGAAGAGCGTGGCGACGAGCGCGGCCGCGTCGTCGTCGACGGGCACGGAAAAGGCGATCACGGAGCCGAAGGCGCTGACGGGGTCACAGGCCAGCGCCTTGCGGTAGGCCTCGGCGGGCGTCGCCGCGACCGCCAGGCCGCATGGCGTGGTGTGCTTGACGATCGCGCAGGCGCAGTCGCCGCCGAAGGGGTCGAGCGCGAGGAGCGCACCCTCGAGGTCGAGGAGGTTGTTGAACGAAAGCTCCTTGCCGCCGTGCTGCACGAGCGAGCCGAGTCCCGCGTCGCGCGCCTCGACGTAGTAGGCGGCCTTCTGCCCGGGGTTCTCGCCGTACCGGAGCGCCTGGCGGCGCTCGAAGGCGAGGGTGAGCTGCGCGGGGAACTGGTCGCCGCGCTGCGCGGCGAACCAGGCGGCGATGGCCGAATCGTACGCGGCCGTGTGGGCATACACCTTGGCGGCGAGTTCCCGCCGGAGGTCGGCGGCGGCGGCGCGGGGCCCGGCCACCGCGTCGAGCACGCGCGCGTAGTCGGCCGGGTCCACGACGACCGTGACCGCGTCGAAGTTCTTCGCGGCCGACCGCAGCATGGACGGTCCGCCAATGTCGATCTGCTCGATCACGTCGTGCGGGGCGATGCCGGGTGTGGCGGCCGCCTCGCGGAACGGATAGAGGTTCACGCAGACGAGATCGATCGGCACGATGTCGTGCCCGGCAATGGCCGCCATGTGGGCCGGCAGGTCCCGCCGGGCGAGGAGGGCGCCGTGCACCGCCGGATGCAGCGTCTTCACGCGCCCGTCCAGCATCTCCGGAAACCCCGTGACCTCACTGACGTCGCGGCAGGCAAGCCCGGCCTCGCGCAGCGCCCGCGCCGTGCCGCCGGTCGAGATCAGTTCGCAGCCGAGGGCGGCGAGGCCCCGGGCGAGGTCCACGAGGCCGGTCTTGTCGGAAACGGAGAGGAGGGCGCGCATCGGTGAGGGGAGGGGAACGTGAGAGGTGATGGGTGGGGTCAGCCGCCGTCGAGGCCGACGCGCACGCCTGCCGGGGGATCCGCAAGCAGGGACGCGGCTGCCGGGGTGCACCGGAGCGATCCGCGTTCGAGGCGCACGGCGCCCCGGGCGATCGCGTCCACGACGCGCGGCAGGAGGAAATGTTCGGCGACCAGCACGCGCGCGGCGAGCGATTCCGGCGTATCCGTGGGCGCCACCGCGACCGTTGCCCGCGCGATGGGGGCGCCGCGGTCGTACGCCGCGTCCACGAAGTGCACCGTCGCACCGGACTGGGTGTCGCCCGCGCGCAGGGCGGCCTCGTGCACGCGGCGTCCATACATCCCGGGCCCGCCGTGGCGGGGCAGCAGTGCCGGGTGGATGTTCACGATCGCGCCGTGGTAGCGCGTCACGACGCTCGCGGGCACGAGCTTCAGGTACCCGGCGAGCACGACGAGGTCCACGCCATGCGCGGCGAGCAGGGCGTCCAGGGCCGCGCCGTCGTCGGGGTCGGCGACCGTCGCGGCGGGCACGCCGGCGGCCGTGGCCCGCGCGAGCGCGCCGGCACCGGCCCGGTTGCTCACCACGAGCACGATGCGCGCCGCGGGCGCCGGCTGCGTCGCGAAGTACGTCAGCATCGCGCCGAGGTTCGACCCGGCTCCCGAGGCGAACACCGCGACGTTGCGCGGCGCGCGGCCGGCGCCTCCCGCGGGCGGCGCGTCCGTCACGGCGCCCCCATGGCCATCTCCATCGCCGTGATCAGCGAGGGCGCCACGGTCATCTCCTCGCGCGCGCGCCGGAGCTCGTCGGTCGGCGTGCTCGCCGACTGGACGAGGATGCCGCGGGCGCCGTACGCCCGCGCGGGCTCGATGTCGCGCCACCGGTCCCCGATGAACGCCGACGCCGCGAGATCGAGGCCGTGGTCGCGCGCCGCCTGTTCGTACAGGGCGAGGCCGGGCTTGCGGCAGTCGCAGGGCCCGGTGAAGTCGGGGTGGTGCGGGCAGTAGTACTCGGCGTCCACGAACGCGCCGAACTCGGCGAGCAGCTGGTTCATCCGGTTGCGTACCGCCTCGTATTGCGGCACGGTGATGAGGCCGCGCGCAATGCCCGACTGATTCGTCACGACGATCACGGGGCGCTGGCGATTGTGCGCGATGCGCAGGGCGAGCGCGGCGCCCGGGAGCAGCTCGACGTCGTCCGGGGTGGCGAGGTAGCCGGTGTCGCGGATGATGGTGCCGTCGCGGTCGAGAAACACGGCGGCGCGCGTTTCCCGCAGCTGCTCGCCGGAGAGCTGCGAGCGCACGAGGGAGATGCGGCGGGCGCGCGCGCCCGAGGGCGTCTCGATGGGGCCGGTCACGCCAGCGCCTCCCGCACGGCCGTGGCCAGGAGGTCGTCGTGCGCGTCGGGAACGCTGCGCAGGTCGAGCGTGAGATGGCCGTCCACCGTGCGCCCGACGACGGGCACGCGGCCTGCCAGGAGCCGTGCATCGGCGGTTTCGGGGGACATGGCGTCGAGGCGAACGGCGAAGGACGGAATGCGCGCGGCCGGGAACGCGCCGCCGCCCACGGTGGCCTCGCTCGCGATCACGTCGCACGCGACATTGGCCGCCCCGAGGGTCGCGGCGGCGCGCGCGGCGCGCGCCCGGACATCGTCGGCGGGCGCCGTGAGCAT
>CAZKYG010000014.1:0-4290 GCA_964556915.1 uncultured Gemmatimonas sp.
AAAAGCGGTGTCGTTGCCAGTGCCCAGGGTAAAGGTGTCATTGCCATCCCCGCCCAGGGCCGAATCATTGCCATCATCCCCATCAAGCTGATCGTTACCGGCATCGCCGGTCAGCAGATCGCTCCCTTCATCGCCGTTGAGGGCATCATTGCCATCCCCGCCATCGATATTGTCATCTCCCAGTCCCCCGGAGAGCACATCGTCACCCACATCACCGATAATGACATCATTGCCATCGCCCCCCTCGGCAATATCGTCGCCGATCCCGCCATTGATGCTGTCATTGCCCCCATTGCCCAGCATGATGTCGTTGCCACTTCCGCCAATGAGGCTGTCGGCGCCGTTGCCGCCCGACAATTGATCATCCCCATTGCCGCCATCGAGGGTCGCTCCGCCGTCTCCGCCAAAGAGCGAGTCATTGCCTTCGCCGCCGGTGAGGCTCACCGGCACATTCAAGCCGCTCTTGATGGTGAGGGTGTCGTTGCCCGCCCCGCCATCGGCCACGATCCTGCTGACGCCCGTGAAGTCCTGGCTGAATCCAAAAGCTTCGACGGTAAAGGTGCCGGCGGTGGCGCCCGGCGAAACCGTCACCACATCATCCCCATCCGAGAGATCACCAAACTGGCGGGCAGCGGCATGGCTGCCCACGTTGAGCTGCAAAACTCCGCCGGGCAACACGGTCGCCAGGACCGGATCGGGATGGGTGGCCGTCGCATCGACGTTAAAGTCCAAAAGCTTGACGGTGGCGATATTGAAGGTCTTCTTGCTGAAGAGGAAGCTGATATAGGCACTGAGTCCGGCGGTTAAGTCCCCCGAGACATCAAACAGCGCCAGGGGGCCTTTCTGGAACTGGCTGACGATCTCGTTAAAGCGCATCTTGCCATCGTTGTTGGGATCGTGCAGGTTGAAGTTGACCTTGGCAAAGATCCCTCCCCCCACGCCCGCTGAAGCGATCCCCAGGTTCAGTTCCGCCGCGGCGGTAATGCCGCCGGTGAGGGTGGCTTCAGGGACATCATCCCCCGTGCCATCGGCATTCTTGCGATCTGAGACATACAGGCCATCCAAAAGCATGGACAGGCTGCGGCTGCTTGAATCGGCCTTGATGTATTCGCGGAATCCCGAGGTATCAAAGCCAAAGCCAAAGTGCGCAGTGGCCCCCAGGCTGCCGGTAAAGCGTGCTCCCAGCGGCCCCAGGACCGGGAAGAACTCACTGAGCTCAAAGTTCGCCGAGAGGGTCGGCATGTCATAGGTAAAGAGATTGAGGTCCTGGCCGATCAGCAGCTTGAAGACCGACGAGGGGCTCTTGAGGAGGGGGAAAGCCAGCCCTGCTCCGGGCACGGAGTTGAGATTGGCCAGGGCGGTATTGAATCCCGCCGCTCCGCCGGTCAATTGCGGATCGATGGCATTCTGCACGATATTGGATAGATCGGTGTCCTTGAGCTGGGTCACGCTGCGCAGATCCGAGCCGATGTCAAAGTGCCCCAGGTTGAGCAGGAGGCTGTTGAGGTTGGTCGGAATGGAATTGATCAGATCCACGGTCTTGGCCAGGGAGGTGATGAATTCCAGCTTGGAGTTGGGGTTATACAGGTGCACCAGGTCCAGGATCGTCACCGCCCCATCGTGATCAAAATCCAGCAAATTGCGGGCAACCTTGATATCCGACAGGACCGGCAGCTTGGTGGTCAGGATATCGACGATGGGCTGGATCGGTTTTAAGACCTTCTGCACGTTGGCCAGGATCGGCCCGGCAAAGTTGCTGAAGAACTCCCCGGCATTGAGCTGCACGTTGTTGAAGGTCAAAGTGGGCTTGTTGCCAAAGGCGGCATCTGAGGCACTGGTGGGGGCGTTGGTGAATCCCCAGGCCATGGCCATGTCGGTGCTGATCGAGGGGAAGCTGGCTCCAGCGCCAAAGCCGGCCACCAGGTGCAGGTTGATATTGGCACTGGCATTGAGGGTGGCCTTGACGATCTGCGACAGGTCGGGCCCGGCCGCCAGCTCGGCCATGGTCAGTTTGCCATCATTGTTGGGATCCTTCAGATCCACACTGAAGCTGGCCCCCAGGTGACTTGGGCTGGTGGTGCTGTCGGTGGCCTTGACCTGCAGGACGGCCAGGGTTCCGGTGGCGGAGAAGTCGGGGATGGAAGCATCCACGCTCAGGTTCAATTCGGGAATCGGATTGTTAGAAGCATCACGGGTATCGGTGACAAAGAAGAACCCATCGCTCTTGTTGAGTCCAAAGGCCAGCTTCATGTCAAAGCCCACCTTGGCCTGCACCTTGCCATCGACTGATAAGCCCAGCCCCGGCAATCCCACATCAAACCCTACGGGTACGTCCAGGGGATTGGGCGCGACATGCAGCTTGGTGGTAAAGACGATCTGGCTGCCGCCCGCGCCCAGGGCTACGCCAATGTCATTGAGATCGATCGTGCCATTGCCATCCAGATCACCCAATACCCCCAGGCCCGCCGGGCCCAGGGCACTTAAGAGTCCGGCTTTAAGGGCATCGGCCGAGGGTTTGTCGCCCAGCTGGGCTTTAAGCGGCTCGATGCCATTGGTGCGGATGTCGTTGAGGAAGGTGATGGCATCCTTGAGATTGCCCCCCACCAAAGGCAGCTTGTGATTGAGCACCTGGCTGGCGGTGCCGGCCCCCAGCTTCTGCAAAAGCAGATCCAGGCCATCGAGCATCGCTCCCACGTTGCTCAGGAGATCTGAAGCATTGAACTGCACATCGAGGTTGGGCGTGGTGACGGTGGTGGTGGTGGAGATGTGGCTGAGGTCGGTAATGGCAATGGACAAGGGCGGATTGAGGGCGGAGGTCTGGGTGGGGAAGAACAGCGGCAGGCTGGCATGGGCCTGGCCGGTGAGGGTCATGTTCACATCGCCGGTATCCAGCTCATCAAAGTAGTGCCGGCCATCGCCATTGTCGTTCTTGATGGTGACGTTGAACTGGGCCGAGTCATTGGTGGCCGGGTTGCCATCGCCATCGAGGTTGACACTGCCGTTCTTGATAAACAGCCCCAGCGGGCCGACTGAGGCGGTGAAGTTCAAATTGCTGCCGGTGGCCTTGGCATCAAAGTGGAAGTTGGAATCATCATAGAGGAAAGGTCTTGGGCTGGTGGGGTTGGTGACATCCACGCCGATGTTGAGGTTAAAGTCAGCATCGGCTCCCACGGTCAGGTTGCCCGAGCCGGTGGCATCCACCAGGTTGGTCACCTGCGAGAGCCCCGGCACGCCGCTGGCTAAACTGGCGATATCGAAGTTGATGGGGATCGATTGCGTGCCTCCGGCATGGAAGGCGATGCCCACCTTGATGGCCTTGGTATCGGTCAATAGGGTAATGGCATTGGCCGGCAGGCCCATGGCCACCGCCAGGCTGCTGGCCAGGCTCTGCAAGGTATCGGAGGGGGAATTGGCCGCGGCGTTGACCTTCTGCAAAAGCTGATCGGCCGCTCCCAGGAGATCGGACACGCTCTTGTTTAAGAGCGGCAGCTTGGTGGAAAGGAAGCTGAACTTCTCCAGGCTGGCCACATACTGCACTCCCTGGATGATGGCCTGGATGATGCTCTGGAAAGAGATGTTCTGCAGATCCAGCAGCTTGCTGGTATCGGCGTTGAAGTTGACGCTCAGCGTATTGGGGTCTTTGATGTCCGTCCAGGTGACCGTAGCCGCAGGCGCAGCAGGGGCGCCAGCGCCAAAGATATTGGGTGTCACTGAAAGCGGCAGGGTCAGGTTGGCTGACCCTGAGAGAGTAGGCGAAGGGACTAAAGAAGAGACATTGTTGCTGATGGCGTTAAACAGCTCACCAAAGGTGATCCTGCCATCGGCGGCATCGGTGCCGGGATCAACCAGTTGCGCATTGAAGTTGGCGGTGACTCCGCCGGTGCCGTTGACCACCCCTACGCCCAAAAACCCGATATGGGCATTGGCATCGATGTCGGTAGCCGAGAGGGTGGCCGAGCCGGTGACCGAGGCATCCTTGATAAAGAACTGGTTGCCGATCGAGCTGCTGGCCGACTGGCTGTCGGACAGGCCCAGCTGCGTCTGGGCGGGATCGCCGCTGCTGGCGGTGATGGTCAGAGCCGGAGAAGCCTGCAGGCCGGTGGTGGAGAAGGTGATCTTGCTGGCGTTCTTGCCCGCCTTGACGCTGTCCCCCAGTCCGGCCGCCTGCAAAGCGGTATTGATATCCGCCACCAGGTCATCGATCGAGTTGTTCGTCGCATCGGGATCCGGATTGCTCGTGCTCACGATGGCCGCGGACATGGTGTAGCGGCCCGGCGCCGCAGCAACGAA
>CAZKYG010000015.1:0-26935 GCA_964556915.1 uncultured Gemmatimonas sp.
TCGCCGGCGTCGCGGACAAGGGACTGCTCGCGTTCGCGACCGGTCGCGGGTGCAACATCAAGGAGTACGCGGACTTCAACAGTCGCGGCCCGCCGGCGCCGCTCCCACCGCTCAGCCAGCTCGAAACCGTGCAGGCGTTCCAGCAGGCGCAGGGCCCGACCTACGATCCGTCGTTCCTGGCGATGGATCAGCTGACCGCGGGCGGCGGACTCGCGACGCTCAAGACGTACTGGACCGCCATTGCCGCGACGCCCGACTGGCCGACGGCCTTTCAGAACGCGTTCGGGCAGTCGTCCGCGGCGTTCTACGCGCAGTTCCCCGGCTACGTGGCGGGGCTGTCTGTGCCTTCCAGCTACGCCTGCGGCGGCATCTAGGCTGTCATGGCCGGCCGAACAGCATGATGGCGAGCGCAACGAGCATCACCGCGCCGGCATAGAAGTCGCTGACCATCGCCATGTTCTCGAGGCCATTCCTCCGCGCCTTGCGAACATGCCCCACGCCGGCGAGCAGGTAGAACAGCCCGCCGGTGAGCCCCACCGCCATGCGCCACGACGGCATCCAGTGGCTCGCCATGCCGGCGATGCCGATGGCGAGGTTCGCATAGCCGAGTTCGCGCACCACGACTTGCGATTCGTCGTGCTGCAGGCCGAGGATCGTGCGCGCCGTGTATTCGGGCTGCGCAATCTGCCGGGCCCCGGCTAGCGCGAGCCGCACGCCGGCCGCCCAGAACACCATCCACTTCATCACGAGCGCGGGCCCGAGGACCGATGCGCGCGTGAGGTCGTATCCCATGGATGCGAGCGGCAGCACGACGAGCAACGCCACGACACTCAGGTAGTACATGGGGGCCTCGCGTGAGATGGGAGGGTGACGCACCTTTTGCCGGCCGCGGACGGCGCCGATGCCGGTACGTGACCGAACGGACGCCACCGGCGGCCTGCCTGCCCACCGTATACCAGCCGTGGAAACCACCGGAACACTCTCCAGCGCCGGCCTGAACCTCGACGCGCACGTGACGTGAGGTACGCCACGCGCGGCTAGCGCGTGGTCACCGCGAAGGCGTTCGAGAGACCAAGGTCGCCCGGGACGCCCGGCGCACCGTCGCCGGGCGCGGTGTGCAGTTCGAGCCGTATGCGGATGATCCCGTCGGTGACGCCGTCCCCGTGCGCTGCCCCGATCGCAAGAACAAGCGTTCCCCACATGAGTCGCATACCCCAGACTACCCGCCGAAGCCCTCGGAGTCGCACCGGGGCCGGAATCCGGTCACATCGGGCCGTTTCCGCACCCCGCGATGGTACGATGACGCCGGCGCCCTACGGCGCCGCGACCTGGAACTGCTCCAGCTTGCCGTCCGGCAGCGTGAACGTGGAGAGCGACACCGACCGCTTGCCGCACGTGACGCGGAACCCGCGGAACACCATGCCGCCGCGCAACGACTGGCGGGTCTGCACCACCTCGGTGGGCGCGCCCAGCGGCGCCAGGCTGCTCTCGAAGTCGCGAATGGTCTCGTCGCTGAAGTACGCGTTGGCGTTCGGCGAGAAGAGCGAGCGGTCGAGCTTGCCGTGCTGCAGCCCCACGAAGATCGCCTTCATGCGCTCGGCGGCCTGCGTGGCGGCCGGGTCGGACACGGCGAACAGCGCGTCAATGATGCGCGAGGCGATCTGCCCCGGCGCGCCCGTGGCGTCGAGGTTGGTGGTCACCACCACCGCGATCCGGTCATCGGGGAAGACGCTGTTCTGCGTGGTGAAGCCCGACACCTCGCCGTTGTGCGAAATGAGCCGGTGGCCGTTGTACGTGCCGACATTCACGCCGAGCCCGTAGCCGGTGGAGGTGCCGTCGGCGAGGAGCGTGCTGGTCTGCTGCGTGTGGTACGAGGCGGGCGTGAGGATCTTGCGGTCGATCACCGAGATGTCCCACGCGGCGAGGTCGGTGGGCGTCATCGCCAGCTCGCCGGCCGCGAACAACCACCCCTGCCCCTCCTTGGGCGCGACGCGGAGCGGGCCGAGGGCGTGGCGATAGTAGCGCTCGGGATCCGCCGGCCCGAGCGCGGCCTCGTCGATGATCTGCACCGACGACATCCCGAGCGGCGTGAAGATCTCCTGCTTCAGGAAATCCACGAGCGGCATGCCGGACGCCTTCTCGACGATCATGCCCGCGATCACGTAGTTCGTGTTGCTGTACTGCCACTTCGTGCCGGGATCGAAGTCGAGCGGCTTCCTGGCCCACGCGTCCACGATGGCCTGCGCCGAGGTGGGCTTCAGCATGGGCGGCATCACGTAGTCCTGCGGCCAGTAGTCCTGGTAGCCCGAGGTCATGGACAGGATCTGCCGCACGGTGACGTCGTTCGCCCGCGTGAGCGACGGCAGCCACTTGCCGACCTTGTCGTCGAGTGAGAGCTTGCCGCGCTCGGCGAGCAGCAGCACCGCCGTCGCGGTGAACTGCTTGCTCACGGACCCGATGCTGTAGCGCATGGCCGTGGTGGCGGGCTGCTTCGTATCGAGCCGCGCGGTACCGTACGCGTGGGCGTAGGCGACCCTTCCGTCCTTCACCACCACCACCGACGCGCTCGGCGCGCCGGTGCGCTGCAGGACGTCAGCCGCCGCGCTGTCGATCGTCTGGCGCGTCGCGGCCGGGAGCGCGGCCTGCGCGGGCGCCGACACCGGCAGGAACGCCATGACCAGCGACGCGAGGGTCAAACGCGGCCCCTGGAGCGGGGCTCTGCAGCGGAGCGGGCGCGGCATCGGAACTCCGTGGGGCGAGGACGCTCTCATCGTGCCTCAACGGAGGCCGGTTCGCAATCCAGGCGAGCCAGAGCGCCAGTGGGGGCCCCGCGGCCCATAGCGCAATGGCCAGCAGCGAGACCGAGCCGTTCCAGACGGGTGTGCCGTTCCGGGTGACGCTGAGGTTGGCGACCCAGTCGCTCACCCCCGCCGACAGCGTGCTGCCTTCGAGCGCGCCGAGGCGGCGCAGCCGCCACAACGCGAGCACCGGGCTCGACAGCCCGACGGGAATCAGGGCAAGCCAGTACGCCCCCCACGCCATCAATAAATGGGCGGGTCGCCAGCGCCGCAGGGAGAAGAAGCCCGCTCCGGTCTCGGGAGAATCGCTCAAATGGTCGGCCACCTGGTCGCCTGGATTGTGTATCTATCTACAATGACCCCGAACCGCACCGCTTTGGTCCTCGCCGGCGCACTCTCCCTCGCCGCCGCACTTCCCGCCCCGGCCGACGCACAGGCGCCGACTGCCGCGGGCCTCTACCAGCCGCGCACCATTCGCGCGACGTACAGGAAGGGCACGCGCTCGATGGACGGGCGGCCGGGGCCGACGTACTGGCAGAACCACGCGAGTTATCGCATGACGGTCACGGCGCTGCCGCCGGACCGCATCGTGCGGGGCACGGAAGAGATCACGTACCACAACAACAGCCCCGACACGCTCAAGTCGCTCATCGCGCGGCTGATGGTGAACATCCACAAGCCCGGCGCGCCGCGTGCGGGAACGGCGAGCGCCGACTACCTCACGGACGGGGTGCACATCGACGCCTACACCGTGGACGGGCGCGCGGTGGCGTTCGTCAACAACCCGCAGACGTCGACCATCGCGCGCTGGCCGCTCGCCACGCCGCTCCTGCCGCGCGATTCCGTGCACCTCAGCATCGAGTGGCACTACGAGATCTCCAAGGAGGCGGGACGCGAGGGCATGCTCGACGCGACGACGTACTATCTCGCGTACTTCTATCCGCGCGTGGCCGTGTACGACGACTACAACGGCTGGGACACGATGCCGTTCCTGGACGCGCAGGAGTTCTACAACGACTTCAACGACTACGACGTGACGGTGCGCGTGCCGGCCGGCTACGGCGTGTGGGGCACGGGCACGCTCACCAATGCGGGCGACGTGCTGCAGCCCGCCGCGCTCCAGCGCTACACGGCGTCCCTGACCGCCGACACCGTGATCCACGTGGCCACGGCCGCGGACCTCAAGGCCAGGCGCGTGTACGCGGGCACGGGTGTCACGGCGTGGCATTTCACCGCGCGCAACATCACCGACATGACGTTCAACGTGAGCGACCACTACGTGTGGGACGCCTCGAGCGTGGTGGTGGACACCGCCACGGGCCGTCGCGCGAGCGTGCAGTCGGCCTTCAACGACGACGCGGCCGACTTCCACCACATGGTGTCGTTCGGCCGCCACTCGCTCGACTGGCTCTCGCGCAACTGGCCGGGCGTGCCCTACCCGTTCGAGAAGACGACGATCGTGCAGGGCGGCGCCGACATGGAGTACCCGATGATGGTGAACGATGGCTCCAACGCCGATACCGTCTTCTCCCGGTTCGTGGTGGAGCACGAGATCGCCCACACCTGGTTCCCCTTCTACATGGGCATCAACGAGTCGCGCTACGCGATGATGGACGAGGGGTGGGCCACGACGTTCGAGTACCTCATCGGCACGGCCGACCTCGGCGCCAAGCGCGCGACCGACTTCTACAAGCAGTTCCGCGTGGAGGGCTGGATCAACGACCCGTCGCCCCTCGAAGACCTGCCGATCGTCACCCCCGAGGACGGGCTCACGGCCGGGGCCTGGGGCAACAACGCCTACGGCAAGGCGTCGCTCGGCTACCTCGCGCTCAAGGACCTGCTTGGCGACGCGCTGTTCAAGTCGTCGCTGCACGAGTTCATGGCGCGCTGGAACGGCAAGCATCCCATTCCGTGGGACTACTTCTACACGGTCAACGACGCCACGAAGCGGAACCTCGACTGGTTCTGGAACGCCTGGTACTTCTCCAACGGGTACATCGATTTCGCGATCGCCGACGCGAAAAAGGCGTCGGGCGGCTACGCGGTGACGCTCGACAACCTCGGCGGGTTCCCGGCGCCCGTGGATCTCGTGGTGACGTACGCAGACAGCACGACGGAGACGTTCCACCAGACGCCGGGCATCTGGGAACAGAACCTCAAGCGCGCCACGGTGCGGATCCCGGTGAAGAAGACGGTTGCCGGCATCGCCATGGAGCACAGCATCTGGATGGACGCCGACACGACGAACGATCACTGGGCCCCGCCGAAGCGCTGATACCATCGGCGAAGCTCGATGAACCTGAACGGCAGCTGACGCGCGCGTTTCACGCCGTTGGTCGCTGCACGGCAGGCGCGCTTCACTGCACCGGGCGAGCGGTACGGCGTTCGACGGCGTAGCCCCATCAGGAGGCTACGACATGCTGCTGGGGGAAACGCTCCGCGTCGCCATTGCGGCGTTGCGCGCGAACAAGATGCGCTCGCTGCTCACCATGCTTGGCATCGTCATCGGCATTGGTGCGGTGATCGCCATGGTCGCGCTCGGCAACGGCGCGCAGGAATCCATCCAGGCGCGCATCGCCGCCCTCGGCACCACCGTGTTGCAGGTGAACCCGCAGCGGGTCCGCCAGGCGGGCGTGGCGATCGACGGTTCCATCGCCAAGCTGACGGTGGACGACGTCGAGGCGATCCGCCAGCACGCGCCGGACGTGCTGATGGTGAACTACCAGCAGGACCGGAACCTGCAGGTCGTGTACCAGGACCACAACACGAACCTGCGGGTGGTGGGCACGGTGCCGAACTTCCTCGACGTGCGCGGCTACGCGCTCGAGGTGGGCCGCATGTTCACCGACCGCGAGGAGGCCGCGCGCCGCCGCGTGGCGGTGATCGGCGCCGGCGTGGCGGCCGCGCTCGAGATCGGTGATCCCTACGAGCTGCTCGACAAGCAGATCCGCATCGCCTCCCGGGCGTTCACGGTGGTCGGCATCCTGAAGACGAAGGGCGCGGGCGGCTTCGGCAACCCCGACGAGCAGATCCTGATCCCCTTCTCCACCGGCCGGTTCCAGGTGTTCGGCACCGACCGGCTGAACGACATCTGGGCGCTGGCGGGGTCGGAGGACCTGATCGGGCCGGCCATGGACGAGATCACCATCGCGCTGCGCCGGTCGCACCGCCTGCGCTTCGACCAGCCGGAAGACTTCCTCATCCGCAACCAGAGCGACTACCTCGAGACCCTGAACGAGACGACGGAGACGTTCAGTCTCCTGCTGGCCGGCATCGCGGCCGTGTCGCTCGTGGTGGGCGGCATCGGGATCATGAACATCATGCTGGTCTCCGTCACCGAGCGCACCCGCGAGATCGGCGTGCGGAAGGCGCTCGGCGCCACGCGCCTGAACGTGCTGCTCCAGTTCCTGATCGAGGCCGTGGTGCTCTGCGTGCTCGGCGGCGCCGTGGGGATCCTGCTGGGGATCGTGGGTTCCGCGCAGCTCGCGGCGTCCATGGGGTGGACCGCGTCGATCGACGTGCGATCCATCGCCATCGCCTTCTTCTTCTCGAGCGTCGTCGGGGTGCTGTTCGGTGTGTGGCCCGCGCGGCG
This sequence comes from uncultured Gemmatimonas sp., assembly GCA_964556915.1. GTDB lineage: Bacteria > Gemmatimonadota > Gemmatimonadetes > Gemmatimonadales > Gemmatimonadaceae > Fen-1231. The sequence goes on from CAZKYG010000015.1 coordinate 6,391, forward strand.
CGCGGCGCGCCTCGACCCGATCATCGCCCTCCGCTACGAATAGTCCCGCCGGGCTGCGGCGCGCTCAGGCCGGCGGAGCGGCTGGCGAAGCGGCCGCGGAGGCGGGCGCCACGGCCGCCGCCGCGCGGAAGGCGACGATCAGCGCGCCGGCATCCCAGCGCACCTGGCCGCCGGACGCGGAGATTTCGCGGACCGCGAGCAGGGATTTCACGCTGGCCGGCCGGCGTTGCGCCCCCGAGAGCGTGATCTCGACGCTGTCGGCGGCCTTGGCGACCGTGAGTGCGAGGTCGGCGCCGGGCTCGGCGTCGCGGATCACGCCGCCAAGCAGGGTGGCCAAGGCCTCCTGCAGCACGGGGCGATCGCCGCGGATGGCGGGCGCGAGCGGATCGAGGTCCACTTTGAGGAGGTGGCCACCGTGGGTGGCTGTCGCCTCGAGCATCGGCCGCAGCGCCCGGACCAGGTCGGCCGTCAGGAACCGGTCGCGGCGCATCTGCCGCTTGCCCAGGTCGAGCTCGGCGATCTGGCGCAGGGCGACGAGGTCGGCGTCGGCGGCCTCGGCGGCCACTCGCGCGGCGCCGAGCATCTCCTCCTGATTCTCGTTCAGGTCGCCAAAGCGGTTCTCGAGCAGGATGTGCAGCGGGAGGCGCACCTCCTCGATCCGTTTCGCCGCGGCGGCCGAGACGTTGCCCAGGAGCATGGCGTACTCTTGCGAACGGGCCTCGAAGCGTCGTTCGCGCTCACTGATGCCGGCTTCGGCGGCGGCCACGGCGCTGCTCAGCTTGTCCACGACGCCTTCGATGGCGTCCAGTTCGTCCGGCCCGCGCGAGATCTGCGGCGGCACGAGTACGCTCGCCACGCTGCGGAGGCCCGAGGTGCCGTCGTCCGGCACGCCGCGCGGCGCCAGGCGTTCGATCCGCTGGGCGATGTAGCGCACGTTCAGCCACGATACGACGAGCGAGGCGAGGGTGGCCACGGCGGCGATCCAGAGGAGCGTGTGCGGCACGGTGTGCCCGTATTGCCCCCAATAGGCCAGTCCGGCCACGAGCAACACGCCCAGGATGCCGGGGATGACCGGAAGGTAGATCCGGCGGGAGACCTTCATGCGCGGCTGCCGCGCCGGGCGGCGCTCGCGTCGAACGACGCAACGAGGATGTCCAGGCCGGCGGTGTTGCGCACCAGCTGCCGTACGACCGACCCGCGCAGCGCGTGCAGGAGGCCCGACCGCCGGCTCTGTCCGACAACGAGGAGCGTGACGCCCTTCTCCACGGCGAAGCGGATGAGCGTCTCGGCAACGTCCGTGCCCTGCAGCTTGACGACCTCGGCGCCCATGGACTGGGCCAGCTGGATGTTGTCCACGAGCTTGCGTTGCACCGTGCTGTCGATGCGATCGGGCCCTTCCTCCGGGGTCTGCACGTAAACGCAATACCAGTCGGAGTTGAGCCGCCCGGCGATGCGGCTGGCGCGGCGCAGCAGCGAGGCCGTGTACTGCGGATCGCTCGACATGGCCACGAGCATGCGATCCACGTTGGGCAGCTGTGCCGCCGTCCCGCTCTCGCGGAGCGCGATCGCCTCGCGCGTGCGGTCCACGGAGCTGGCGACCTCGCGCAGGGCGAGCTCGCGCAGGGTCGTCAGGTTCTCGTCGGTGAAGAAGTTCCGCAGCGCCGTGTCGATCTTGTCGAGCGCGTAGATCTTCCCTTCCTGGAGCCGTTGGCGCAGGTCCTCGGCCGAGATGTCGAGGTTGATCACCTGGTCGGCCGTGGTGACCACCCAGTCCGGGAGCGTCTCGCGCACGGTGACGCCGAGGGTCGAGGCGATGACGTCGTTGAGGGACTCGAGGTGCTGGACGTTGACGGCGGAGACGACGCTGATGCCGGCGTCGAGCAGCTCCATGACGTCTTCCCACCGCTTGCGATGGCGCGCGCCCGGCACGTTGGTGTGGGCGAGTTCGTCGACGATGGCCACCTGCGGGCGGCGCGCGAGCACGGCGTCCGTGTCCATCTCCTCGAGGACGACACCGCGGTACGCGATGTGCTGGCGCGGCACGACCTCCATGTCGCGGAGTTGCGCGGCCGTGTCGGCGCGGCCGTGCGTTTCGACGAAGCCGACCACCACATCCACGCCTCGCCGCCGGAGGTCGTGGGCCTCCTGCAGCATCCGAAAGGTCTTGCCGACGCCCGCCGATGAGCCGATGTAGAGCTTGAGCTTGCCGCGGTCGCGCTGCGTGACGAGCTCGAGGAAGTCGGGCTCGGCGCGGGCCGGTACCGCCCCGGGGTGCGGCGCGCCTGGCGTGGTCACGCGCGCAACGTACGGACGCCCGCGGTGACGCCGCAATCGGGTGGGCGCGGCGCGAACGTCACGGGAAAATCCAGGAGATGCCGAGGGCGGCGCTCGCCTGGCTGGCATGGCCGCCGAACACGTCGAGGTCCGAATGATCGACGCGAAGTTCCGGACGCACGAGCAGGTGTTCCCAGCGCTTGAGGTTCAGCGTGGCGGTCAGGCTCTCGACCCGCTGGCCCGCGTTCGCCGGAAAGCCGAGCACGCCGGAGGTGCGCGCACCATCGTGGTCGTCCATGACGTCGCCCCGCAGCGCGAGCGTCGCCCACGACGTCAGGTCGTGACTGACCCACACGCCGGCCGCCGCCCACGTGGCATTGCCACCTCCGGAGGCGGCGCCTTTCTCCGAGCCCATGTCGAACTGCCCGGCGACGTTCGTCGTTGAGCCGACCTTGCGGGTGAACAGCAGCTCGGCCCCGGTCCGCAAGTTGCCGGTGTTGTCGGCCTGCTCCGGACCCGTGAAGCCCGTCAGGGCGATGAGCGTCCTGTCGTCAGGCGTCAGCCCGAGGCGCGCCATGAACGTCTTGCCGGAGTTCACGTCCTTCACCTGGTCCCAGCCGTTGCTGACGCGAAGCTCCACGTCCACGTGCGGCGTGAACTTGCCGTCGATCTCGATGCCGGTCTCGGTGAACGGTTCGAGGTAGATGTCCTGCCATGAGACGTCGAGGTTCTGGTTGAGCACGTCCTCGCCGACCTCGATGCCCATGAGCGTGGCCATCTTGCCGGCCTTGAGCTGCATGTAGCGGCCGTCCCCGGACAGGGGAAGGTTGATGGTGGCGTACGCCTGCCAGAGATCGGCGTGCCGGCCCAGGTCGAGGCCGGCGGACTTCACGAAGCGTGCATTGTCGCCAGCCCATCCTTCCACCCGGAAGCCGCCGTCCAGCCGACCGGTCGCGGCCACGCGCTCAATGGTCAGGTTCACGACGTTGGGCGCCAGCGCGCCGTTCCGGCGCCCGTAGAGGCGACCGACGATGTCGTTGCCACTCGGGTTCGAGCTGCCGGTGACGCTCGTGGTGACGGACCCGCTGATGCTCGCGAACGAGGTCCCGCGGGCGGAGTCGGCACCCTGCCCGCGAAGGGCGAAGGGGCTGGCGACCACGAGCGCTGCGACGACGAAGGGGACGGTTTTCATGTCTCTCTCACTATTGGGGACGCGCGGGTGCGGGCGCCGGTGTGGCGTGCGGCGCGAATACGCTGTCGAGCGCGATGTTGAGCAGGAGGACGTTCACACGTGGCTCGCCAAAGAACCCGAACTGGCGTCCTTCAACGTGACGGTCCACGAGGGCGCGCACCGCGGCCGAGTCCGCACCGCGCGCGCGGGCGACGCGCGATACCTGCAGGAACGCGTTGGCGGGCGAGATGTGCGGGTCGAGGCCCGAGGCCGACGCCGTGACCATGTCCGACGGGATGGATCCCTTCGTTGCACCGTCGTTCTTCACGGCGCTGTCGATCGCGCTCGCGATGAGCGTATCGGCGAGTTTCCGGTCCGTAGGTCCCTTGTTCGTGCCCGACGACGCGGCGGCGTCGTACCCCGCCCCGGCGGCCGAAGGCCTCCCGTGGAAGTATTCGGGCCGCGTGAACGACTGGCCGATGAGCGCGCTGCCCACGACGCGGCCGTTGACCGTCACGAGCGACCCGTTGGCCTGCCTGGGAAAGAGCACCTGCACGATGCCGGTCACGATGCCCGGGTAGACGAACCCCGTGATGACGCACAGGACGAGCGTCATGACGATCGCGGGGCGGAGTTGTTTGCGAATCATGGAGGAGTCCTCAGACCAGCCGCAGGGCGACCAGCGCGAGATCGATGAGCTTGATTCCGGCAAACGGCACGAGCAGCCCGCCCACACCGTAGATGACCAGGTTGCGGCGCAGCACCATGGACGCCGCCGCGGGCCGGTAATGCACGCCGCGGAGCGCCAGCGGGATGAGCGCGATGATGATCAGCGCGTTGAAGATCACGCTGCTCAGGATGGCGGACTCCGGCGAATGCAGCCGCATGATGTTGAGTGCCTGGAGCGCCGGATACGTCACGACGAACATGGCCGGGATGATCGCGAAGTACTTCGCGACGTCGTTGGCGATCGAGAACGTCGTCAGCGAGCCGCGCGTCATGAGCAGCTGCTTCCCGATCTCCACCACCTCGATCAGTTTCGTCGGGTTGGAGTCGAGGTCGATCATGTTCCCCGCTTCCTTGGCGGCCTGCGTGCCGGTGTTCATCGCCACGCCGACGTCGGCCTGGGCGAGGGCGGGCGCGTCGTTCGTGCCGTCGCCGGTCATGGCGACCAGCTTGCCGCCGGCCTGCTCGCGCTTGATGAGCGCCATCTTGTCTTCCGGGCGGGCCTCGGCGAGAAAGTCGTCCACGCCGGCCTCCTGCGCGATGGCCGCGGCCGTGAGGGGGTTGTCGCCGGTGATCATCACCGTGCGGATACCCATGGCGCGCAGGCGGTCGAAGCGCTCGCGCATGCCGCCCTTCACGATGTCCTTGAGGTGGATCACGCCGAGCACCTGCGCGGTGCCCCCGTGGCGCACGGCCACAACCAGCGGCGTGCCGCCGCCGCGCGCCACACGTTCGACGACGGTCGAGAGCTCCGGCGGCGTCGTGCCGCCGCCGTCGCCCACCCAGCGGGCGACCGCGTCCCCGGCGCCCTTGCGGACCTGCAAGGGGCCGGCATCGATGCCACTCATGCGCGTGGCCGCCGAGAACGGGATGAACTCCATGTGATGCGCCGAGGCCGTGTCGGCCGCGCCATCCGCGGCAACCACCTTGCTGCCGTCCGACAGCGTGCGCCCGCGCAACCCGAACTTCTCCTTCGCCAGCACGACAATGCTGCGCCCTTCCGGCGTCTCGTCCGGCAACGACGCCAGCTGCGCCTGGTCCGCCAGGAAGGCCACGTCCACGCCAGGCATCGGGATGAACTCCACGGCCAGCCGGTTCCCCAGCGTGATCGTGCCCGTCTTGTCGAGGAGCAGCGTGTTGACGTCGCCCGCCGCCTCGACCGCGCGACCGCTGAACGCGATGACGTTCTGCTGCACCATCCGGTCCATTCCGGCGATCCCGATGGCCGACAACAGCCCGCCGATGGTCGTGGGAATGAGGCACACGAGCAGCGCCACGAGCACCGGGATCGACACGCTGCCGCCGCTGTAGATCGCGAACGGCTGCAGCGTGACGACGGCGAACAGGAACACGATCGTCAGGCCCGAGAGCAGGATCGTCAGGGCAATCTCGTTCGGCGTCTTCTGGCGCGTGGCGCCTTCGACGAGCGAGATCATCCGGTCGATGAACGTCTCGCCGGCGTTGGCCGTGATGCGCACGATCAGCCGGTCCGACAGTACCTTCGTGCCGCCGGTCACCGCCGACCGGTCGCCGCCCGACTCGCGAATCACCGGGGCGGACTCGCCCGTGATCGCCGACTCGTCCACCGACGCCACGCCGTCCACCACCTCGCCGTCGCTCGGGATCATGTCGCCCGGCAGGCACAGGACGAGGTCGCCCCGCTTGAGGGTCGTGGCGAGCACGCCCGTGTACTTGAGGATGTCGATTGGCTCGCCGGTGTCGGAGGCCTCGAGTCGCTTGGCGTACGACTGCGTGCGCGTCGCGCGCAACGCGTCGGCCTGCGCCTTGCCGCGCCCCTCGGCCATGGCCTCGGCGAAGTTGGCGAACAGCACGGTGAACCAGAGCCACAGGGCGATCTGTAGCGTGAACCCGACGCCGCCATGGCCACCGCCCACGTCGCGCACGAGCACCAGCGTGGTGAGCACGCTGCCGACGAGGACGACGAACATGACCGGGTTCCGGACCTTGTGCCGCGGGTTCAGCTTCACGAACGCGTCGATCGCGGCACGACGCACGATCGGCGGATCGAAGAGGGGATGCTTGCGGGCAGTCATCAGAACAGCCTCCCCGCCGCCATCGAGAGGTGCTCGACGAGCGGACCGAGGGCGAGGGCCGGGAAGAAGGTGAGGGCGCTGACGATGAGCACAACGCCAATGAGCAACACCACGAAGAGCGGCGTGGTGACCGGGAACGTCCCCGCCGATTCCGGCGCGATCTTCTTCTCGGACAGGAAGCCGGCAAGGGCGATCATCGGCACGATCATGGCGAACCGGCCGATGAGCGTGTTCAGCCCGAGCAGGGTGTTGTAGTAGTAGGTGCTGCCCGTGAGGCCGGCGAACGCGCTCCCGTTGTTTGCCGCGGTTGACGAGAAGGCGTACAGGATCTCCGACAGTCCGTGCGGCCCGGCGTTGTTGAGTCCCGCGAGGCCTTCCGGCCGGATGACCGAGATCGCCGTCAGCGTCAGGATCGCGGCCGGAAACACCAGCGCATAGAGCATCGCCATCTGCACCTCACGCGCCTGGATCTTCTTGCCAAGGTACTCCGGCGTGCGTCCGACCATGAGCCCGGCGATGAACACGGTGAGGACCACCATCACGAGCATGCCGTACAGGCCCGCGCCGACGCCGCCGAACACGACCTCTCCGAGCTGCATGTTGATGATCGGGACGAGCCCGCCGATCGGCGTGAACGAGTCATGCATCGCGTTCACGGCGCCGCACGACGCGTCGGTCGTGATCGTGGCGAAGAGCGCGGAGTTGGCGACGCCGAACCGCACCTCCTTCCCTTCCATGTTGCCGCCGGGGTTCGTCGTCGTGGCCACGACGTCCACCCCCCGCGCGGCGTGCACCGGGTTGCCGCGCGCCTCGGCCCAGTACGCCGTCGTCACGCCGCCGAAGAACAGGATGAACATCGCCGCCCAGACGGCCCACCCGTGCGCCTGCTTCTTCACCATCCGGCCGAGCATCCACGTGAGCGCCGACGGGATCGCGAAGATCGCGAACATCGCCCAGAAGTTGCTCCACGGCGTGGGGTTCTCGAACGGGTGCGCCGAGTTGGCGTTGAAGAAGCCGCCGCCGTTGGTGCCGAGTTGCTTGATGGCCTCCTGGCTGGCGACGGGACCCATGGCGATCGTCTGTTTCGCCCCTTCGAGCGTGGTGACCTCGAGGTACGGCTTGAAGTTCTGGATCACGCCCTGCTGCACCATGACCAGCGCGAGCACGAGCGACAGCGGGAGCAGCACGTAGAGCGTCGCGCGGGTCATGTCCACCCAGAAGTTCCCGATCCGCCCAGCGCTGCGGCGCGCGATGCCGCGCACGAGCGCGACGGCCACGGCGATGCCGACCGCCGCCGACGCGAAGTTGTGGAACGCCAGCTGCGTCATCTGCGAGAAATACGACATCGTCGTCTCGCCCGAGTACGACTGCCAGTTCGTGTTCGTCGTGAACGATGCCGAGGTCTCGAACGCCTGGCGGTCCGTGACGGCCGGCAGGTGCGCGGGGTTCAGCGGCAGCACGGCCTGGAGCCGGAGGACGAGATACGTCAGCAGCATCGACACCAGGCTGAACAGCAGCATGGCGCCCGCGTATTGCGTCCAGTGCTGGTCGTCGTCGGGGCGCACGCCACACACGCGGTAGATGGGACGCTCCACCACGCGCAGCCACCCGGCCGTGCCATCGAACACGCGCACGAGGTAGATCCCGAGCGGCTTCGCGACGGCCAGCACGGCCGCCGAGAAGAACAGAATCTGGAGCCAACCGTTGGCGGACATCAGAACTTCTCCGGCCGGAGCAGCGTGTACACGAGGTACGCGAGAATGAGGACCGAGCAGGCGAGCCCGATCCAGCTATCGATCGTCATGGGCCTGGTCCTCGGGGGACTGCGAACGTCCGAGCGCGGCGCACGCGGCGACATACGCGAGCATCAACACGAAGAACGCGATCGTGCCGGCGACATAGATGAGGTCGGTCATGGCCGAAACTCCGGGCGAGGTCGTGAAACCGTGCGCGGGCGGCACTGCTCGCACATCCCGCGCGGCAGGAGACTAGCGGCCGAGGCGTAAAGGCCGCACAAGGATTCCCCGCACGACCCATAAGTGTTTTGCAAGAGGATCCGGGGGCGTAGGGCGGTCCCTGACGCCGCGTGCCGAAGCCCCGGGCGAGCGTCGGCTATGCGGTTTGCTCGGCGTGCGCGGGCAGGCGCAGCGTGAACGCCGCGCCGCCGCCGGGCGCATCGGCGACGACGAGGTCACCCCCCTGCGCGCGCGCGAACCGGCGCGCGATGGAAAGGCCGAGGCCCGCGCCGCGGACATCCGGTGCAACGCCCGGAATCCGGTAGAACGGCTCGAACACCCGGTCTCGCTCGGCGACGGGGACGCCGGGTCCTCGGTCCGAAACGGTGACCTCGACGTCCGCCCCGTTTCCCGCGACCCGCACGCCAATGGGGGCGCCCGGCGGCGAGTACTTCGCCGCGTTCTCCAGGATGTTGGTGAGGGCGCGCAGGGCCTGCGAGAAATCGAACACGCCCGTGACCAGTCCGTCGCCGGCGAACGTCACGTCCACCCGATGGTCGTGGAGCACCGACTGCGCGCGCTGCAGCGCCGCGCCCACCAGGTCGTCCAGGGTATTGATTTCGCGGTTCAGCCGCAGGGCGCCTGCGTCGAGTTGCGACAGCTCGAGCAGGCCCTCGACGAGCGACGACATGCGGTCCGCCTCGTCCTCGATCACGGCCGCCCGGCCCTGGCCGCCGGCGGCGATCTCGTGCGCGATGGCCTTGATCGTGGTGAGCGGCGTGCGAAGGTCGTGCGATACCGCGGCCACCAGGGCGTCCTTCAGCCGGTCGGCGCGGCGCAGCTGCTCCGCGGCTTCCCCAACGCCCTCCAGCTTGAGGCGCTCGATGCCGAGCGCCGCATAGTACGAGAGCGCGCCGAGCACGCGGCGCTGATCCGCGGTCAGCTCGAGGCCTCGCGGGCCGCTCACGCGGATCGCACCGACGCTCGCGCCGCGCACGGACAGTGGGGCGGCGAACGCCCGCGCGGATGCGATGCTGCCCGCACCGGGCTCCGCCGGATCGCGCGGGCCACCCGGCTCGGCGCCCGCGACGCGGATCGTCCCGTCGTCCCGCTCGATCGCGGAACGGCCCGTGCGGACGATGTACTCGAGGAGGCCGCTCGGGTCGGTGGGGGGTGTGTCCGCGCCGCCCCCCCCGCCTCCGGTGTCGGCCACGCATCGCAGGCCCGGCTCCGCGGCGTCGCGCACGAACAACTGACACCGCTCGGCCCCGACGGTCCGCGCAATCACGGTCGCGATCGCCGCCAGCGCCTGTTCCGCCCGCGGCGCATTGAGGGTCTCGGCGCCAAGGGTGGCGATCTGGTCGAGTTCGTCGGCGCGCGCGGCGGCGATCGACGCCTGACGCCGCTGTCGGTGCAGCAGCTCGGCCGCGACGGCGCTCGTGACAAGGAACGCGACAAGCACGAGCCAGTCGAGCGGATCGGCGATGACCAGCGTGTTGTACGGCGGGAGGAAGAAGTAGTTGAACAGGAGGAAGGCCGCGCCCGCGAGCGACAACCCGACGCGCCGCCCCGACGCCGCGCTGCCCCCGAGCACGACGACGAGGTAGATGAGCGTCACGTGCGCCTTGTCCAGGCGCCCGCGCACCAGGAGCATCAACGCCGTTGCCACCCCGAGCGCGAGCGCCGACGCCGCGACCAGAAGGACCGCGCGATACCTCGCGGACGGTGCGGCCGGCGCGGTCACCCCGCAGTCTCGAACCGGTAGCCGACGGCCGGCTCCGTCTTGATGTACCGGGGCCGCACCGGATCGTCTTCAATCTTGCGGCGCAACTGGCCGACGTACACGCGCAGGTACTGCTGCGCGTCGCCGAACGCGTTCCCCCACACCGCCTTGAACAGCTGCTGGTGTGTGAGCGTCCGGTCCGGATTCGTCACGAACGCCCGCAGCAGCTCCCATTCGGTGGGCGTGAGGTGCACCGATGCACCGGCTCGGGTCACTGTGCGACGGGCGAGATCCACCACGAGCGTGCCGCACCGCACCTGGCTCGAGGCGTCGGACGCCGTGGCCGGCGCGCGCCGGAGCAACGCGCGCAGGCGCGCGCGCAGTTCGTCGGGACTGAACGGTTTGGTGACGTAGTCGTCGGCGCCGGCGTCGAGCAACGCGACCTTCTGGTCGTCCGCGTGACGCGCCGAGAGCACGAGAATCGGCGCCTGCGTCCAGCCACGCAGGTCACGGCACACATCGATGCCGTCGGTGTCCGGCAACCCGAGGTCGAGCACGATCGCGTCGGGGCGCGTCGCCGCCGCCACGTCGAGGCCTTCGCGCGCGGTCGCGGCTTCCGACACCCGGTAACCTTCGGCCTCCAGCGCGTGCCGCACCGCGCGCCGCAGTTGCGGTTCGTCATCAATGACGAGGATGCCCGGCGGCAGTCCGACCATGTCACGAAAACTACTGGCTGCGCCAACGGCGCCACGCCACGCCACCCCGTCCGCGCTAGACCACCACGCCGGCCAGGCTCGGACGCCGGTGCTCCGCGCGCGGCGCAACGGCCACCGGCTCGAACCGCGCCTGGAAGAACCTCAGGTGCTGCGGTTCGAATGTGAACCGCAGTCCGCCAACTGACTCGCGCGCCGCATGGACCTCCGCCACCGATTCGGCGACGACATCCATGTGCGCCTGCGTGTAGACCCGCCGCGGAATCGTCAGCCGGACGAGTTCGAGCCGAGGGTGGCGGTTCTGGCCCGTCTTCGGGTCGCGCCCCGCGGAGACCGTGCCCCGCTCCATCGCCCGGATGCCGCTCTCCGTGTAGAGCGCCGCCGCCAGTGACTGCGCTGGCAGCTGGTCGCGGCTCAGATGCGGCAACATGGCGGCCGCGTCGAGGAACACGGCGTGCCCGCCGATCGGCCGCACCACCGGAATGCCCATCCCGATGAGCCGTTCGCCAAGGTAGAGCACCTGGCCGATCCGGCTGCGGATGTGGTCGTCCTGCACCGACTCCTCGATGCCGATCGCCATGGCCTCCATGTCCCGGCCCGCCAGCCCGCCGTACGTGTGCAGCCCCTCGAACAGCACCACGAGCCCCCGCGCGCGCTCGGCCAGGGCCGCGTCGCGCAGCCCGAGCCAGCCGCCGATGTTGACGAGGCTGTCCTTCTTGCCCGACATGGTCGCCCCGTCCGCACACGCGCACATCTGCAGCAGGATTTCCGTGATCGGCCACCCCGCGAACGCCGGTTCGCGCTGCTGGATGAACCAGGCATTCTCCACCGCACGGGTGGCGTCGAGGATCACCTTGATGCCGTGGCGGCGCGTGTACTCGCGAACCGCCCGCAGGTTGCCAAGGCTGATCGGCTGGCCGCCGGCCATGTTCACCGTCGCGGCGACGCTCACATAGGGTATCCGATGCGCCCCCACCTCCCGCACCACGGCGTCGAGCTTCGTCAGATCCACGTCGCCCTTGAACGGATGCTCCGACGCCGCATCGTGCGCCTCGTCGATGATCACGTCGCGGAACTCGCCGCCCGCCAGCTCCTGGTGGGCGCGCGTCGTGGTGAAGTACATGTTCCCCGGCACCACGTGCCCCGCGGACACGAGCAGCCGCGACAGGATGTGCTCTGCCCCGCGGCCCTGGTGGGTCGGAATGAGGTACTCGAATCCGTAGTACTTCCGGACCGCCTCTTCCAGATGGTAGAAGTTCCGCGACCCGGCATACGCCTCGTCACCAAGCATCATGCCGGCCCATTGGCGGTCGCTCATCGCGCTGGTGCCGGAGTCCGTCAGCAAGTCGATGTACACATCATCGGACCGCAGCAGGAAGGTGTTGTATCCGGCTTCCCGGATCGCCACTTCCCGTTCGTCCCGCGACGTCATGCGCAGCGGCTCGACCATCTTGATCCGCCACGGCTCCGCCCACGATCGATGTGCCATCGGATGTCCTCGCGTGTGTGACGTAACCACTGGCGAGGATGCTACCGCGCGCGGAGCGGCGTGGCTGTGAGGGGGCAGCCGACGGCGCGTAGGGACTTCACCGCGGATGACGCGGATTTCGCAGCAACGGCCGCAGATACTGACGTACCTGCGGCCGTAGTTTGCGGCTCCTCCTGCGCGATCTGCGGCGGCGTTGCCGCTAGAGCTTCACGACTCCCATCGGCTCGCGCACCGCCTGCGCACTCTTCTCGAGCGCCGCCTTCTCGTCGGCCGTGAGCGACACCTCGATGATCTTCTCCATGCCCTTGCGGCCCAGCTTGACCGGCACGCCCAGGTACACGTCCTTCATGCCGTACTCGCCCTGCAGCCACGCCGAGCACGGCAGAATCCGCTTCTGGTCGCGGACGATCGCCTCGACCATCTGCACGGCGCCCGACGACGGCGCATAGTAGGCCGAGCCGGTCTTGAGGAACTTCACGATCTCGGCGCCGCCGTTCCGCGCGCGGTCCACGATCGCGTCGAGCTTGTCCTTGGCGAGCAGCTGCGTGATCGGGATGCCGCTGACGGTCGTGTACGAGATGAGCGGGACCATCGTGTCGCCGTGACCGCCAAGCACCATCGCCTGGATGTCGCGCACGGAGACGTCGAGCTCCATGGCGAGAAACGAGCGGTAGCGCGCCGTGTCGAGCACGCCGGCCATGCCGATGACGCGCTCGCGCGGGAAGCCTGACGCCTTCATCGCCACGTAGCACATCACGTCGAGCGGGTTGGATACGATGATGAGGATCGCGTTCGGCGACGTCTTGGCGACGTTCTCCGCGACCGACTTCACGATGCCGGCGTTCGTGTTCAGCAGGTCGTCGCGGCTCATGCCCGGCTTGCGGGCGATGCCGGCCGTGATCACGACAATGTCGGACCCCGCCGTCTCCTCGTAGCCCGTGGTGCCGACGACGCGCGAATCGAAGAGTTCGATCGGCGCGGATTCCCACTGGTCGAGGCCCTTCCCCTGCGGGATGCCGTCGGCGACGTCCACCATCACGACGGTGCGGGCGAGTTCCTTCTCGGCGATGCGTTGGGCCGCGGTCGCGCCGACGTTGCCGGCGCCCACGACGGTGATCTTGTTCACCATAATGCGGATAGATGCGTTGTGAGTGAGGGAGTGCCGCTGACGCGTTGAAAGATAGCGTGGCGGCACCACCCCCGGCTTTCGTGCTGCCGAACGGCGACGGCCTGGCCGGTCAGCCGCCCACCTGCGACAGCGCCTTGAGCCCCCCCACCCGCATCTGCAGCAGTTCGTGCTCCCGGGGCTTGTTGGCCAGCGCCTGCACGAAGAGCGGCGCCATCGGCTCTCCCGCCCGCAGCGGCTCACGGAGGTTCACCTCGTGCGTGCCGTACAGGCAGGTGCGGAGGCGCCCGTCGGCGGTGAGCCGCACGCGATTGCACGACCCGCAATACGTGTGCGTCATGGGCGTGATCACGCCGACCGTCCCCGGAGCGCCGGCTGCCCGGTGGTACGTGGCCGGCCCGTTCCCCATGCGGGGCCCGTCGGACGGCTCCAGTGCACCGATCGCCGCGGCCGCGCGGTCGAGGACCTCCGCGCTCGGCACGACGTGGTCCCACGTCAGTCCCGCCATCTCGCCGACCGGCATGAGCTCGATGAACCGCACGTGCACCGCGTGATCGAGCGTCAGGCGCGCGAAGTCGGCGATCTCGTCGTCGTTGATGCCGCGCATGACCACCACGTTGAACTTGACCGGATCGAGCCGCGCGGCGAGCGCGGCGCGAAGCGCCGTCACCGGCTCGAACCCGAGGTTCCTCCGCGCGATGGCCGCAATGCGGTCCGGCCGGAGCGAGTCGGCGCTGATGTTCACCCGGTCGAGCCCCGCCCCGGCCAGCGATGCCGCCATCGCCGGCAGCTTCACGCCGTTGGTGGAAAGCGCCACATCCTCGATCCCGGGCACCGCGCGCAGGAGGCGCACCAGGTGTTCAAGATCGGGCCGGATGGTCGGTTCCCCGCCCGTGATGCGGAGGCGCCGCAGTCCGAGGGGCGCAAGCTGCCGCACGATCGACGCGATCTCCTCGTAGCTCAGGATGTCGGCCTTGGGCAGCCACTCGAGGCCCTCGAGCGGCATGCAGTACACGCAACGGAAGTTGCAGCGGTCGGTGACCGAGATCCGCAGGTACTCGATCGTGCGGCCGAACTGATCGCGCGACACGCCCTGCGACTCGCCGGCGAAGCCGCCGCTCACGCGACGCCCCCGCTCAGCGGCGCCGACCGGGACGATCCGGCGTGCACCCATTCCCGCGTCCCGTCTGCGTAATGCTCGCGCTTCCAGATCGGCACGCGACGCTTGAGCTCCTCGATCACGAATCCCAGCCCCCCCAGCGCGTCCGCCCGATGCGCGTGTGATGCCGCAATGATCACGCTGGCGTCGCCCACCGCGAGCGTCCCCACCCGATGCTCGACGGCCACGCGCACGCCGCCGAACGCGGCGGCCGCCTCGGCGACGATCGCCTCCAGCTCGCGGGTCGCCATCGGGCCGTACGCCGAGTAGTCGATGCCGGTCACCGGTCGTCCGGCGTTGGAGTCACGCACGACACCGACGAACGTCGCGATCGCGCCGTCCGTTGGACTGGAAACCTCGGCCACGAGCGCCGCAACGTCGAGCGGACGCTCCACCACGGCGACGCGGCTCATCCGCCCGCCACCGGCGGAATGATCGCCACCTCGTCGCCGGGCGCGAGGCGTCGGGTGGCGGCAGCGTACTCCTGGTTCACGGCAACCGCGGCCGGCGGCAGGCCGCGCGCTCGCGCCATGGCCTGAAGCTCCTCGAGCAGGTCCGCCACCGTGGCGTCGTCCGCAAGCGCGATATCCATGCGGGAGCCGCCAAACGCTTCGGCGTACGAGGCGAAAAGGAGCACATTCAGCTGCATCGTCCGGCGAAAACTAACGCGGGCCACGCGCACCGACGGTGGCGTGGCCCGAAGACTCCCGATATCTCGTTACGCGTCCGGCACTTGCGACATGTCGAGGTCCGACACCATCGCCCGAAGCTCCTTGGACGGCTTGAACACGGGGACCGGCCGGGCGCTGACTTCCACCGGCGCGCCCGTTCGCGGATTGCGCGCCATGCGCGTCTTGCGCTGGCGAATCTTGAAGGTGCCGAAGCCGCGGACCTCGATGTTCTTCTGGTCCTTGAGGGCGTCCTTGATCGCATCGAGGAACGCGTCCACCACCCGGGCGCAGTCCTTCTTCGAGATCATCGGCCCAGACGTCTGGGCGATGGTGTCTGTTACGCGTTCGACCAGGTCGGCCTTGGTCATCGACAGCCCCTGCCTGAAATGGCGAGCTAAACTGCGAAGTGCCTAGAGTTTAGGTCGCCAAGGGCTCGGGTGTCAAGCTTTTCGGTGCTTGCCAACCGCCGACATGAAGTCGTCGAACAGCCCTCGGGCGTCGTGCGGCCCCGGGGCCGCCTCGGGGTGGTACTGCACACCGAAAATGGGGAGAGTCCGGTGGCGGAGCCCTTCGATCGACTGGTCGTTGAGATTCACATTTGTGACCTCTAGGTCCGGCGCGCCGGGGATTTCGGCCTCCGTCCCCTCGACGGCAAACCCATGGTTCTGCGACGTGATCAGAACCTTGCCAGTCCGCAGATCCTTCACCGGATGGTTCCCGCCGCGGTGGCCGTACGGCAGCTTGAACGTCCGTCCGCCGAACGTCAGGCCGAGTATCTGGTGGCCAAGGCAAATGCCAAAGACCGGCACTCCGGCGGCCGCGATCTCGCGCACCGCAGCCGGTGCATAGTCCACCGCTTCGGGATCGCCGGGCCCGTTCGACAGGAAGACCCCATCCGGCCTCATGGCCAGCACCTTGGCGGCGGGAGTCCGGGACGGAACGACTGTCGTGCGACACCCGCGCTCGGCAAACAGCCTCAGGATGTTGTGCTTGATGCCGTAGTCGTACGCCACGATATGACGCGGCGCATTGGCGTCACCCCACTGGTAGGGCGACTTCGTTGAGACCATGGTTGCCAGGTCCAGCCCCGCCATTGACGGGCACGCGGCGAGGGCGGCCCGATCCGCGTCGGCCGGTTCGCCGCCAACGCCGATCACCCCGCGCAGCACGCCCACGGTCCTCAGGTGCCGCGTAAGTCGCCGAGTGTCAACATCATGCAGGACAGGGACCTGTGCCTTTCGGAGATACTCGGCGAGACTCTCTCCCGCGCGCCAGTTTGAGTAGCTCTTGGAAAGCTCCCTGACGACGACGCCAGAGACCTGCGCGCCGGTGGACTCGGGATCCTCACCGTTGGCCCCGTAGTTGCCGATCATCGGCGCCGTCATGACCACGATCTGGCCGCGGTACGAGGGGTCAGAAAAGACCTCCTGGTATCCGCTCATGTTCGTCGTGAACACGACTTCGGCCGCGGCCGGCAGCCCGTCCGGCGAGTCAACCTGGCCGCGAAAAAGGGTTCCGTCCTCGAGGAGGAGGAACCCCGGAGTTCCGCTGAGAGCGATCACCGCGTCAGGGCTGCTTCTTGGTGTCCGGCTGCTTCTTGGCGTCGGGCTGCTTGCTGTTCCCCGTGGCGGGCGCCGGCGTGGTGGGCAACGCCTGCAGCGGCGATGCCGGAGCGTTGGCCCCCGGCGCTCCCGCCGGAGCTCCCGCCGGCGCACTCGATGCCGGCGGCGCCGTGAACTGCTGGTCCAGCACCGACTGCGGTCCGGAGGTGCGCGCCGACATGAGTTGCATGACGAACGCGATGCCGAGGAAAATGCCCGCCGACCACCACGTGACCGTGGTCAGGAGATTTCCGGCCTGCCGTGCGCCGAACAACGCATCCCCCGAGGACGAGCCGCCGAAGCTGGCCGCGAGTCCGCCCCCCTTGCCCGACTGCAACAGGACGGCCGCGAGGAGCACGGCAGCGTCGATCAAGAGGAGGACTGTGAGGAACGTGTACATCCGGGCGGCCCTTGGGGACTGAAGTAAGGTAAGCCTTGTAGAATAAGCGACTTATCGCCGGTACTCAAGTGCGAGCGATAGCCGACCAGCCCTCGGCATCGAGACTCGCCCCGCCAACGAGGAGGCCGTCGATCTCGGGGTCACTCAGCAGCGCCGCGGCATTGCCGCGGTTCACGCTACCGCCATAGAGGATATGGATCGCCTCCGAGCGGTCGCCCGCGATCGTGCGCAGTTCCTCACGAATCGCCGCGTGCACAACGCTCGCATCGGCCGGCGTCGCCGTCTTGCCGGTCCCGATCGCCCAGACGGGCTCGTACGCGACGAGGCAGCCGGCGACCTGCGCCTGTTCGATCGCGCCAAGTCCGGCGCGCAGCTGGCGCACCACAACGCCCACGGTCTCACCCCGTTCGCGCTGTTCAACGGTCTCCCCCACGCACAGCATCGGGATCAAGCCGCCGCGAATGGCGGCCGCGACCTTCCGGCCCGCCTGCTCGTCCGTCTCGCCGAACACGTGCCGGCGCTCGGAGTGCCCCACGAGCGCGTACTTCGCGCCGGCGCCGCGCGCGATCGCCGCGGAGTTCTCGCCGGTGAACGCGCCGTGGTCTTCCCAGTGAATATTCTGCACGCCGAGCTTGATATCGCTCCGTTCGCGAAGCGCGGCCTGCACCGCGAGCATCGTGATGGCCGAGGGGAAGAAGATGATGGTGCGGTCCTGCGTTTTCGGGTAGTACGCGAGGAACTGCCGCATGAACGCATCGGCGTCGGCCGGCGCATGGTTCATCTTCCAGTTGGCCGCGAACACGGGGTGCCTCACGCGGCGCCCTCCGCGTCGAGGCATTCGACGCCCGGCAGCGGCTTGCCCTCGAGGAACTCGAGCGACGCGCCGCCGCCCGTCGACACGTGGCTCATCTGCGCCGCGAGCCCGGCATGCTCGACAGCGGCGGCCGAGTCTCCGCCTCCGACGATCGTCGTCGCGCCGGCGGTCGTGGCGGCGGCCATGGCGCGCGCGACGGCCAGCGTCCCGGCGTCGAACGGCGGCTTTTCGAAGACACCCATCGGGCCGTTCCACACGATGGTCCTGGCGGATGCGATCGCGCGACCGTACGAAGCGCGCGAGTCCGGCCCGATGTCGTACATCGCCTCGCCGGCGGGGATGCCGTCGCGGTGCACGTCGTGCGCAGCGTCCGTGGCGTCGAGCGATGGCGCCACCGTGGCGTCGTGCGGCAGCGTGAGGCGGAAGCCCGCGCGGTCGAGAAGCGCCCTGGCCATGTCCACGCGATCGGACTCGACCAGCGACGTGCCGGTCTCCAGGCCCATCGCCTTGTAGAACGTGCATGCCATGGCCCCGCCGATCAGCAGGCCGTCCACTTTCGGGAGGAGCGCCTCGATCACGTCGATCTTGCCCGAAATCTTGCTACCGCCGAGGATGGCGATGAACGGGCGACGCGGCTTCTCCAGGGCGGTGCCCAGGTATTCGAGTTCCTTCTCCATGAGGAGGCCCGCCACGGCGGGACGCAGGTGCGCCGCCACGCCGGCGGTGGATGCGTGCGCGCGGTGCGCCGCGCCGAACGCATCGTTGACAAACAGGTCGCCGAGCTCGGCAAACTGGCGGGCGAGCGCGTCATCGTTCTTCTCCTCGCCGGCCAGGAAGCGCGTGTTCTCGAGGAGCAGCACCTCGCCGTCGCCGAGCGCGCGGGTCGCGGCGATCGCCTTCGGCCCCACCGGCTCATCGCACCACGCCACCGGCGCGCCGAGCACCATCGACACGACCGGCACGAGCGGCGCGAGCGAGTACTTGGCGTCGGGCTTTCCCTTCGGGCGCCCGAGATGGCTGCACAACACGACCCGCGCACCGTGCGCACGCAGGAGCGCGATGGTCGGCGCGGCGGCGCGGATGCGCGTGTCGTCCGTGACGCGCCCGTTCTCGATCGGCACGTTGAAGTCCACGCGCACCAGCACCCGGCGCCCGCGCAGCTGCGCGGGCGCGAGGTCCCGTACGGTCTTGCGGCGCATGGACCGGCCTAGAGCGACCGGCCGATGAACTGCAGCAGGTCCACGCACCGGCTGGCGTAGCCCCACTCGTTGTCGTACCACCCGGACGCCTTCACGAGCGTCCCGTCGATCACGTTCGTGGACTTCGCGTCGATGATGCACGAGTGCGGGTTGCCGATGTAGTCGCTCGAGACGAGTTCGGCTTCCTCGTAGGCGAGGATCCCCTTGAGGGCGCCGTCCGCCGCGGCCTTGAACGCGGCGTTCACCTCGGCGATCGCGGTGGCGCGCTCGACTTCCACGGTGAGCTCCACGAGCGAGACGTCCGGGGTGGGCACGCGGATCGAGATGCCGTCGATCTTGCCCTTCACCTCGGGAATCACGAGCGCCGTGGCCTTGGCCGCACCCGTCGTGGTCGGGATCATCGACATCGCCGCGGCGCGCGCACGCCGGAGGTCCTTGTGCGGGAAGTCGAGCACGTTCTGGTCGTTGGTGTAGCTGTGGATCGTGACCATCGACGCGTGCCGGAAGCCGAACGCGTCGCGGATCACCTTGACCATCGGCACGAGGCAGTTCGTGGTGCACGAGGCGTTCGAGATGATCTGGTGCTTCGCGGCGTCGTACTTCGCGTCGTTGACGCCGAGGACGAGCGTGATGTCCTCGTTCTTCGCGGGCGCGGAGATCACGACCTTCTTCGCGCCGCCGGCGATGTGCTTCCGCGCGTCCTCCGCATTCGTGAACTTGCCCGTGCTTTCGAGGACCACGTCCACGCCGAGCGACGCCCACGGCAGCGCGGCCGGATCCTTCTCCTTGAAGATGCGGATGCGATCGCCGTCCACCGTGAGGGATTCGGCGTCGTGCGTGACGGTGCCGCGGTACGTCCGGTGGACCGAGTCGTACGTGAACAGGTGCGCCAGGGTTTTCGTGTCGGTGAGGTCGTTCACCGCGACGAAATCGATCGGCGCGCGGGATTCCCGGGCGGCGCGCACGACCTGACGGCCGATGCGGCCGAACCCGTTGATGCCAACCTTGAGAGCCATGGTGAGGAAGATGAGGCTGAGGTGAAGGAGCTCAGTCGGCAGCCGCGCGGGCGCGACCGAACGTGACGTAACTGAAGATGCGCGCCCCGGCATCGAACAGGACACCGGCCGCCGCGTTCAGCGTCGCGCCCGTCGTCAGGACATCGTCGACCACGATGACGTGCGCACCGGCAAGACGTGCCTGCATCGGCGCGTCCACGCGAAACGCGTGATGAACGTTCGTGGAACGTTCGGATGGAGTCAACCGCGTTTGCGTCGGCGTCTCCCGGGCGCGCGCCACGGCGTTCTCCCAGCACGGAATCCCCCAGTGGCGCGCGAGGTGCCGCGCGAGCAGCGCGGCCTGGTTGTAGCCGCGCTCGCGCAGGCGGGCCGCCGCCAGCGGCACGGGCACAACCGCCGTGCGCTCCGCGATCACATCGGCGGGCCACGGCAGGCGGGCCATGCGCGCCGCCAT
>CAZKYG010000016.1:0-10234 GCA_964556915.1 uncultured Gemmatimonas sp.
TCCACGGGTACCCGCGGTGACCGGCTCGTGGTTGCGGACCGACGCCGGAATGGTGCGCGCGCCGTGGCGCGTGGTCGCGTTCGGCACCGCCGTGGCGGCATCGTCGTTCGTGTTCCTGGGCGTCGCGCTCCCGATGGCCACCGCCACGCCGCTCGCCGGCTGGGCCCGGGCCGCGCGGATCCCGCTCGACCAGGTGGCGACGGTCGCGTGCCTCGTGGCCGCCACGTGGCTCACCGGGCGCCTCGTGCACGGCGAGCGTGATCCGGTATGGCCGCACGCCGGCCTGACGCGCGGGGCGTGGCGGCCGCGGGTGCTCGCGGCGGCCTTCGCCGCCGGCACGCTCGTCATCCTGCTGCCGGCGCTCGCGCTCGTGGCGGTCGGCGCCGCGCGGTTCGAGCCGGCCACCGCGACCGACGGCCCGCTCACGGTGGCATGGGCGGCGCTCGCGTTGCTCATCCCGGCCGCGGCGGCGGAGGAGCTCCTGTTTCGTGGCTATGCGTTCGACGCGTGCCGCGCCGGGATGGGGCCGCGCGGCGCCGTGGCGGTCACCAGCGTGGGATTTGCGCTCGCGCACCTGCTCAACCCCGACCCCACCATCGCGTCGGTGGCGGCCGTGGCGTGCGCCGGCGTGTTCCTCGCGATCGTGCGCCTGACGACCGGCAGCCTCGTGGCCGCGGTCCTCGCGCATCTCGGCGTGAATTACGCGCAGGCGGTTGGCCTGCACGCGGCCGTGAGCGGCCTCGCGTTGCAGACGCCGGCGTACCGGTACGTGCCGACCGGCCCGGACTGGCTGACCGGAGGCGCGTGGGGGCCAGAGGCCGGCGCCGGGGTCGTTGTGGCGCTCGCGGTGGCTAGTTTTCGCTACGCGACATCGCGGCAGACGGCAGAGGCAAGACGGTAGCACCTTTCGCGACGCGGGATGGTCAGCCGCGCAACCGGGACGTGACGAATGGCGGAAATCATTGCAGTCGTGGGCGCGGGGCAGATGGGCAACGGCATCGCCCACGTCAGCGCGCAGGCCGGCCTCGCGGTGACGATGATCGACGTGTCGCCCGAGGCCCTGGCGCGGGGAATGTCGACGATCGAGAAAAACCTCGACCGCCAGGTGAAGAAGGGCACGCTCGACGCCGCCGCGCGCGACGCCACCCTGGGTCGCATCGGGACGGCAACGGATCTCGGCGCGGTGGGCGGCGCCACCGTGGCGATCGAGGCCGCCACCGAGCGCCGCGACCTCAAGTTTCAGATCTTCGAGGAGCTCGACCGCCTCGCGCCCGCCGGCGCGCTGCTCGCCACCAATACCAGCTCGATCTCGATCACGGAGATCGCCGCGCGCACCAGGCGGCCGGCCGACGTGATCGGCATGCACTTCATGAATCCCGTGCCCATGATGAAGCTCGTCGAGGTGATTCGCGGCCTCGCGACGAGCGACGCCACCGCGGCGCGCACGGTTGCCCTCGCGACCGCCCTCGGCAAGACGGCGGTGGAGGCCAACGATTACCCGGGCTTCATCGCGAACCGGATCCTCATGCCGATGATCAACGAGGCCGTGTACTGCGTGATGGAGGGCGTCGGCACGCCGGCCGCGGTGGACGAAGTCATGAAGCTCGGGATGAACCACCCGATGGGCCCGCTCGCGCTCGCGGACCTGATCGGCCTCGACACGTGTGTGGCCATCCTCGAGGTCCTGCGCGACGGGCTCGGCGACCCGAAGTACCGGCCATGCCCGCTGTTGCGGAAATACGTGGCGGCCGGCTGGCTCGGGCGGAAGTCGGGGCGCGGGTTCTACGCGTACTGACGGATGGCGGGTGGCCCCCCCCCGGGGCCGTCGCCGGACCTCTGACCCATGATCGAGACCCTCACGCCGCTTTCGGAGTCGCAGCGCGCCATTCAACAGGTGGCGCGCGATTTCGCCCGCGCCGAACTGGCGCCACACGCGGCCGCGTGGGATCGGGCGGAGCAGGCGGATCCGGCCGTGCGACGGCGCCTCGGCGAGCTCGGCTTCCTCGGGATGCTGCTCCCCGAATCAGTCGGCGGACTCGGCCTGGATTCGCTCAGCTACCTGCTGGCCCTCGAGGAGATCGCGGCCGCAGACGCGTCGACCGCCGTCCTCATGTCGGTGCACAACTCGCTGCCCACGCGCATGATCCTCAACTTCGGATCGGAACTCCAGCGCGAGCGATTCCTGCCGCGCATGGCGACCGGCGAGTTTCTCGGCGCGTTCGCGCTGTCGGAGCCGGACGCCGGGTCGGACGCGGCGGCCCTCACCGCCCAGGCGATGCGCGACGGCGATGACTGGGTCGTCAGCGGCACGAAGGCGTGGGTGTCGAACGGCAACTGCGCCGAAGTGATCCTGGCGATGGTGCGCACGGACACCCCGGAGGGTCGGCGCGGGTCGCGCGGCGTCTCGGCGTTCATCCTCACGCCGGAGCTGCCGGGGTTCAGCGTGGGCAAGAAGGAGGAGAAGATGGGTCTCCGCGCGTCGCCGACCGTGCAGCTCCGATTCGACGAAATGCGCGTGCCGGGGGACCGCCTGCTGGGACAGGAAGGGCACGGCTTCGTGTACGCGATGCAGTCGCTCGAGGCCGGTCGGCTCGGCATCGCCGCGCAGGCCGTGGGCATCGCGCGTGCGGCCCTCGAGCATGCGATTGCCTACACGAAGCAGCGGCAACAGTTCGGCCGCCCGCTGAACACGTTCCAGGCCGTCGAGTTCAAGCTGGCCGACATGGCCATGCGCGTGCATGCCGCGCGCGCGATGCTGCACACCACGGCGGCCGCCAAGGATCGCGGCGAGAACGTCGGGGCCCACGCGGCGATGAGCAAGTTGCTGGCCAGTGAGACCGCCATGTGGGTCACCACGCAGGCCATCCAGCTCTTTGGTGGCTACGGCTACGTCACCGACTACCCGGTGGAACGCCTGTTCCGCGACGCCAAGGTCACGGAGATTTATGAAGGCACGTCGGAGATCCAGCGCATCGTCATCGGGCGCGCGGTCGCGGCATTGTAACGTTCGCTCTCGGCACCCACTACCACCCGAATTCGCCAACCACGCCATTATGAAGCTCTTCGACAGTATCGTCTCGCTCGGCCACGAGCAGGTTGTTGCCTGCTACGACAAGGCCTCCGGCTACAAGGGCATCATTGCCATCCACAATACGACGCTCGGTCCGGCGCTCGGCGGCACCCGCGTGTGGAACTACGCGTCCGACGACGAGGCCTTCTTCGACGTCCTGCGCCTGTCGCGCGGCATGACGTACAAGAACGCGGTCGCGGGCCTCAACCTCGGCGGCGGCAAGGCCGTGATCATCGCGGACAACGCGACCGCCAACCGTGAGCTCATCTTCCGCGCGCACGGGCGCTTCGTCGAGTCGCTCGGCGGTCGTTATGTCACGGCCGAGGACGTGGGGACGAGCCCGGCGGACATGGATTACGTCCACATGGAGACGGACTACGTCGCGGGCCTGGCAAACAAGTCCGGCGACCCGTCGCCGGTGACGGCGCACGGCGTGTTCCGCTCCATCGAGGCGTCCGCCAAGGAACGCTGGGGGTCGTCGTCGCTCGCCGGCAAGACGGTTCTCGTGCAGGGTCTCGGGCACGTCGGCTACTACCTTTGCAAGGAGCTGCACGCCGCCGGCGCGCGGCTGGTGGTGGCGGACATCCGCAAGGATGCGGTTGAGCGCGTCGTGAAGGAATTCGGCGCGCGGGCCACGACCGACGCGGCGATCTACGGCGAGAAGGCCGACATCTTCGCGCCGTGCGCGCTCGGCGCGATCCTCAACGACGACACGATCCCGCAGCTCAAGGTCGAGATCGTCTGCGGCGGCTCCAACAACCAGCTCCTCGACCCGAAGAAGCACGGCGATGCCCTCGCCGCACGCAACATCATGTACGCGCCGGATTTCGTCGCCAATGCGGGCGGCGTGATCAACGTGTACTCGGAGCTCGCCGGCTGGACGCGCGAGCGTGCGCTGCGCAAGGCCGACGAGATCTTCGACACGATCCTCGGCGTGTACGCGATCGCGAAGGAGCAGGGCATCCACACGTACGAGGCGGCCGACAAGCTCGCCGAGCGTCGGCTGGCGGCCGTCGGCGCGCTCACGCGCACGTGGCCGCAGTGGCCGAGGAAGAGCTGATGGCCGAGCGCATCCCGATCGCCTCGGACCACGCCGGGTTTGAGATGAAGGAGCGGTTGAAGGCGAAGCTCGCCGCCATGGGCTACGAGGTGCAGGACCTGGGCACGTCGTCGCCGGCGAGCACGGACTACCCGGACTACGCGCATCCGCTGGCGCACGAGATCGAGACGGGCGAGGCGAAGCGCGGCATCCTGCTCTGCGGCACCGGACTGGGGATGTCGTACGCCGCCAACCGGCATCCGCACGTGCGGGCCGCGGTGGCGTGGGCCCCGGAGATCGCGGCGCTCGCGCGCAAGCACAACGACGCGAACGTGCTCGCGCTTCCGGCGCGCTTCGTGTCTGAAGCCGACGCCGAGGCCATCGTGGACACGTTCCTCAACACGAAGTTCGAGGGCGGCCGGCACCAGCCGCGCGTGGACAAGATCGAGCTGGCGGGGAATTCGTGACGGGGTGGCGCGCGTGGGATCGCGTGGCGCCGGGCAAGGCGCTCCGGGAGACCGACCCCGACATCGCCCGCCTGATCTCCGCCGAGACCGACCGGCAGTCCCACGGGCTCGAGCTGATCGCCAGCGAAAACTTCGTGTCACCCGCGGTGCTGGAGGCGATGGGCTCGCCACTCACGAACAAGTACGCCGAGGGCCTGCCGGGCAAGCGGTACTATGGCGGCTGCGAGATCGTGGACCAGGTGGAGCAGCTCGCGATCGACCGCGCGAAGCAGTTGTTCGGCGCCGATCACGCCAACGTGCAGGCGCACTCCGGCGCGCAGGCGAATGCGGCCGTCTACCTCGCGTTCCTGAAGCCCGGCGACACGGTGCTCGGTCTCGACCTGTCGCAGGGCGGCCACCTCACGCACGGGTCGCCGGTGAATTTCTCCGGCCTGCTGTACCGCGCGGTGCACTATGGCGTGAACGACGACGGCGTCATCGACATGGATCGGGTGCGCGCCGCGGCGCTCGAGCACCGGCCGAAGATGATCATCGCGGGCTACAGCGCGTACTCGCGCGTGATCGACTTCGCGGCGTTCGCGGCGATCGCGAAGGAAGCGGGGGCGATCCTGATGGTGGACATGGCGCACTTCGCGGGCCTCGTCGCGACCGGCATGTACCCCTCGCCGGTCCCGCACGCCGACGTCGTCACCACCACCACGCACAAGACGCTTCGCGGCCCGCGTGGCGGCCTCGTGCTCTGCAAGGCGCAGCACGCGAAGGCGATCGACAAGGCCATGTTCCCCGGCACGCAGGGCGGTCCCCTGGAGCACGTGATCGCGGCCAAGGCGGTGGCCTTCAAGGAGGCGCTCGACCCGTCGTTCCGTGACTACTGTCGCGCCGTCGTCGAGAATGCGCGGACGCTGGCGGCGGCCCTGGCCGCCCGCGGGTTCCAGATCGTGAGCGGCGGCACCGACAACCATCTCATGCTCGTGGACCTGCGCTCCAAGAACCTCACCGGCAAGGTGGCCGAGGAGGCGCTCGACACGGCCGGCATCACGGTCAACAAGAACACGGTGCCGAAGGAAACGCAGTCGCCGTTCGTGACGAGCGGCATCCGCATCGGCACGCCCGCGGTGACCACCCGCGGCATGGGACCGGAGGAGATGCACGAGATCGCCGGCCTCATCGACGCCGTGCTCGCGGCGCCGGCCGACGCCGCGGCGCACGATGCCGTACGGGGCAGGGTGCGCGCCCTCACGGCGAGGTTTCCGCTCTACAACGGCGGTTGATCGCACGGGGGGATCATGACGATGCGACGAGGCGGGGTGTGGCGCTCCGTGGTGGTGGCGGTGGCGGTGGCGCTGGCCGGGGGCGGGCTCGCGCGCACACGGACGCTCCTCGCGTCGCCGCAGGCGACGTCGGCGGCGGACTCCGCGACCCACGACTGTCGCATGGCGATGGTTCCGATGCGTGACGGCGTGAAGTTGCGGACGATGGTCTGCACCATGCGCGGCGCCGCGCAGCCGCTGCCCATCCTTCTCACCCGTACGCCGTACGGCATCGACGGGCTCGAGCTCATCGGCAACCAGTATCGCTTCCTCGCCGCCGACGGCTATCAGTTCGTGTACCAGGACATTCGCGGGCGGTACGGCAGTGAGGGGAAATTCGCGATGAACGTCCCGCTCCACACGGTCGGCGACGCGCGCAAGACCGACGAGGCCACCGACGCCTACGACACGATCGACTGGCTCGTCAGGAACGTGCCGAACAACAACGGCCGCGTGGGCGTGCTGGGGGTGTCGTATCCCGGCTTTCTCGCCACCATGGCCGGCATTCATCCGCACCCGGCGCTCAAGGCGATCTCCCCGCAGGCGCCGATGACCGACACGTGGCTCGGCGACGACTTCTTCCACCAGGGCGCGTTCCGGCTCTCGTATGGCTTCGAGTACGCCGGCGACATGGAACTGAGCAACAACTCGTCCGTGCCGCTCCCCATCGGCGCGTGGGACACCTACCAGTGGTACCTGGACCTTGGTCCGCTCGCCAACGTCGAGGCGAAGTACTTCAAGGGCCGGGTGCCGACCTGGACGGCGTTCACGCAACATCCCGCGTACGATGCGTACTGGAAGGCGCGCGCGGTCGAGACTCATGTCGAACGCGCCGAGGTACCGACGCTGACCGTCGGCGGGTGGTGGGACCAGGAGGACCGGTTCGGGCCGCTGGCGACGTACAAGGCGCTTGAGCGCGCCGACGCGGCCGGCCGGAACTTCCTCGTGATGGGTCCCTGGAACCACGGCGGCTGGCGGCGTGCCGACCGTCGCATGCCCGTGGTGGACCCCGGCACGGCGGACGATTTCCTCCGCAACGTCGAGCGTCCGTTCTTCGCGAAGTACCTCAAGGATGCCCCCGGCGTGACCGTGCCCGAGGCGAGGCTGTACGACGCCGGCGCGCGCGAGTGGCGCACCTTCGACGTGTGGCCGCCGCGCGACCGCGTCACCCCGCGGAGCCTGTACCTCCGGGCCGGCGGTCGCCTGTCGTTCGAACCGCCCACCGAGGGCGACATCGCGTTCGACCAGTACGTGAGCGACCCGGCCAACCCGGTGCCGTACCGGCCACGGCCCGTCGAGCAGACGTATGACCCGCGCGGCTCGCGCTGGCGCACCTGGGAGACGGAGGACCAGCGGTTCGTGGACGGCCGGCCGGACGTGCTGACCTATCGCAGCGAGCCGCTCGACGCGGACCTCACGATCGCCGGCGACGTCACCGCGCGGCTCGTTGCCGCGACCACGGGTCGCGACGCCGACTGGGTGGTGAAGCTCATCGACGTGTTCCCCGACAGCGTCCCGGACGACTGGTCGATGGGCGGGTACGAGCTCATGGTCGCGCACGAGATCATGCGCGGGCGCTACCGCAAGAGCTTCACCACGCCCGAGCCGATCCAGCCCAACGCCCCGACGCCGTTCACCGTGGACCTCCACCAGCAGGCCTATACGTTCCGGAAGGGCCACCGCGTCATGGTGCAGGTGCAGAGCACCTGGTTCCCGCTCTACGACCGCAATCCGCAAACGTGGGTGCGGAACATCTTCCAGGCGCGGCCCGTGGACTTCCAGTCGAAGACGCATCGCATCTGGCACACGCCGAGCCAGGCCTCGCGGGTGGACGTAACCGTCCTGGCCGGCCGCTGACCGGTTGAGTGCGGCGCGCCAGCGACGCACTTTTCTGCCCAGGTGGAGCCGTCGGCCACCAGCCGCCATGGCGGCGCCTGCCTTCTGCCATCTGTCCTTGCCTTCTTCTCTCCCCGAACTCGCCTTCCGCGACGGCGTCATGGACCGGATCCGGCTCAAGGAGCCGCGGTTCCATGAACACGCCTACCTGTTCGTGCTGTCGGCGCTGGAATACTGCCAGTCGCGGCTGCCCGAGCGGCGCCACCTGACGGGCCGGGAATTGCTCGACGGCTGCCGCGCGCTCGCGATCGAGCGATACGGGCTGCTCGCGCGCACGGTGCTCGCGTACTGGGGCGTGACGTCCACGTTGGATGTCGGCGACGTCGTGTTCACCCTCGTTGACCTCGGGCTGCTCCAGAGCCAGCCGAACGACACGCGGGAGGAGTTCGCGCACGTCTTCGACTTCGAGGACGCCTTCGACCGCGACTATCCGTGGAAGGGCGCGACGACCGGCTGACCCACCGCGACGCGCCGGCACCGGGCGCGGCGCGCGTCACCACGGCGGCCCAGGCGGCGGCGATCGACGCCCGGGCGATCGCGGCGGGCACGCCGTCGTGGTCGCTCATGCAGGCCGCGGGGCACGCGGCCGCGTCGCTGATCGCGGACCGCTACGCCGGGGAACTCGGCGCCGGCGTGCTCGTCGTGGCGGGCGCCGGCAACAACGGCGGCGACGGCTACGTTGTGGCGTCGCGGCTCGCCTCTCTTGGCGTCCAGGTCTCCGTGCTGGCGACGGGCCATCCGAACACCGCCGACGCGGTGCGGGCTCGCGAGGCGCTGCCCGGGCAGGTCAGCGTGCACTCGTGGGCTGGCCGGCAGGCCGGCCGTTTCGAGGCAGCCCTCATCGTGGACGCGGTCCTGGGCACGGGGGCGTCCGGTGCGCCGCACGGCGCGGCCGCCGAGGCGATCGAGACGATGACGATTGCCGCGCGGGCCGGCGTTCCGGTGGTGGCGCTCGACGTCCCGTCGGGGCTGGACGCGACCACGGGCGCCACGCCCGGCGCATGCGTGCCCGCCGCCACGACGATCACCTTCGGGACGGTCAAGCGCGGCCTGCTCCGCAACCGTGGCGCCGCCGGCGAGATCGCCGTGGTGGACATCGGGCTCGGCGCCGCCGCGGACGATCCCGAGGCCCCGGTGCTGGTCGATGGCGCGGCCGCGCTGGCTGCCGTGCCCGCCATCGCGGCCGACGCCCACAAGGGCTCGCGCCGGCGCCTCCTCGTCGTGGGCGGCGCAGACGGCATGACCGGTGCGCCGATCCTCGCGGCGCGCGCGGCGCTGCGCAGCGGCGCCGGCATGGTACGGCTGTGTGTCGCACCACCGAGCGTCGCGCCTGCACAGGCGGCCGTACCGGCCGCCCTCGCGGCTCCGTGGCCGGAGGACGATGCCGCGCTGGCCGCGCTCCTGGCGTGGGCCGACGGCGTGCTGCTCGGGCCCGGGCTCGGGCTGTCGCAGGCTTCGCGCAGCCTCGCCATGCGCGTGCTCGACGCGTGGCGCGGGCCCATCGTGGCGGACGCCGACGCGCTCAGCCTGTTCGAGGGCGAGGCGGACGCGCTCGGGCGGCACCTCGCCGCGCGTCCAGCGGTGGTGACGCCCCACGTGCGGGAAGCGCAGCGCCTCGCCGGCGTGCCCGCGGCAGATCTCGACGCGGGGCGTTTCGAGGCGGCAGCCTTCATTGCGAGCCGCGTGCAGGCCACCGTGCTGCTCAAAGGCGTGCCGACCGTCGTGAGCAACGGACGCGCGACCGTCGTCGTTGCGTCCGGGACTCCCGCGCTCGCCACCGGCGGGAGCGGCGACGTGCTGGGCGGCATCGTGGCCACGTTGCTGGCGCAGACCGGCGACCCCCAGTCGAGCGCGGCGACCGGCGCGTGGGTGCACGGCTGCGCGGCCGAGATCGCCGGGGGAGGGCGGGCGCGTGGCATCGTGCTCGACGATATCGTCGACGCGCTCCGCCACGCCTGGACGCCTCCGCGCCGCCCCAGCCCGCCCGTGCTCGCGGAGCTGGCGCGGGTCGGCGAATCGTGACCGCGGGAGCGGCGTCCCGATGAGCGCGCATACGGCGCTCGGCGGCGGGGCGGAGTTCGACCTGATCCGGGCGATGCTCGCCGAGTACGGCGACGCGGCGCGGGGCACGGGCGACGATGCGGCCGTGCTCGACATCCCGCCGGGCGAACGGGTCGTCGTGAGCACGGACGTGGCCGTGGATCAGGTGCACTTCCGACCGGAATGGATGTCGGCCGCCGAGATCGGCTATCGCTCGGCCATGGCCGCGCTCTCGGACCTCGCCGCGATGGCAGCGGCGCCGCGCGGGATGCTCGTCACCCTCACGTTGCCGCGTGCGTGGCACGCGCGCGCGCGCGGCCTCGTGCTCGGCATCGCCCGCGCCGCGCGTGCGGTGGACGCGCCCGTGGTCGGCGGCGACGTGAGCGGCGGAGCGACGCTGTCCATCGGGGTG
>CAZKYG010000017.1:0-15174 GCA_964556915.1 uncultured Gemmatimonas sp.
GGATCTTGGCAGCGCCGGCCGGCACCTCGGCCAGCACGGTCTCGAGCGCGGTCGCGTCCGCCTCGAGTTCGTCCGCGGCGGCGAAGGCGATGCCCGTGACGCCGGAGAGCGACACGGCGCTCGCCGCGAGCAGGCCGGCGATGACCGCGGGCGTGGCGACCACCACCGGCGGATGCGTGGCGCGGGCGAGGCGTTGCGCGCGGCGCGGCGCGTTCCATGCCCCGATGCCCGGCGCGCGCGGCGTCGCGGCGAGTGCGCGCGCGACGTCGGTGGCGTCGCTCGCGGACGGCACGAGCACGAGGACCTGCACCGCGGGCGCCGCCGCATCCGCGCGGGCCAGCAGCGGCGCGATGCGCTCGGCGACCGCCGGCCAGTCCGGCGCCATGTAATGCACGACATGCGTGCTGCGCGCGCTGCCTGCCTCGGCGCGATCCGATCCCGGCACTCCGTCCTCCGCTGGTTTGGCGCGGAGCGTGCCCCGCACGTAACGTTCGGCCGTCAAATCTAGCGATGCGATCATGACGCCGCCCAGCCGCGTGTTCACGCCGTCCGCGAACATCGCGCAGATGCGCGAGAGCGCGACGATCGCGGTGTCGCAACGTGCGAAAGCACTCCGCGCGCAGGGCCGCACGATCCTCGACCTTGGCGCGGGCGAGCCCGACTTCGACACGCCCGAACCGATCCGGCGCGCGGCGAAGGTCGCGATCGATGCCGGCGCCACGCACTACACGGCCACGCAAGGCACCGTGGAGCTGCGCACGGCGATCGCGGCGTCGGTGAGCGCGCGGCGCGGACGCGGCGAGACGGTCGCCGCGGACGAGGTCGTGGTGTCGGCCGGGTCGAAGCAGTCGCTCTTCAACGCCTGCTTCTGCCTGTTCGGCCCGGGGGACGAGGTCCTCATCCCGACCCCGGCGTGGACGAGTTACTACGAGATGGTGGCGCTCGCGCGTGCGCGTGCCGTGGCGGTGCCGGGCGACCCGGCCCGCGGCTTCCGCGTCACGGCGGACGACCTCGCGCGCGTCGCGACGCCGGCGACGCGCGCCCTCATCCTCAACTCGCCGGTGAACCCCACGGGCGCGGTGTATCCCCGCGACGAACTCGCCGCGATCTTCGCGCTCGCCGAGTCGCGCGGCTGGTGGGTCCTGAGCGACGAGATCTACCTGCGCATTGCATACGAGGCGCCGGCGGTGTCGAGCCTCGACGTGGCGGGGGCGCGCGAGCGCCTCGTGCTCGTGGACGGCGTGGCCAAGGCGTACGCCATGACGGGCTGGCGCATCGGGTGGACCGTCTCGTCGCGGCCGCTCGCGCAGGCGATGACGGCGTTCCAGTCGCACACGACGTTCAACCCGGCCGCCGTGTCGCAGGCCGCCGCCCTGGCCGCGGTCACCGGGGGCGCGGCGATCGACGCGGCGGTGCGCGACATGGTGGCGCAGTTCCGGGCCCGGCGCGACGCCGCCCGCGCGATCCTCCAGGCCGAACCGGCGATCCGGTTCCTGCCGCCGGAGGCGGCGTTCTACGTCTTCCTGCGCGCACCCGGAGACGCGCCCGACGCCGGCACGGCGTTCGCGGCGCGTTTGCTCGACGAGTTCGACGTCGCCGTCGTCCCGGGCGCGGCGTTCGGGACGCCGGGATGGATTCGCGCGTCGTACGCCGCCGCGCTGCCGACCGTCGAGGAGGCGATGCGCCGGATCGTGGCCGCGTACCGGTCCGCGTGATGCCGGGCGGCGCTCCGGTCACTGGCGCCGCGCGCGTCTCCGTGCCACCATTTCGGGCGATCCCATGATCACCACCATCGTTCTCGTCCGCGCCGATCCCAAGCTCATCCCGCAGTGCGCGCGGCACCTCGCGGGCATCGAGGGCGTCACCGAGGTCTACTCCGTCTCCGGCGACTGGGATCTGGTCGTCATCGTGAAGGTCGCGCAGTACGAGGACATCGCGCGCATCGTCACGGAGCAGTTCCCGAGCGTGCCAGGCCTCACGCGGACCACGACGCTCACGGCCTTTCGCGCATACTCGAAGGCCGATCTCGAACAGGCCTGGGACATCGGCACCGGCTGAGCCGGCCGAGGTGCCACGGCAGCCGCGGCGCTCGCGGCTCCTGCACTACGGCTTCGCGGCCGCCTTGGCGTCGGGCTTGGGCGGGTCGAGGCACCAGCTCGACGACGCGCGCAGCACCTCGTGCCACTGGTCGGCCTTGAACCCGAGCACGACGAGGTCGTTCGCGCCGGCGTAGTGCCACGACTCGAGGATCATCTCGTCAACGCCGTCGCCATCCACGTCCACGTGGTCCACGAGCCGCTGGAACTCGACGGCCCTGGCGTCGCCGCTCT
The DNA here is from genome assembly GCA_964556915.1 of uncultured Gemmatimonas sp. Classification (GTDB taxonomy): domain Bacteria; phylum Gemmatimonadota; class Gemmatimonadetes; order Gemmatimonadales; family Gemmatimonadaceae; genus Fen-1231. The sequence continues at coordinate 2,331 of CAZKYG010000017.1, forward strand.
TCACGTGCCGGTACGTGGCGACGTAGCCGGTGTCGAGCTTGTCGAACAGCGCGAAGATGTGCGACGTATGCCCGACGCCGGGCGCGATGTCGCCCGCCTGCTGGTCGATGAACGACACCATCAGGGTCGGGTCCTTGCGCGCTCCGGTGATGAGCATGCGCGCGGCGAAGTCGAGCGAGTCGAGTTCGTCCTTGTCCATCTGGTTCCGCTCGCCGAGGTCGTGCCCGAGCGCGCGCGCCATCTTTGCGATGGCGTCGGTGGGCGGGAACACGCGCGGGCCCTTCGGGTGCGGGGCGAGCGGCGTGGAGGCAGCGATGAGCTCGACGGTCGGCTCGCCGCTCGGCACGGGAAAATCGAGCTTGGCGGCGCCGAGCGGCTTGAGGTCGCGGCACCCCGGCAAGGGGTACAGCGGTTCTTCCTGCCCCGCCCACATGCCGCGCGTGACGGTCACCGTGCCGCGGATGGAGTCGTCTACGTACACGGAGTACCTGGCGCCCGCGGCGAGATAGGTGCTGTCGAACGCGCGCCAGCCCTCGCGCGTCAGGCCGATCGGCTGGATGGCGCCGTTCACGACGGCCGCGATCGGCATGATCTTGGGCTCGCTCGGGTCGCCGAACACCTGGAAGAGCACCGTGGGGTGCGACGACAGGTCGAGGGCCGCCGCGCCTGAGGGCAGCACCTGGTTCGGATCGGACTTGGGCGCCTTGTCGCACGCGGCCGCCACGGCTAGCGTGGCAACCATGAGCGCGCCCGACATTCCCGCCGGCGATCGACGCATGGCCGAATCGTATGGCGGGCCGCGCAACGGAGCAAGCGCGGAGGCCGCCGTGCGCCTGCTGGCGCAGCTCACGGGGCACGGGTCCGGCGCGACGGCCGCGACGCTGACGCCGCTCGAGGTGCTGGAGCGTGGCGCCGACCAGCCGGCCCGGCTCGCCCCGGCCGCCCCGCTCGAAGGCGCCTCCATCGTTCGCCGGCCGGTGGCCGGATCGCCGGACGTGCGCTTCACGGCCTTCCTGGACGGTATCCAGCGTTCGCTGGTCCTGCCGCAGCCGCGGCCGACGGTGCCGGTGGTGCACGGCACGGTCGGCGCCGTGATCCGTGAGCGCGCCGATCGTGCCCTCCGGACGTGGGGAGGCGACCATGTCCTGGACCGCGCCCTCTACCTGCCGGTGGCGCGGGTGGAGGCGGCGTGGGTGGACGCGATGCGCGCCGCGGGTTTCGGCATCGAGGATACGTCCGCGGCGTCCGCCGATGCGGTGCACCCCGCCGAGCACCTCTCGGCCGCGCGCGACGCGGTGCAGCGGCGGCGCGAGGCCATTGAGGCGGCGCTGGCGGGCCGGTGGTGCGCCGAGGGGCGGGGGGCACTGTACGTGGATGGCGGCATCGCGGCCCTGGGCGACGCCGCGCGCGGCGCGACCGTCGTGGGCGTGGTGAAGTCGCACCGGACCGCCTACGTCGACGGCCCATCCCTCGAGGTCGTGGCGGCGCTGCCCCCGGGCGACCGCACGACCGCCTTTGTGGTGGAATCGCGCCGGCGGGCGCACGTGGCGAGCTGGTACCTCCGCCTGCGCGAGGGCGACGGCGCGGATCCGTTCTCGGGCATCGTGCGCCTGGAGGTGGCGGCCGGCGCCTTTTCCCCCGCGCACGCGGACGACGTGTCGCGCTGGGTGCTCGCCGAGCGCGAGCCGGTGGCGCTGCCCGACGCGCGGTGGCGCGTGATGGCCTACGGAATCCGCGACTGCGAGGCCTACCTCCGGGCGGTAGCTTTCAGGCATGGCTGACATCCTCGGCCGGGTGGTGGCGACCGAGCACCGTCCGAACACGCCGCACGAGTTCCACTTCTGGACGGCGCTCGATGCGCCGGTCGGCATCGGGACCATCGTGCGCGTGGAGGGCACCGACGCGATCGCCGGGCACGTGCCGCAGGTGCATGGCGTGGTCGTCGAGGGGTTCAGCTACTCCGACCTGGCGACGCCGCTGCACGACGTGCTGGGCGCCGACGGCCTCCCCGGTCGCGCGGGGGCGTCGCCGACGCGGCGCACGGAGATTCGCCTCTACAAGGCGGCGGTGCTGCGCCACGTGCCCGACGAGCCGCTCCAGCCCGTGGCGCTCGGCAACGTCTTCCTGGCGACGGAGGCCGATGTCGAGGTCGCGCTGCGGATGGATGCCTACCTCAGGCCCGGCGCGAGCACCGGGATTCCGATCGGGCTGTATCGCGCCGGCGCGACGGCGTCGCCGATCCATCTCGACGCCGATTTTCTCATGGGCCCGGAGGCGGCGCACCTCAACATCACGGGCGTGTCGGGGCTCGCGACGAAGACCAGCGCGGTGGAATGGCTGCTCGCGTCGATCTTCGCGCATTTCCCGCAGGCGAAGGGGCGCGTGGCCGCGCTCTGCTTCAACGTGAAGGGCCCCGACCTGTGTTTCCTGGACCAGCCGGCCTCGCGCCTCGACGCCGCGGACCTGGAACTCTACGCGAAGCTCGGCGTGCCGGCCGAGCCGTTCGCGCACGTGGAGTATTTCGCGCCGTACACGGCGCGCGGGTATGCCCTGAGCACGCTGCGCTCGCACGAGGCACTGGTGCACAACGTGCGCCCGCTCACGTGGGGCCTGCGCGAGGTGCTCCAGTACGCCGAGGTGCTGCTCAACAAGGACGACGTCGACGCGAAGGCCGATGCGCTGATCGACTTCATCCGGGAGCGTGTCGTGGACCAGGACTTTCGCGACGAGCGCCTCGGCACGCAGCATCGGGTGATGTCGTTCACCGACCTCGAGCGCTGGTTCAGCGACGTGCTGCGCTCGATGGAGGAGCGCAACCAGGAGGTCTGGCGGACGCACCACATCGCGACGATCCGCAAGGTGCGCAACCGGCTCACCAACATCTCGACGCGCTGCCGCGGCCTGGTCACCGACGACGGCACCGTGAGCGACCTGCCGTGGGGCGCCTTCGCGGACCGCGGCGTGTATGTGGTGGACGTGGCCAACGTCGAGGAGGATGCGCAGGACCTGATCTTTGCGCGCGTGGTGACGCAGCTGCGGGAACGCATGGAGAAGCGCACGCTCGGCGTGGACCACGTCGTCGTCTTCGTGGACGAGCTCAACAAGTACGCGCCGTCGGACGGGCCGGACACCTACGTCCGCAAGATGCTGCTCGACGTGGCCGAGCGCGGGCGGTACCTCGGCCTGGTGCTGTTCGCGGCGCAGCAGTTCCGCTCGCAGGTGCACCGGCGCGTCGTGGGGAACAGCGGCACGGCGCTGTACGGGCGCATGGACGTGGACGAGCTGGCCACGCCGGGCTACGCCACGCTCGCGCAGGCGACCCGCGTGAAACTCTCCACGCTGAACAAGGGCGAGCTGATGGTGCGGCACCCGCACTTTGCGCAGCCGGTGTTCGTGCACTTCCCGCGACCGGCGGTGCTCTCGGGGCGCGAGGGCGTCGAACGGTTCCCCGCGGCGGCCGAACCCGGGCTCGAGGAGGCCATCGTGCGCGCGCTGCGCCCGCTCGACCGGTCCATCTCGCTCGACTGGGTCAAGGAGGCCATCGCGCTGGCGGACGAGGAGGAAGTGCTCCGCGCCCGCAACCGCACGCTGCAGGTGCGGCCCGACGACGTGAAGGCGTTCTTCCGCGCGCAGCTCAAGCGCCGCGTGGCGCCGGAGACGGTGGCGCCGCGTGCGAGGCCGGCGATACGGACGAGCCCCGGCGACGACCCGTACGCGTTCTGATCGCGGCCTGACGATGCGGCTCGTCCACCTCTCCGACCTGCACCTCGGGTTCCGCCAGTTCCAGCGGACGACGCCGACCGGGATCAACCAGCGCGAGGCGGACGTCGCCAGGGCGTTCACGAACGCCATCGACAAGGTCATCGCGCTGCGGCCGGACCTCGTGCTCATCGGCGGCGACGTGTTCCACACCGTGCGCCCGACGAACCCCGCCATCCTGCACGCCTTCGCGCAGTTCTCGCGCCTCGTGCGTGAGCTGCCCGAGGCGATCGTCGTGATCGTCACGGGGAACCACGACACGCCGCGATCGAGCGAGTCGGCGTGCATCCTGCGGCTGTTCATCCCGCTGGGGATCCATGTCGTGGACGGCGAGGTGCGGCAGCTGCGGTTTCCCGAGCGTGGCCTCACCGTGCTCGCGGTGCCCGCGCTGGCCCGCCCCGACGTCGCGCTCGAGCCCGACCCGTCGGCGGCGTACAACGTGTTGCTCGCGCACGGCGAAGTGGAGGGCCTGCTGCCCGAGCCGGTCGAGCCCGACGCGCGGGCGACGTACCGCATTCCGCCGTCGGTCGTGGAGTCGCGCGACTGGCAGTACATCGCGTTCGGGCACTACCACGTGTACAAGCGCGTCGGGCCGAATGCCTACTACTGCGGCGCACTCGACTATGCGGGGTCGAACGTCTGGGGAGAGCTCGCCGAGCAGCGGGCCCAGAAACTGCCCGGCAAGGGACTGATCGAGCGCGACCTCGACACGGGGAAGCAGACGTTCCACCCGCTGCCCGTCGTGCGGGAGTTCCTCGACCTTCCGCCGATCGAGGGCCGCGGGCTGGCGGCGGCGGACCTCGACGCGGCGATCGCCGCGGCCGTGGCGCGCGTGCCGGGCGGCATCGACGGCAAGGTGGTGCGCCTCGTCACGCGCGACGTGCCGCGCCACATCGTCCGCGAACTGGACCACATGGCGCTGGGCGAGCTGCAGCGCCGCGCCCTGCACTTCCACCTCGACTCGCGGCGGCCCGAGGTGATCCGGTCCGAGGGGAGCGGCGCGCCCGGACGCCGCCCGTCGCTCGCCGACACGCTGCGCGAGAGCCTGCGCAGCCGCGTGCTCACGAGCGACATCGACCGCGAGCGCCTCATCGCGCTCGGCCTGCAGTACCTGGGCGAGGCGGAGCAGGTCGGCGCGCTGCAGGGACTGTCCGCGCCGGTGGAGGAGTCGTGAGGCTCGACCGCCTGCGGCTCGTGAACTTCCGCCAGCACGCGGACTCGGAACTCACGTTCGACGGCGGCCTCACGGGCATCATCGGGCCGAACGGCGCCGGCAAGTCCACCCTGCTCGAGGCGATTGCCTGGGCCCTGTACGGGGCCGATACCGCGCGCGGCACCAAGGAGTCCATCCGGTTCACGCGGGCACCGGCGCGTTCACCCGTGCGCGTGGAGCTCGAATTCGAGCTCGGCGGCCACCGGTATCGGGTGGTGCGCGGGCTCAATACGGCCGAGCTCTACGTGGACGGTGGCGAGCAGCCGATCGCGAACTCCGCCACCGCCGTCGCCGAGATCCTGCATCGGCGCATCGGCATGACGAAGGCGGAGTTCTTCAACACGTATTTCACGGGCCAGAAGGAACTCACCGTGATGGCGTCGCTCTCGGCGACGGAACGCGCCCAGTTCCTCTCCCGCGTGCTCGGGTACGAACGCCTGCGCGTGGCCCAGGAGCTGGCCGACCAGCGCCGCCGCGACCTGCGCAACGAGATCGCGGGGATGCGCGCGGGGATGCCGGACCCGGACGCGCTCGCGGCGCAGGAGGCGGAGGCCGGCGAGGCGGTCGCGCATGCCCGGTCGCGCGTGGCCGACGCCGAGATCGAGCGCTCGCGCGTGCAGGCGCAGCTCGACGCCCTCGCGCCCCGGTGGAAGGACGCGCAGCGGCAGCGCGACGAGCGGCAGCAGCTCGAGGCCGACGTCCGCGTCACGGAGATCGAGCTGGCCGCGCAGCGCCGCAACGTCGAACGCCTGACCGTGGAACTGCGGCACGTGGACGAGGCCCGCGTCGCGCTGGCGCCGCTCTCCGAGCAGCTCGTCCCGTTCGAGCAGATTGGCCAGGAGCTGGCGCTGCTGCGCGATCTCGCGGCGCACGACGGACGCCGGCGCGCGCTGCTGGAGCAGGAGGCCGCCCTCGTGGCCGAGCTGGCCGCGATGCGCGAGCAGCGCGAGGCGCTGCTGGGCGCCCCGGGCGCGGAGGAGCGGGTGACCCTCGAGCTCGAGACCCGGCGCCGCCAGCTCGAGGAGGCGCAGGGCCGGCTGGAGCTGCGCCGCACGGAATGGGTGCGCGACCGCCAGGAGGCGGAGACGAGGCGCAACGCCCTGCGCACGCAGTACCAGGAGCTCAAGGAGCAGCGCGAGCGCCTGGTGGCCCGTGGGGAGCAGGGCGTGTGCCCGACCTGCCAGCGGCCGCTGCTGGAGCACTACCGCCAGGTGATCGACGTCCTCGACAACCAGCTCGAGACCGTGGCCGCCGACGGATCGTACTTCAAGGCGCGCCTCGAGCAGCTCGAGACGATGCCCGAGGACGTGGCCGAGCTCGACGACGAGCGCCGCCGCGTGCAGCAGGACGTGAGCGCGCTCGAACGTCGCCTGGCGCGCACCCAGATGAGCATCCAGCAGCTGGCCCACATCGACCGCGACATCGGCGCCAAGCAACAGCGCCACGCGACGCTGGTGAAGGAACTGGCCGACGTGCCGGCGGGCTACGACCGCCAGCGGCATCGCGTGGTGGAGCAGGAGTTCGAACGTCTCGTGGCCCTGAGCACGCAGGCCAACCGTCTCACGACGCAGGTCGAGCGCGAGCCGTCGCTGCGGCGCGAGCTCGAGAACGTCACGCGCAGCGTCACCACGCTCGCGACCCGCCATGCCGACCTCGTGGCGCGGCGCACCGCGCTCGCCCTGTCGGAGGAGGAGTTCGCGCTGCTGCGCGAGCAGCACGGCGCCGCGAGCGCGCAGCTCCAGGGCGCCACGGTTGCGGCCGCCACCGCAACCGCCGAGCTCACGAGCGCGCAGGCCGCGCTCGAGCGCGCGGCCATGGCGCGCCGCGAACTGGAGAAGACCGCCGCGCGCGTCGCCGGGCTCGAGCGCGACAAGCAGCTCCACGACGAACTGCACCGGGCCTATTCCGACCTGCGGACGGACCTCAACTTCGCCATGCGCCCCGAGCTCTCCGAACTCGCGAGCGCGTTCCTCGCCGAGCTCACCGACGCGCGGTACACGGAGCTCGAGCTGGACGACAAGTACCGCATCGTCGTCCTCGAGGAGGGCGTGCCGAAGCCGGTCATCTCGGGCGGCGAGGAGGACCTGGCCAACCTCGTGCTGCGGCTCGCCATCTCGCAGATGATCGCCGAGCGCGCCGGCCAGCCGTTCTCGCTCCTGGTCCTCGACGAGATCTTCGGTTCGCTCGACGACACGCGCCGCCAGAACGTGGTGGCGCTGCTGCGCGGCCTGCAGGACCGGTTCGAGCAGGTGATCCTCATCACCCACGTGGACGACGTCCGCGACGGACTCGACCAGGTTCTCGAGGTGCGCCTCGACGAGCGCACCGGCGCGTCCGTCGTCACCCGGAGCGCGACGCAGGGACACGAGCTGGCCGAGGCGATCGCCGACGACATGCCCGCCACGGACGTGAGCGCCGGCTGATGGCCCTGCGCGCGGAACGCCCGGCCACGGTGCCGCTCGCGGGGCCGTTCCCGATCGGGCCCGACGACATCGGCCCGCTCAACGGCCTCTTCAGCAGCGCGTTCACGGAGCGATACCGGCGCGACGGGCTCGTGGGCGTGCGCGTGCCGCCCCTGAATCCCGCGATCTGGCGCTATGCCGTCGAGGGCGCCGGCGCGGGCGCCATGCTCTGGCGCGACGCGGCCGGCGCCATCGGCGCGGTCAACATCGCGCACGTTTCCGGCGACGAGGGGTGGATGGGCCCGCTCGCCGTGCGCGACGACTGCCAGGGGGCGGGGCAGGGCAAGGCGATCGTCCGCGCCGGCATCACGCACCTCGCCGCCGCCGGATGCCGCACGATCGGCCTCGAGACGATGCCCCGCACGGTGGACAACATCGGGTTCTACTCCGCACTCGGCTTCGTGCCCGGCGCCATCACGGTCACGCTGACGCTCGAAGCCGGCCCGCCCACCGCGATGCGCGGGCTGCTGTCCCAGGTCGGCGCCGCCGACCGCGACGCCGCGGTGGACGAGTGCCGTGCGCTCACGGCGGCATGCGCGCCCGGCGTCGATTTCAGCCGCGAGATGCGGCTCACCCACGAGCTCGGGCTCGGCGACACGCTCATGCTCCGGCGCGACGGCATCCTCGTCGCCTTCGCCGTCTGCCACGCGGCGCCTCTCGTCGAGGGACGCTCGCGCGAGGAACTGCGCGTGCTCAAGCTGGTGGCCGCCGACCTCGCGGCCATGGGCGCCCTGCTCGATCCGCTCACCGCGCTCGCGCGGCGCTCCGCGACCGCGCGCGTGGCGATCCGCGTGCAGGGCAACTTCCCGGACGCCTATGCGCGAATCGCCCGCGCCGGCGGGCGCGTGCGCTGGACCGACCTGCGGATGTCGCTCGCGGACCATCCCTCCCGCGCGCCCGCGCGCGGAATCGTGTTCAGCAACTGGGAGATCTGATCCGCGCGCGTCAGCGCGCCGGGTCTTTCGGCTGCGCGCGGGTCGCGATCCGCCAGACGAGCAGGAACACGCCGACCGTCAGGAGGAGATGGATCCACCCGGGTCCATCGAACCAGGTGCCGGCCGCCCACACGGCGAGCAGCACGACGGCGAGGGCAATGACAGGGTCCACGGCGCGTTTCGGGGTTGTGGTCGCCGCGCGCGCGGTGACCAGCCGTGAAATCTAGCACGCGCGCGCGGGCGCGCCCGCGCGCGGGGCGGCGCACCCGCGCGCGGGGCGATCGCGCGCTCTGGACGCTCACCGGCCCCATTCCTACATTGCACCTGCGGTGTGAAGGGGCAGACTTTTTGAGCCGATAAGTCCTTCGGGTGGGTGCAACACCTTCGTTGACGTCATGCCCGCACGGCGGGAAGGCGGAAGGCGATGTGAGCGCCTCAAACATTCGACAGGGCTTCAAAAACCCCCCTTCATGCCGTCTCTCCGCGGAAGCTCCGGCCGGGGTTCGTCTCCGGCCGGAGCTTCCGTCTCTCCGAGCCCGGCCTGGCCATCGTTTCCATCACGCGCCTCGCGCGATTCAGCGCCGCGCATCGCCTGCACAACCCGGCGTTCTCCGACGAAGAGAACCGCCGGATGTTCGGGAAGTGCAACAGCCCCAACTATCACGGGCACAACTACACGCTCGAAGTCACGGTTGCCGGCGTGCCGGACGCGCGGACCGGCTACGTCCTCGACTTCGGCGACCTGGACCGCGTCGTGGATCGCGCGTGCGTGGGTCTGCTCGACCACCGGAACCTCGACCTCGACGTGCCGTTCCTCGCGGGCACGCTCTCGACGGCCGAGAACATCGTGGTGGCCTGCTGGCGCCAGCTCGAGCCGGCGCTCCGGCCGGCGCGCCTCGTCCGGCTGCGGTTGTGGGAAACGGAGAACAACCATGTCGAATACGACGGGAACTGACCGGGAGGCCGTGGTGGCGCTCGCCGAACTGCGCGAGTTCGGCGAAGAGCCGTCGCGCATCGGCGACCGGCGCTGCACCGAACTGCAGGACCTCGTTCGCCGCCAGCTGGAGCTCCTCGGCGAGGATCCCGCGCGCGACGGCCTCGTCAAGACGCCCCTGCGTGTGTCCCGCGCCATGGCGTGGCTCACCCGCGGATACGACCAGAGCGTGGCCGACGTCGTCGGCGACGCCGTGTTCGAGGAGGAACACGAATCCATGGTCATGGTGCGCGACATCGAGCTCTACTCGATGTGCGAGCACCACATGCTCCCGTTCTTCGGCCGCGCCCACATCGCGTACCTGCCGAAGGGCCGGATCGTGGGGCTTTCCAAGCTCCCGCGCATCGTCGAGGTGTTCGCACGGCGCCTGCAGGTGCAGGAACGGCTCACGGAACAGGTGGCCACCGCGATCGACGAGGTGCTGGCGCCGCATGGCGTCGGCGTGGTGATCGAGGCCTACCACCTCTGCATGATGATGCGCGGCGTGCAGAAGCAGAACTCGCGCACGGTCACGTCGGCCCTCAAGGGCGCGTTCCGCGACGACGCCCGCACGCGTGACGAGTTCCTCCGCCTTGCCTACGGGTCGCCGTCGGGCCTGTGACCGCGGCACATCCGCTCGACGGTCGAACGGCGCTCGTCACCGGCGCCTCGCGCGGGATCGGCGCGGCCGCCGCCCGCGCCCTCGCGCTCGCCGGCGCGCGCGTCGCCCTCGTGGCGCGCTCGGCCGACGCGCTCGCCGCGCTCGCGAGTGAACTTGGCGCGGCGCACACCGCCGTCGCGGCCGACCTCGCGACCGCCGCCGGCGTGGACGCGGTCGTTGCGGCCGTGCGCGGCTGGGCGGGCGGCGTACCCGACATCCTCGTGAACAATGCGGGCGTCTTCGCCCCCAGGCCGATCCCGGAACAGGATCCCGACGACTTCGCGCATATCCTGCGCGTCAACCTCGAGTCGCCGTTCCGCCTGGTGCACGCGTTCTTCCCGGGCATGGTCCGCCGTGGCTCCGGGCACATCGTGACCGTCGGATCCATCGCCGACCGGCGGGCCCGGGCGGCCAACGCCGCGTACAGCGCCAGCAAGTTCGGCCTGCGCGCGCTGCACGAGTCGCTGCGCGCGGAGGCGCACGGGACGGGGGTGCGGGCGTCGCTCGTCTCGCCCAGCGCCGTGGATACCCCCATCTGGGCGCCGGTCGAGCCGCGCCTCGGCCGCGACTACCCCGCGCGCAGCGCCATGCTCACCGCAGACGACGTCGCGCGCGCCATCGCGTTCGTGGTGTCGCAGCCCGCGCACGTGGACATCGACGAGCTGCGGCTGTCGCACAGCTAGGCCGGCGGTGCTCCTCGCCCTGACCGACCTCCTGCGCTGCACGAACGACCACGCCGAGTCGCCGCTGGTGGCGCGCGCCGACGTCGTCGAGGCGCGCCGCCTCGTGGCCGGCGTCCTCGGGTGCCCGGTCTGTCGCGCGGAGCGAACCGTCGCCGGCGGCGTTGTCCACTGGGCCGCGTCCGCGCCGGCCGCCGCGACGCCGCCGGACCCGCGGCCCGACACAACGAGTGACGCCCTCATGCGCGTCGCCGCGCTGCTGGGGCTCGCCGCTGCGCCGTCCCCCTACGTGCTGGGCGGCGACGCCGGGCTGGCCGCCGCCGGGCTCGTCGGGCTCACGGACGCCACGCTGGTGCTTCTCGACCCGCCCGACGACCGCGCCGCGGCGCTCGCCACCGTGATCCGCGGCGCGCCGCGCGTGCCGTTCGGCCCACGGTCCATCCGCGGCATCACGCTCGACGTGGCGTGGGCCGCCGATCCGTCGCGCATCGCATCCGCGGTGACCGCACTCGCGGCACGCGGGCGGCTCGTCGCGCCGGCCGCCGCGCCGGTGCCCGCGGGCGTGCGGGAAGTCGCCCGCGACGCCGCACAGTGGGTCGCCGAGCGCGAGGCCGACGTCGTGCCGCTCCGGCGCTCACTGCCGCGCTGACGGCGGCCCTGACGGCGATCGGCGCGGGACGCGCCGGCGTCAGCCGTGGGCCGGGTGGGCGCCGTCGGCGGGCGCCTCGACGTACAGGCCGTCGATCACGCTCGCGTACGTCTTCTCGATCACCCGCCGCTTCACCTTCAGCGTCGGGGTCAGCTCGCCGCGCTCGATCGAGAAGTCGTGCTCGAGCAGCGCGATCTTCTTGGGCGTCTCGAAGCTCGCGAGCCCGACGAACGCCTTCTTCACTTCCTTCTCCATCTTCGCGTGGATCGTCGGCATCTGCAGCAGCTGGGCCCGGTCGGTCCAGATGATGTTGTGGCGGCCCGCCCACTTCTCGAGTGTGTCCCAGTTCGGCACGACCAGGATGGAAGGGAACTTCCGCGTGTCGCCGACCACCACCGCCTGGCTCACGTACTTGTTCGTCTTGACCGCATTCTCGATCGGCTGCGGCGCCACGTACTTGCCCCCTGCGGTCTTGATCAGGTCCTTCTTGCGGTCCGTGATGCGCAGGTATCCGTCATCGAGCTCGCCGATGTCGCCCGTGTGGAACCAGCCGTCGGCGTCAATCGCCTCGGCGGTCGCCTCGGGCATGTTGTAGTAGCCCTTCATCACGTGCGGGCCGCGCGTGAGCACCTCGCCGTCCGCCGCGATGGACACCTCCACACCCGGCACCGGCGTGCCGACGGTGCCGATCCGGAATGCCTTCGGCGTGTTCACGCAGATGACCGGCGAGGTCTCCGTGAGGCCGTAGCCCTCGAGGATCGTGAGCCCGGCGGCGTAGAAGAACCGGTTGATTTCCGGCGACAGCGGCGCGCCGCCGGACACGAAGTACCGCAGGCGCCCGCCCACCCGCGCGTGCAGCTTGGCGAACACCAGCCGGTGCGCGAGCGCCGACGCCAGCGCGAGGAACGGGCCGGGCCGCCCGCCGGCGAGCAGCACCCCCGCCTTCCGGTCCGCCACGCCGCTCGCCCAGCTGAAGATCGCCCGCGCGAGCGCCCCACTGTTGCGCGCGTTCTCGAGCACGCGCGCATACATCTTCTCGTACAGGCGCGGCACCGAGAAGCAGATCGTCGGGCGCACTTCGGCGAGGTTGAACGGCACCGCGTCGAACGACTCCGCATACGCGATGGACGTGCCGGTGGACACGAACAGGTAGCCGCCGAGCCGCTCGAAAATGTGCGACAGCGGGAGGAACGAGAGGGCGATGTCCTCGCCGGCGAACGGGACGCAGACCTGGGCGGCGCGCACGTTCGAGTACAGGTTGTCGTGCGTCAGCATCACGCCCTTCGGGACGCCGGTCGTGCCGGAGGTGTAGATGATCGTGGCGAGGTCGTCGGGCTCCACGCGCAGCGATTCGGCGCGCCAGGTGGCGGCGGCCTCCGGCGTGTCGAGGGCGGCGCCCGCCGCCTCGACCGCCGCCAGCGTCGTGTCGGCGCCGCCGGCCGGCGCCGGCGCGCACCGCCCCACCGGGCGCCACCCCCGCCCCGGGTCCCGGGTGGGCGCGCTATTTGCGGG
>CAZKYG010000018.1:0-2851 GCA_964556915.1 uncultured Gemmatimonas sp.
TCGGCTCGTCGTCGAGCGGGAGCGTGGCGAGGTCGGGCACCGGCCGCCCGCGGGCGGCGATCGCCTCGAGCGCGTGGTGGATGACCGTGAGCGTGGTCAGCCCGAGGAAATCCATCTTCAGCATGCCCGCGCGTTCGAGCGCGTTCATGTCGTACTGCGTGACGACGACCCGTTCGTCGTCGGCGCCGCCGGAGCCCTTGGTCTCCTGCGTGCAGACGGGCACGTAGTCGTCGAGGGGACCCGGAGCAATCACGACACCCGCGGCGTGCACGCCCGCGTGGCGGGCGAGCCCTTCCAGCGCGATGGCGAAGTCCAGCAGTTGCTGGTGGCGGTCGTCGGACTGGTAGAGCTTCCGCACCTCGGGAACCTTCTCGATGGCCTCCCGGACCGTGAGCGAGAAGTTGGGCTGGTTCGGGATCATCTTGGCGATGGCGTCGGTCTCGGCCGGCGTGAAGCCGAGGACGCGGCCGACGTCCTTGATCGCGGCGCGCGACTTGAGCGTCCCGAACGTGATGATCTGGCCCACGCAGTCGCGCCCGTACTTCTCGCGAACGTACTCGAGGACCTCGCCCCGGCGCTCTTCGCAGAAGTCCACGTCGATGTCGGGCATCGAGACGCGTTCCGGGTTCAGGAAGCGCTCGAACAGCAGGTCGAACTTGAGCGGGCAGACGTCCGTGATCCGCAGGCTGTAGGCCACGAGCGACCCGGCGGCGGAGCCGCGGCCCGGGCCGACGGGGATTCCCCTGTCCCGCGCCGCCTTGATGAAGTCGGCGACGATGAGGAAGTAGCCCGAGTATCCCGTCTTGAGGATGACGCCGAGCTCGTAGTCGAGCCGCTCCTGCACGTGGCCGGGGAGCGGGTCGCCGTAGCGTTCCTTCGCGCCGGCCGTCGCGAGCGTGACGAGGAGGTCGTTCTCGCTCTTCGCGCCTTTCGGCAGCGGGAAAGCCGGCAGGTGGTACTTCTTGCCGAACTCGATCGCCACCTGGTCGGCGACCTTCAGCGTGTTCTCGAGGACGTCGGGCCGCTGCGGGAACCGCGCGAGCACTTCCGGCCCGCTCTTGAAGTAGAGGCCGTTGTCGTACTTGAGGCGGTCCGCGTCGAGCCGGTCCTTCTTCAGCCCGATGCAGAGCAGGACGTCGTGCGAGTCGTGGTCGGCGGCGCGGAGAAAATGCGAATCGTTCGTCGCCACCACCGGCAAGTTCGTCGCGGCCGCCAGGCGGAATATTTCCGTGTTGAGCCGGGCCTGTTCGCCGGCATCGTGCGCCTGGACTTCGAGGTAGTAGCGGTCCTTGAACACGTCGGCGTACCAGCCGGCCACGGCCTTCGCCTCGTCGAACCGATCGGCGAGGAGGTGCGTGGCGATCTCGCCCGCCATGCACGCGCTGGAGACGATGATGCCGGCGTTGTGCCGGGCGAGCAGCTCACGGTCCACGCGTGGCTTGGCGTAGAACCCTTCGGTGTACGCCAGCGAGGAGAGCTTGACGAGGTTGCGGTAGCCCTCGATGTCGCGGGCCAGGAGGACGAGGTGGTAGTAGGCGCGGTCGCCGGTCGTGAGGCGCCCACGCTGGTGGCGGTCGGTGGCGGAGACGTACGCCTCCATCCCGATGATAGGCCGGATGCCGGCCTTCTTCGCCTTCTCCTGGAACTCCCACGCGGCGTGGAGGTTGCCGTGGTCGGTGATGGCCAGCGCGGGCTGTTCGAACTCCTGCGCCTTGGCAATCAGGTCGTCGATCCGGTTCGCGCCGTCGAGGAGCGAATACTCGGAGTGGCAGTGCAGGTGGACGAACGTCATTGGGATGCTCTAAGGTAGCCCTCGCGAGCGCACCCTGTCAAAGCATTTCCTTGCGCGCGATTGCTTTGTAAGATATTGCCATGCAAGCAGTTATTGATGCTTGCGATGTCCCTCGCACCAGCGCCGTGACAGATTTCCGCGACGCCGCGTGCAATCCGAGGGTAGTAGGGGAACTGGCCCTCCAGCCCAGCCCTCCCCGGGGCACTCGCTGTCAAAGTTCTTCACCGGATCACCCCTGCCAGCCAAGACACTGCGGGACAAACGCTCCGCTCGCCGCCGACTGCCGCGTTCACGTGCCGTCCTGGTTGCGACGGTCGCCGCGGGCTCTGTGGGCGCGATGGTGTCGTGTGACGCGCCGCCCAGCGGGCCGTCAACGAACCTCACCATCGTGGCCGTGGGCGGGGCAGGCCAGGTCGTGCCGCAGGGCGCGGAACTGCCGGTCCCGCTCACGGTCCAGGTGCTGGGTGCGACCGCGCAGCCACTTCGGGGCGTGCGCGTCCGCTTTGCGACCCGCCCCGGTCCGCGAGCCGGCGGTTCGCTGCTCGACACGGTCGGCGTCACCGACATCAGCGGTCGCGCGTCGGTCCGGGCGCGGGCCGGGATGGAGGGCGATACGCTGCGCGTGGAGGCGGCCGTCGCCGTGCTGCCGGCGCGCACCGCCCGCTTCACGGTGGCGGCGGGCGCGGGGCCGGCCATCACGCGGCTTGCGCAGGGCACGTTCACCGCCGGCGACACGCTCACCGTTGACGCCAGCGGGATCGCCGCGGACGCGACGGTGTGGTTCGACGGGGTGGCCGTGCGTCCGCTCGCGGGCTTCGACGCCCCTGGAGCCGCGACCGGCGCGACCGGTGTGGCGACGCTGCGCGTGATCGTGCCGCCGTGCCTCGACGGGCCGGACGTGCAGTTGATGATCGAGAGCGCCGGCGCGCGCAGTTCGCCGGCACGCATCGCGTATCGCGCGCGCCGGGCGTCGGTAATGCTCGAGCCGTACCAGTACACGACGATTCCGGCGGCGCAGCTCGGCGACTGCATCGAGCTGAATGGCGGAGGCGCGACGTA
>CAZKYG010000019.1:0-28657 GCA_964556915.1 uncultured Gemmatimonas sp.
GCGGACGCGGACGCGGCGGCAACCCGCAGCGAACCACGATGGAAGAGGAGCAGAAGCAGCTCTTCGGGGTGATCCGCGACCGCGCGTGGGTGGACTCGGTGCGCCGCGCCGATCGCCGCGACGACGATCCCGACCTGCCGCGCACGGTCACGCTCGGCGCGAACGAGCGCGTGCAGCAGATCTCCGTGAGCCCGAGCGGCAACGCCGTGCTGTTCACGACGAACACGCCGACCACGGACCAGCGCGGGACGATCGTGCCGAGCTGGGTGACGTCGAGCGGCTACGTGGAGGACATCAACGGCCGCACGAACGTCGGCGACGTGCAGGGCGAGAGCCGCATGGGCTTCATGACGCTGCCGCGCGGCGAGGTGACGTGGATCCACCCGGTGGACGGCCACACCGAATCGCCGGCGAACCAGTTCATCGTGGACTGGAACGACGCCGGCACGGCCGCCATCGTCACCGCGACGACGCGCGACTGGAAGACGCGACAGTACTCGGTGGTGGACGGCAGGTCGGGCGCCGTGAAGGCGATCGAGGTGGTGCGCGACACCGCGTGGGTGGGCGGCCCGTGCGGCCAGTGCACCGGCTGGTACGACAACGACCGGCGCATCTACTGGGTGAGCGAGACCAATGGGTTCGCCCAGCTGCACTCGGCGGCGGCGGACGCCTCGGACCGGCGCGAGCTCACCGGGCTCGGCAAGTGGGAGATCTACGACGTCGCGCTCTCGAACGACGGGAAGAGCTTCCTGTTCCATTCGAGCGAGGTGTCGCCGTTCGACCGCAACCTCTACCGGATGGACGTCGGCGGCGGGGCGCGGCAGATGCTGACGTCGGGCACGGGTGGCCACGCGGTGACGCTCTCGCCCGACGAGAGGCAGATGGCCGACGTGTACTCCACCAACGTGCGCCCGCCCGACCTCTTCCTCTCGGCGGCGTGCGCGCCAGGCGCCACGTGCAAGATGGCCGCGCCGGCCCGGCTCACCGAGTCGGCAAGCGCGGCGTACCTCGCGGGCCCGTGGAAGAAGGACCTGCAGATCGTGATGATCCCCGCCTCCGACGGCGTGCAAGTGCCCGGGCACGTCATCCGCCCGCAGGACGTGGGCGCGAAGCCGAACGGCGCGGCCGTGATCTTCGTGCACGGTGCCGGGTACCTGCACAACGTGGACCACTACTGGCCCGAGTATCCGCGCGAGCAGATGTTCAACTTCTTCCTGGCGCAGCACGGCTACACGGTGCTGAACATCGACTACCGCGCGAGCGCGGGGTACGGCCGCGACTGGCGCACCGCGATCTACCGCTGGATGGGCGGCCGCGACCTCGGCGACGAAGTGGACGCGTCGAAGTGGCTCACCAAGACCTACGGCATCCACCCCGAGCGCATCGGGATGTACGGCGGCAGTTATGGCGGGTTCATGACGCTCATGGCACTCTTCACGGCACCGAAGTACTTCGGCGCCGGCGCGGCGCTGCGCTCGGTGACGGACTGGGCCCACTACAACCACCAGTACACCAGCCAGATCCTCAACCAGCCGCAGGACGACTCGCTGGCCTACCACCGGTCGTCACCCATATTCCTCGCCGAGGGGCTGGAGGATCCGCTCGTGATGCTCCACGGCATGGTGGACACGAACGTCGAGTTCCAGGACATCGTCCGCCTCACGCAGCGCCTGATCGAACTCGGGAAGACGAACTGGTGGCTTGCGCCGTACCCCGTGGAGAACCATGGTTTTGAGAGGCCCGACAGCTGGACGGACGAATATCGGCGTATATTCGAGTTGTTCGAGTCCACGATCGGACCGAAGGGCAGCAAGGCGAAGCAGTAGGCGAGTGCGACCGCGAATCGCGCATCACCCCTGACACTCCAGTCCGGCACGCCGATGATCCAGACCGCTCACGGGACCCCACACGCAGGCACGCCGCCGACGTTCTTCGCGCGGGTGTCGGCGCTCGTGCGGCGGATCATCGGCGTGCCGGACTACGCCACGTACCGCCAGCACATGGCCAGGTGCCACCCCGGCGAACCGATCCTCAGCGAGCACGAGTTCGCGGAGGACCGGCTGGTGGCGAAGTACTCGAAACCCGGCCAGCGCTGTTGCTGAACGATTGACCGTTGCTGCGAGAGGCCCGCCGGGCGACCGGCGGGCCTCTCGCGCGTTCGGCCTCCGCTCAGGTCGCGACTTCCTCGAGGGTCGCTGTCACCGGCCCGTCAGGCCCGGCGATCGTGACCGTGATGTCGTCGGTCCCGGCGGACGCGGGCAGCGTGAGCGTGTCGCTGACATCGCCATTCGCGTCGGTGGTGAGCGTCACGGCGCCAAACGTGCCCTGCATGTCGTCGGCGAACGTGACGGTCGCCCCTGGCACGGGATTGCCGAATGCATCCTGCACCTGCACGACGAGCGGCGCGCCGAGGGCGCTCCCGGCCGTGGCGGTCTGGTCGTTGCCGCTCACGACGACGAGTTGCGCGGCCGGGCCGGGGGTGGCGGTCGCGACGATCGTGAGCGGCGTGATGGAGGACGCGGACGGCACCGTGGCGATGAGGGTGTCGGTCTTGGCCGCGGTCCCGAGCGTCCATGCCACGGCAACCTCGCCCTCGACCGTCGTGGTCACCGTGCTGTCGGCCCCGATGCTGCCGTCCGACGGCCGCAGCACGATGTCCACGTTCTGCATCGGATTGCCATTCTGGTCCTTGGCGAGAAAGATGATCGGCTGCGGCGTGGCCGTCCCGACGGGCGCCGACTGCTGGTCACCCGCCTCCACCACGAGCGACGCGAGGGTCTGCGGCTTGGGCGACGTGCTCTCGTCATGACACCCCGCCGCAACGACCACGGCCGCGGCGGCGAGCGCCAGGCGCGTGGCGCCAACGTCGGGAACGGTGAGGAAGAGTTTCGGCATTGCGATCCCTCCGGCCTTGCGAGCGTCTTGTGGGAGTGCGCGCACCGCGACGAGCCGACGCTCCTGGCGTCCGGTGCGATGGCCGCCGTCGAGCGGTGGCCGCGGCGACAGCATCGTCGCCCCTCGCATCGTTGAACCAGCGCGAGCCGCGGCGGGTTCGGGCCGCGGGGCGATCTTAGCGGGTTCTTAACGCCGATGCGGACGTCGCGGCCCGAGCGGGTCGCGGGCCTTCCCGGCGCGCCGGCGCGGGTCGGCATGCGGCGTGCATCGCCGTGCACGAGGTTACTTCGCGCCACCGCCCGACCATCGCGCAACTCCATGCCGCGGCGTCACCAACGATGGCGCGACGAGTCCAACCAGTGTCGCGCGGACGACATTTGTACTGCTTCGGTGGACGTCCGTCGTGTACCTTCGGGTCGCAATGCCTGCCCGCCCGTTCGTGCCGTCCCCCCTCGGCAAGCCGCCAGCCTCCGAGGCGGAGCAGGTGTGCCACCTCATCGCGCAGGATCCATCGACGACGAGCGTGCGGTACCAGACCGGTGCCGCGATCCGGACGCGCGAACCGACCGACCAATTCTCGATCGTGCTCGAGGGTGCCGTCGCCATCGAATCGCTCCGGCGGGCCGGACGCCGCATCACGCTCGAGATCGCCGGGCCCGGGGCGTGCCTGCCGCCCGTCGCGGCCCCCGGCGGCCCTGGGCGGCTCGCGCTGCGGGCCATGCGCCCGACCGTCGTTGCGCGGGTGCCGCGCACGACGTTTGCGCGCATCGCCGGACGCCGGCCCGACCTGGCGTCGCTCGTCGGCGAAAAACTCGTCACACAGCATCTCGCCCTTCTCGAGCACCTGGCGACCCTCGCCGAGCCCGCCCTGCGGCCACGCGTGGCGGCGGCGGTCCTCTATCTCGGACGCGCAATAGGCGTCGGCTGCCCGCTCGCGGACGGCCAGCGCATCATGGTGCCACAGACGGTCGTCGCCGAGGTCGCGGACGTGTCGCGGCAGACGGCAAACCAGATCCTGCGCGATTTCCAGTCCCTCGGCCTGGTGCGGATCGAGCGTTCCCTTTTGTGCGTGCGCGACGCCGCGGGGATCTCGGCGATCGCGTCCGGCGCGGCACCCGAGGCGACGTGGGAGCCCTGTGGCGCATGCGCCCTGGTGAATCGCGGCGTCGCGCTGACCTGCTTCCCACTCACCGCGGCCCAGCGATCCGCCGCACGACGCAGCTGACGCCACCGGCGGCGCCCATGCACCGCACCTAGCGTCGCGGCACCAGCGCGACGAGGCCGCCCGCCGCGACCGCGGCCAGCGCAGCGCCGATGCCGAACGCGGTGGCGGACCCGAACCGGTCCCACACCGCGCCGAACACGAGCGACGCCGGAAGCGCGCCGATGCCGATCGCGAAGTTGTACCAGCCGAACGCCGTCCCGCGGCGCGTGGCCGGCACGAGGTCGGCGACGAATGCCTTCTCGGTGCCTTCCGTGAGCCCGAAGAAGAAGCCGTACGCCACGAAGAGCGCGACGGCGTGCCACGCGGCGCTCGCCAGCGCGAATCCGAGATACACGGCGGCGTACAGCATCCATCCGGCGATGATCACGGGGCGTCGGCCCCGGCGGTCCGAAAGGGCACCGCCAGGAGTGCTCGACACCGCCTTCACGATGTTGAGCGCCGCGTACAACAACGGTATGGCGGCGACGGGCACGCCGAGCTGCTGCGCCCGCAGCAGCACGAAGGCGTCGCTCGACGCGCCAAGCGTGAACACGAACAGCACGGCCAGATACCGCCAGAACGCGGCACCGAGCGGCGCCTGCGTCGCGCCGACACCGGGCGCACTCGTCGTCGCCGGCGGCGCGTGGGCTGGCTCGCGCACGAACCACACGAGCACCGCCACGGACAGGACGCCCGGGACGACGCTCCAGAGAAACACGGATCGCATCGGCACGTGCAGCGCCTCGTACAGCATCCAGCCCAGCAGCGGGCCCATCACGGCGCCGGTGTTGTCGAGTGCGCGGTGCAGTCCGTACGCCCGTCCGCGGACGTCGGCGTCGGTCGAGTCCGCGAGCAGCGCGTCGCGCGGTGACGTGCGGATCCCCTTGCCGGTGCGGTCGCTCATGCGCACGGCCAGCACGTGCCACGTGGCCGTGGCGACGCCCACGAGCGGTCGCGCCACGGCCGAGATGGCGTATCCGACGATGACCAGCGGCTTGCGGTGCCGCGCACGGTCGGCCCACCAGCCGCTCGCGAGCTTCAGCAGCGAGCTGGTGGATTCGGCGAAGCCTTCAATCGCCCCGATCGCGGTACCGCTCGCCCCGAGCACGGACGACAGGAACACGGGCAGGAGGGGATAGATCATCTCACTCGCGACGTCGCCGAGCAGGCTGACGACGCCGAGCGCGACCACGTTGCGAGGCACCCGCGCCGGCGCATCAGCCATGCGACGCCTCGCGCGCCGGCCCGGCCGGCCTGGTCTGCAGGAAGCGCGCGCGCGCCGCGCGAGCCGGGAATGCCGCGCGATACGACTCCTCCCAGCGTGCGAGGAAGTCGGCCACGCCGGCCGTCGGCACCATCGCCCACACCGCCCCGCCGAACCCCGCACCGAACGCCGACGCGGCGTGCGCGCCGAGTGCACGCGCCGCACGGGCGAGGTGCACGGTTTCCGGCACCTGGTTCTCCAGCGCATGCTCGGCGCGCTCCTGCGAGCGGTCCACGAGCGCGCCGACGCGCGCGAGGTCGCCGGCGCGCAATGACGCGCTCACGCCCGGCACGATCTCGTCGCACTCCTCGCGAAACTGGGCCAGGCGCCGTACCAGGCCGGCGGCGCTGACCGGCGCGTCGCCGGACTCGTCGGCCGCCATGGCGAGCGCCGTCAGGCGATCCGCGGCGTCCGCGCCGCTGGCCAGCGCGGCGGCAAGGGTCGGATCCGCGCGGCCGCTTGCGGCGTTCCACCGGCGCACGAGCCACCGCACCGCATCGGCGGCCCGGTTGTAGGCGCGCATGGCGTTGCCGGTCTTCGACGCGCGCACGCCGCTCACGCCGATGGCCAGCACCTGATCGGCCGGCCATGGAGACCATCCCTCGTCGCGCGCCGGAATGTACGCGAACTGTCCGACCATCTCCTCGCGCGCACACATGATGGCGACGTGGTCCTGCGCACCGCCGCGCACGCCCACACCCTCGTCGCCGGCAAAGGGTCCGTACGCCGAGCCCGTCTCAATGGCAGCCACGTACCCGGCGAACGCGAGCGGCGTGCTGGCGTGGGCCACAAACGCGGAATCGGCGGCGAGCCCCGTCGCGTCGGCGAGGGCCCGCGCGAGCGAAATCGTGAGCGCCGTGGAGCTCGACAGTCCCGCGGCCGGCGGAATGTCGCTGGCGAGCCGGACCTCCGCGCCGCCGCGCACATGCGGGAAGTCGCGCCCGATGCGCCGGGCCACGGCGGCCACGTACGTGCTCCAGCGGACGCGCGTCGGCCGGGCGGCCGGCGTGATCTCCACCTCGACCATGTCGCGCGATCCGCGTTGCCGCACGCGCAGCACGCGTTCGGCAATCGGGGAGGCCGTGACGTGCATCGCGAAGCCCACGGCACAGGTGAGGGAGCGACCGCCGCCGTAGTCCACGTGTTTGCCCACGAGTTCCACGCGGCCGGGCACGACGTATCGCCGGATCATGCCCGGTACGCCCTTACGGCCACACCGTGACCCCGGCCAGGCGCTCCGACACCACGGCCACGTCGCCGCGGCGCGAGAGATCGAGCACGCCCTCGCGCACGCGCGCCACGCGGAACGTTGCGCCGAGGTCGCGCATGGCGACGGTCACGGCGTCCTGCAACTCGAGTTCGCCGCGGGGCGAGGGGACCACGCGACGGCAGGCCTCGAAGATCGCCGGGGTGAATGACCACAGGTTCATGGACACCCACCGCTCGGGCGCCGACGCGAGCGGATCGTCCGGCCCCGGCTTCTCGCGGATCGCGCGCAGCGTATCGCCGGGCGCGATGTCGAGGAGCGCGTACCGGAGGATGCGCTCGGGCTCGATGGCCGAGAGTCGGACGAGGGCGTCGGCGTTGAACGCCACGAGGCCATCGGTCTCGAGCGCCGCCGCCGCGCGCAGCGCGGCGGGTGTGTAGTAGTTGTCGGCGTTGAGGACGAGGAACGGCGCGGCCCGCACCGCGTCGCGGGCCGCATACACGGCGTCGGCGGTGCCGAGCGGCTGGTCCTGGACGGCGAAGCGTACGGTGGTGCGCTGCGGGGGCGCGGCCTGCGTGAAATGCTCGCGGATGGCCGCGTGGTCCGGCGCCACGATGACCACGACTTCGCGGATCGCGGCGTCGGCGAGCGCGGAGAGCACGTATTCGAGGAAGGGGCGGCCGGCGTCGCCGCCGACGGGCATCATCCCCTTGGCGCCGGCGTCGGCAGCGGCACTTTGGCCGCGCGACAGCGGCGCCGGCGCTGGTTCGGCACGCCTCATGCGCGTGCCGAGCCCCCGGGCAAGGATCACCGCCTGCGTCGTGGGCATGGGCGATCCGGGCGCGGCGGCCGCGTCACGCGGCCGCCGACGCTCCCGTCCAGAACCCGCGCAATACGCGCCACATGCCGATCGCACTGCCGACAAACACCACCAGCCACGCGTAGAACTGCGGCATGCGCCCGTACAGCAGGCTGCCCGCGCCGAAGAGCGCCGAGTACACGAACAGGCAGCCCAGCACCCAACCGATCAGTGACTGCGCCGGGGAATCCGGCGACGGCCCGAGCCCGGATGCGGCGCGCACGTCGGCCCAGCCCGGCCCTGCGGGCTTCACCAGCGCGTAGAACTTGTGGAGCGTCTCGCGCTCGGTCCGCGGGCCCACGAACGCGACGACGACCCAGATGACCGTCGTGGTCGCGACGGTGGCGATCAGCGAGATGTCGTCGGGGATCTGCGCGCCGTTCTTGCGCGCGACGAAGAACCCCACCGCGACGACGAACGAGCCGACCATGGCGGCGATCTCGCACCATGCGCTCACGCGCCACCAGAACCACCGCAGCAGGTAGAGGAGCCCCGTCCCGGCGCCGATGGAGAGAATGAGGTCGAACGCCTCTTTGGCGGTGCCAAGGGCGTAGGTCATGAGCGCCGCGACCACCATGAGCATCGCGGTCGTGAGGCGGCCGGCCAGCACGTAGTGTTGCTCCGATCGCCCCGGCTTGAGGAACCGCCGGTAGAGGTCGTGCACGAGGTACGACGTCCCCCAGTTGAGGTGCGTCTCGATCGTCGAGCGGTACGCCGCCAGCACGCCCGCGACGACGAACCCCAGGGCGCCCGCCGGCAGGAACTTCATCATCGCCGGGTACGCCATGTCGTGGCCGATGAGCGCCTTGTCCACGTACGGGAAGGCCGCGCCGATGTCGCTGAGCTGCGGGTACACGATCGTGCTCGCCAGCGCGACGATCACCCACGGCCACGGGCGGAGCGCATAGTGCATGATGTTGAAGAGGAGCGTGCCGGTCACGGCATCGCGCTCCGACCGCGACGCGAGCATGCGCTGCGCGATGTAGCTGCCGCCACCGGGCTCGGCGCCCGGATACCAGACGCTCCACCATTGGATGGTGATGGGGATGATGAACGCCGCCGCGGCCACGGACCAGTTGCCGAAGTCCGGGAGCAGGTTGAGCGTCTTCGGGTCCACCTTGGCGAACAGGCCGGAGAGGCCGCCGACCGCGGGCTGCCGCACCGCATAGTACGCGACGAAGAACGTGCCACTCATCGTGATGACGAACTGGAGCGAGTCGGTGACGAGGACGCCCCAGAGGCCGGAGACCGACGCGAAGAAGATCGTCATCGCGGCGCACACGACCAGCGTGCGCTCCATCGGCCAGCCGAGCACGATGTTGCCGATCTTGGCGGCCGCGAGGTTCACCGTCGCCATGATCACGCAATTGAAGAAGAGGCCGAGGTACACGGCCCGGAACCCGCGCAGGAACGTCGCCGCCCGGCCCGAATAGCGGATCTCGTAGAACTCGAGGTCCGTGAGCACGCCCGACCGGCGCCAGAGCCGCGCGTAGAAGAACACCGTCATCATCCCCGTGAGCAGGAACGCCCACCAGACCCAGTTGCCGGCCACGCCCTGCTCGCGCACGATGTTCGTGACGAGGTTGGGCGTGTCGGTCGAGAAGGTCGTCGCGACCATCGAGATGCCGACGAGCCACCACGGCGCCGCGCGTCCGGAGGTGAAGAACTCCGTGGTGCTCGACCCCGCCCGCCGCCAGAAGAAGATCGCGGGCAGGAACGAGATGACGATGCTGCCGGTGATGATGGACCAGTCGAGTGTCGTGAAGTGCATTCAGGTCACCTGGGCAGGCAGTGGGGTGATGCCGCTGGCAACGAAACGATGCTGCAGACCACGACAACGCCACGGAGATTCACGGACGACACCACGGAGATCCGCGGAGGACTGCGATTGAACGTAACGACACCCACAACGAAGTTGCTGCACGCCGACCTCACCCGGGCGATCCTGGCGGCCTTCTTCCAGGTTCATACCAGGCTGGGGCATGGATTCCTCGAGTCCGTCTATCGGCGCTCGTTGGTGGACGCCATGCGACGTCTCGGGCTGGATGTCGCCACCGAAGTGCCGTTCACGGCAGTTGCCGTCCCTGCGCATCTCCGCCCCGCTCCGCGGTCCTCCGTGGCGTCGTTTCCTAGCCGTAGACTCGCGCCGAGGCGTAGTCGCCGCGCGTGAAGTCCGGGAACTTGATCGGCGCCGATCCGCGCGCGAGCGACATCTCCGACAGCGGGAACGGCGCGCTCCACGTGGCCGCGTCGTACACGTCGTAGTCCGGCACCAGGCCTTCGCGCAGGCATTTCACGATGCGATAGGCCATGATGTAGTCCATCCCGCCCTCGCCGCCGGTCTGCTTCGCGCGCTCGCCGAGCATCGTCCACAGCGGGTCGGTGAACTTCGCCTTCCACTCGTCGATCGGCGCCCAGCGCTCCCCGCCCTTCTGGCCGTCGATGTAGATGCGCGGCGGATAATCCTCGAAGGCGCCTTTCGTGCCCTGCACGCGGTTGTGCCGCGTGTACGGCCGCGGGTTGCACACATCATGCTGCAGCATCACGGTCTTGCCCTTCACCGTCTTCAGGATGGACGTGTTGTGGTCGCCGGTGACGTACACCTCCTTCCACCGCGGGTCCGACTTGTCCTTCACGGTCTCCTCGCGGTACGTCTCGAGGCCGCGCTGCGGGCTCGCCACCGACACGATGTAGTCGTACCGGTCGCCGGCGTTGATGTCGAGGTACCACGACACCGGCCCCAGCCCGTGCGTCGGGTACAGGTTCGCGTTGACCCGCGTGTGCCAGGCACGCCGCCAGAGGCCCTCGTCGCGGTTCTCGTTCAGGATGCCCCGCAGGTCGTGCAGGTACGCGGCCTCGACGTGGAGCACCTCGCCGAAGACGCCGGCATGCACCATGCGGTTGACGAGCATCTCGGTGTCGTTGTAGTTGCAGTTCTCCTGGTGCAGGCAGTGCCGCCGCGACTTCTCGCTCGCGTCCACGAGCGCCCAGAGGTCCTTGAGCGTCGTGCCGATCGGGCACTCGCTGCCGCAGTGCTTGCCGTGCGCCATGGCCGCGAGCATCACGGGCGTATGGAATTCCCACGGCGTGGCCGTGTACACGTAGTCGATGTCGTCGCGCGCGACGAGCTGCTCGTATCCGTGGTCGCCCGCGACGATCACCGCCGGCGCCGGATGCCCCGCGTCGGTGCACATCTTCGCGGCACGCGCGGCCTTCTCCGGCACGACGTCGCAGACGGCGCTGATCTGCACGCCATCGAGCGAGAGGAACTCGCCCAGCACCGACCGTCCGCGAAGTCCGGTGCCCACGATCCCGATCCGCACGACGTCGTGCCGCTCGAACGGCACGTTCTTCATCGTCGCGCGACTGGCGGGCGCCGGCGGCGCCAGGTCGGGGCGCGTGCCCGCCGAGATGTCCTCCGCGATCGCCGGCGTGATCGCACCGCCCGTGACGGTCGACACGACCGCCGCGCCGGCTATCGCCGCGCCCTTGAGCAGGTCCCGCCGCGTCAGCTCCGCCATTGCCGCCTCCGTGGGTTGATGACCGTCCGGCTGCGACGGCCGACGATCACCTGCGCGCCCGCACCTCGCCGTGGTCTCCGAGGGTCAGCCCCCCGTGCACGCCCTCGACGACCGCGTGGTCACCGATCATCGAGGCGTCGAGCGCCGCGTCCGTCACCGCCGAGTCCGCACCGACGATCGTGTTGCGCAGGGTGGACCGGCGGATGACGGACCCCGCCCCGATCGACACGTTCGGCCCGATCGTCGCGCCCTCACAGGTCACCCCGTCGGCGATGTACACGGGCTCGACGAGCGTCGCGCCCGTGAGTCCGGCCGGATGGCGCGCCCGACCCTTCTCCAGCATCACCCGGTTCGTGTCGAGCAGGGTGTCGAGCGTGCCGGCATCGTACCAGCCCGCGACATCGAGCACCTTCAGCTTCGCGCCGTGGTCGATCATGTACTGGAAGGCGTCCGTCAGGTAGTACTCGCCCTTGTTCGGCGGCTGGCGCAGCGTGTGGTCGATCCCCTCGAACAGGAGTTGCCAGTTCCTCACGTAGTACAGCCCGATGTTCGCGCGCCTGGAGATCGGCGTGCTCGGCTTCTCGACGATGCGGGTCATGTGGCCGCCGGCGTCGGTCACCACGACGCCGAAGCGCTGGTAGTCCTCGACCTCCCGGGTCCAGATGATCCCGTCGTCCGTGTTCGAGCGGATCACCGAGAGATCGGCGTCGAAGATCGTGTCGACGAAGATGATCAGCACGGGCTGATCCACCCGCGGCCGCGCGAGGGCGACGGCGCCCGCCGTGCCGTCCTGCACCACCTGCTCGATGAAAGTCGCCTTGAGGTCGCCGTACGTCGCCCTCGCGTGCGCCTCGACGGCGCCCTTGAGGTGCCCCGTGATGTAGATGACCTCCTCCACGCCGCCGAGCTTCCGCACGTCGTCGAGCACGTAATCCATCACGGGCTTGCCGGCCACCTTCAGCATCGGCTTCGGCACCGTGTGCGTGTGCGGGCGCAGGCGCGTCCCTTTGCCGGCGAGGGGAATGATCACCTTCATGGCGCGCTCGTCCCCTGGCGGCCGTAGCGATCGCTGAGCCGCACCACGTCGTCGAGGTGCGGCGTGCTGGCTTCCAGCACCTGGCAGTCCGTGACGGCCTCCATCTGGTGCACGTGCCCGACCGCGTTGCGGTAACTCTCCCCCGCGGCAAGCCGGACGTCCCGCAGCGGCGCGCCGGGCGCGTCGGCAATGCGGTAGATCATCTCGCCCGACAGCAGGTGAATGGTCTCGTCCTTCCGCTCATGGTATTGCACCGACAGGGCGTGGCCCGCCTTGATGTGCAGCACCTTCCCCACGTACTGGTCGGTGGAGGCCCAGATCACTTCGTGGCCCCACGGCTTCGGCACCACGCGCACTTCGACACGTCCGCTCACGACAGGATCCCCGCTGGAGTGGCTGTAATACTCTTCGGCGACGTGACGCACGCAATCACGCACGTACCGCATCCCGTGCACCGGTCGGCCAGCACCGGCTGGCCCATGTCGTTCAGGTAGATCGCCTGCTCGCCCGCCGGACAGACCTGCGCACACACACCGCACTCACGCCCTTCGTATGCGATGCACGTGTCCGGGTCGATCGTCACGTGCGCCATCTTCACGTGGCGCCATCCGTCCGGCGGCACGGTGAGGGCATCCGTCGGGCAGTGCAGCGCGCACGGCATGTCGAGGCACATCACGCAGGCGGTGAGGTCGGGCCGGAGGGCCGGCGTGCCCGACGCGAGCCCCGTCTCCGGGCCGAGCGGCCGGATCGCGTGCACCGGGCACCGGAGCGTGCACTCTCCGCACCGCGTGCACGCCGCGATGAATGCGGGTTCGGGCAACGCGCCCGGCGGCCGCACATGGCGGCCGGGGGCCACCTTGTGCTCGACGGCCTCGATCGCCTTGCCAAGCACCTTGCGCAGACCGACGGCGAAGAAGCCACGCCGGTCGAGGGGTGAGTCCGCCATCTGTTAAAGGTGGGTCCGGGAACGACCGGGGATAAGCCCACGCCCCGGCGCGCCCGGAACAGCCGGACCCGCCGCCGAAACCTTTTCGCCCTTTCCCCGTTCTAAGTAAGGGGAGACCAATGACCGACCAGCCGATGGACCTGCTCCGGGGCACGCTCGACGTGCTCATCCTCCGCACCCTCGCGTGGGGACCGATGCACGGCTACGCCGTGAGCCGGTGGATCCGCGACCGCACCGGCGGCACCCTCTCGATCGAGGATGCGCCGCTCTACAAGGCCCTGCACCGGCTCGAACACGACGGCGCGATCACGGCCGAGTGGGGCACGTCCGAGAACAACCGCCGCGCCCGCTATTACGCGCTGACCGCGCAGGGGCGCCGCGCGCTGCGCGCGGAGGAGGCGGCCTGGCGGCGCTACGCCGACGCGGTGTTCAAGGTGCTGGAGCCGGCATGAGGCGCCTCCGGTTCCGGCTTCCCTGGCGCCGCCCCGGGCAGATCGGTCACGACGTGGACGATGAACTCCGCTTCCACCTCGAGTCGCGCGCGGCGGAGCTCGTGGCCGCCGGGCTCCCGCCAGAGGGCGCGCGCGCCCAGGCCGAACGCGAGTTCGGCGACGTCGGCGACGCCCGGGCCTACATGAACGCGGTGGACCGCGACGCCGAGCGGCGACGCCGCCGGAGGGACTACATGGACGACCTGAAGCAGGACATCGCCTACGCCTTCCGCATGCTGCGCAGCGCGCCGGCGTTCACCGCGGCCGCGCTGGTGACGCTCGCCCTCGGGATCGGCGCGAACACCGCGATCTTCTCGGTCGTCAACGGCGTGCTCCTCAAGCCGCTGCCGTTCCCGGAGCCGGACCGCCTCGTCCGCCTGTGGCTGGCGAACCCGAAGACGGGCGAGCGCCGGTCCATGGTGTCGGCGGTGGATGTGGACGACTGGCGCGACCAGCGACAGGCGTTCGCCGACATCGGCGGCTACTTCTACATGGACGGGCTCAGCGGAAGCGACCTGACGGGCTCGGGCGATCCGGAGCGCGTGTCGATCGCGTACTTCTCGCCCGGCTTCTTCGCGACGATGGGCGTGGCGCCACTCGCCGGACGCCCGCCGCGCGACGACGAGGCCGTGCGGGGCGGCCACGACCACGTGGTCACCCTGTCGTATGGATTCTGGCAGCGCCGCTTCGGCGGCAGCCGCTCCGTGATCGACTCGACCATCACGCTCGGGAGCGAGCCGTACCAGGTCATCGGCGTCATGCCGGCGGGTTTCAGCTTCCCGGATCCGCGCGCCGAGGCGTGGGTGCCGTATTCGAGCATTCCCGACGCGAGCATTCCGCGGCTCCGCCAGGTGGCGACGATGGTGGTGGTCGGGCGCCTCAAGCCGGGGCTGACCGCGGCCCAGGGGCTCGCCGACCTCGACGTGATCACGGCGCGCCTGGCGCAGCAGTATCCCCAGTCGAACGCCAGCTGGGGCGCTGGCGCGCTCGTTCCCCTGCAGGAGTCCATCACGGGGGCGGTGAGCGGCAGCCTGTACGTGCTGCTCGCGGCCGTGGCGTTCCTCATGCTCATGGCGTGCGTGAACGTCGCGAGCCTCCTGCTCGCACGGGCCACGGCGCGCGAACGGGAGATCGCGGTGCGCATGGCGATGGGTGCGGGCCGCGGCCGCATCGTGCGGCAGCTCGTGACCGAGAGCCTCGTGCTCGCGGTGCTCGGGGGCGCGGTCGGCGTGGTGCTCGCGCGTGCCGGCCTCTCCGGCCTGCTGGACATGACGGCCGGACAGGTGCCGCGCGTCAATGAAGTCCGCCTCGACTGGCAGGTGCTCGCCTTCGCCGTGGCGCTGTCGCTGGCGACCGGCGTGCTGTTCGGCCTCGTGCCCGCGCTGCGCGCGACGACGGGACGCCTGCACGAGTCCATCCGCGCGGGGGGCCGCGGGTCCGTGGGCGGCCGCAGCCGGCTCCGCACCGCGCTCGTCGTCACCCAGGTCGCGCTCGCGACGGTGCTTGTCGTGGGCGCGGGGCTGATGACGAAGAGCTTCGTCCGGCTGCTCGACGTGGACGCCGGGTTCGATCCCGGCCAGCGGGTCGCGGTGATGTTCACCATCAACACCACGCGGCACCCGCGGTACCAGCAGCTCTACCGCGACGTGATCGACAAGGTGCGCACGGTCCCCGGCGTGATCGAGGCCGCGGCGGTGCGCGACGCGCCGTTCCGCGGCGCCGGCGAGAACTGGTCGTTCGCCCCGCCCGGTTGGATCGACGCCCCGGGAAAGCGCCTGCCCGCAGCGGATGTCAACTTCATCAGCGACGGCTACCTGCACACGATCGGCGCGCGCATGGTTGCCGGGCGCGAGTTCGGCCACGACGAGCTGCTCGACAGCTCGGCAGTTCCGGTCGTCGTCAACGAGGCGCTCGCGCGACGATGGCTGCCGGCCGGGCGCGCCGTGGGCAGCGAGCTGCGCATCGGCGCGGGCCGGGCGCGCGTGATTGGCGTCGTGGCGGACATCCACCAGACCGCGCTCGAGAAACCGCCCGAGCCGGCGATCTACGTCGACAACATGATGCAGTCGCGCGTGAAAACCACGGTGATCGCGCGCGTCACCGGCGACCCGATGGCCGCGGCGCGCGCGATACGGGCGGCGATCTGGTCGCTGGACCGCGACATGCCGATCAGCGACATCTTCACACTCGACCGGGCGATGAGCGACGCCGCGGCGCGCCCGCGCCTCCTCACCGTCCTGCTCGGCGCGTTCGGCGTCCTCGGGCTCGTGCTCGGCGCGGTGGGGATCTACGGTGTGCTCGCGTTCCTGGTCAGCCGGCGTCGGCGCGAGATCGGCGTGCGCCTGGCCCTCGGCGCCGCCCCGGGGTCGGTGAACCGCATGATCGTCGGGCGCGGGCTCGCGCTGGCGAGCGGCGGCATCGGGATCGGCGTCGTCGCGGCACTCGCGCTCGGGCAGTTCATGCAGGGTGTGCTGTACGGCGTGACGCCCCGCGACCCCGCAACGCTTGCCGGCGTCGTCGCGGTGCTGGCCGCGGCGGCGTGGTTCGCGAGCTGGTTGCCCGCGCGCCGGGCGTCACGGGTGGACCCGGCCGTGGCCCTGCGGGCGGAGTAGCCGGGCGGCGCCCGCCCCCCGGCGCCTTACGGCCGGTCGAGCGCGGCCCAGCGCTCCATCGCGGCGTCGAGCGCGCGCTCGGCGGCGGCGAGCGCCTTGTCGAGCTCGCCCGCCCGGCGCGCGTTGTTGCCCGATCCGTCGTACAGCGACGGGTCGGCGAGCTGCCGCCTGAGGTCCTCCACGGCGCGTTCCGCGTCGTGCACCGCGCGCTCGGCGTCCGCCGCGTTGCGCTTCTTCGCCTTGCGCGTGGCCTGTGACTCCGATTCGGCGGCGGCGTTCGCCCTGGCCCGCGCCTTCTCCTTTTCGCGGCGCGCGTCGGCGGCCAGTGCATCGTCGGCGCGCTGCTTGAGCGCCCGCGACTTCTTCATCTGCTCCCACTCGACGAACGTGCCGCCATAGTCCCGGAGTCGGTCACCCTCGTACGCCCACACCCGGGTGGCCAGCTCACGCAGGAGCGCGCGATCGTGGCTCACGAGCAGCACCGTGCCCTCGTACTCCTCGATCGCGTCCTCGATCGCCTCGATGGACTCGACATCGAGGTGGTTCGTGGGCTCGTCGAGGATGAGCAGGTTGGCGCGCTGCAGTACGATGAGCGCCAGCGCGAGCCGCGCCCGTTCGCCGCCCGAGAGCGTGCGCGTGCTGCGGAACACCTCGTCGCCGGAGAACCCGAAGCAGCCGAGGTGGTTCTGGATGGCACCACGGGTCCAGAGCGGCCGGTGGTCGGCGATGGCGTCGTAGAGCGACTTGTCGAGCGGGATCTGGTCGAGGTTCTGCCGGAAGTACGCCGGCGTGATGGAGCCACCGAGCTTCACCGTGCCGGCCTCCGGCTCGCGCTCGCCGAGCAGCGTGGCAATGAGCGTCGTCTTGCCCGCTCCGTTCGGCCCGACGAGCGCGATCACGTCCCCGCGGTTCGCCGTTCCGGTGAAGTCGCGCAGGAGCGTGCGCCCCGGCACGCCCACCGACAGGTGCTCGGCGATGATGACCAGGTCGCCGCCGCGCTCGGCGATGTCGAGACGCAGGTTCATCGCGCCCTCGGCGCCCGGCGGCGGCGTGAGCCGCGGCAGGCGGTCGAGCCGCTTGCGGCGCCCCTTGGCCTGCGCCGAGTTCTGGCCCGCAATGTTGCGGCGAATGTAGTCCTCCTCCTTCGCGATCATCGTCTGCTGCTTTGCGACCTGGCGCTCGAGCGTCAACCGCGACTCCAGGCGCTGTTTCACGAAACTCGAATACCCACCGCGGTACGCCTTTGCCGTGCCGGCCTCGAGGTGCAGCACGTGGTCGGCCACCTCGTCGAGGAACGCGCGGTCGTGGCTGATCACGAGCACGGTCTCGTCGAGCGTACGGAGGTAGTCCTGCAACCACTCCGTGGTCTCGAGGTCCAGGTGGTTGGTCGGCTCGTCGAGCAGCAGGACGTCGGCTGGCGCGGCGACCTGGCCCGCGAGTCCCACGCGTCCGCGCTCGCCGCCGGACAGCGTCGCGACGAGGCGCGTCTTCGACTCTTCGGCGTCAAATCCGAGGCCCTGCAGCACGGCGTCCACGCGCGCGTGAAACGTGTAGCCGCCCAGGTGGGAGAAGCGTTCCAGGTCGTGTCCGTACTTGTCGAGCACCGCGGGGGGCACGCGGTCTCCGAGCTCGGCGAGCCTCGCCGCCTGCTCCGCGAGTGAGGCCTCGAGCGCCATCAGGTCGGCCCAGGGGAGCGCGGCAGCCTCCCAGACGGTGCGCGCGTTGCCGAAGTCGCGGTGCTGGTCGAGCAGCGATACCCGGAGCCCCGGGTCGGTGGCGACGGCCCCGCGGGCCGGCGTGATGTCGCCGGTGATCACCTTGAAGAGCGACGTCTTGCCGGAGCCGTTGCGCCCGACGATGCCCCAGCGCTCCCCGGCGGCAATGGTGACGGTCACGCCCTCGAGCAGGGTGGTGGCGCCGAACTCGATCGCGATGTCGGAAAGGGAGAGCTGGGTCACCCGGGAAAGATCACACCGTGCGTGCCTTGCACGAAGTTGACGCGCGCGCGGCCGGCGGACGAACCATTCCGGCCGGCCGGGGGTCTCAGGATCGTCACTCCTCCCCGGAAGCCCCCGCACATGCCCGTGCTCCGCCCTGCCCTGCTCGCCACGTTCCTGATCGCCGCAGCCACCTCGCAGGGCCCCGGCCGGGCCATGCCGAAGCGCACGGAGATCGCCGATGGCGTCTTCCTGTTCCAGACCGAACCGTACGGCGACGCCGGCCTCGACGGCAACGCCGTGGCGATCGTGTCCGACGGCGGCGTGGTGATGTTCGACGCCAACGGAACGCCCGAGGCTGCGCGCGCGGTGATCGCGAGCCTCCGTCAGGTCACGGCGCAGCCGGTGAAGTACCTGGTGCTGTCCCATTGGCACTGGGACCACTGGTACGGGGTCAAGTCGTACGTGGAGGCGTTCCCCGGGATCCACGTCGTGGCGCAGGAACGGACCCGGACCCTCATGGCCGGCCCGGCACTCGAGTTCAACGAGCCCGGCCTCGCCGACCAGTTCCCCGCGCACATCAAGGCCATCGAGGCCGCCGCGACGAAGGCGAAGGCGTCCGGGGGCGCGGACACGACGATCGCGCGCCTGGAGGCCCACGCGGCGTTCGACACGTGGTTCCTCGCCCAGAAGCGTGAGGGCGGGCACGCATTGCCCGACCTGACGTTCCGCGACACGCTCACGCTCACGGTGGGCCCGCGCGTGGTGCAGGTGTGGAGCCCCGGCCATGCCATCACGCCGGGCGATGCGATGCTCTGGCTCCCGGCCGATCGCGTCGCCATCGTCGGCGACCTGCTGATCAACCCGATCACGTTCGGCCTCTTCAGCTACCCGAAGGGCTGGATTGCCGCGCTCGACCACATCGACTCGCTCGACGCGCGCGTGATCGTCGGCGGGCACGGCGAGCCCATGCGCGACGCCTCGCTCCTGCGCGACACGCGCGCGCTGCTCGAGCGCGAGTACGCCATCGCGGCCGACATGAAGCGGTCCGGCAAGCCGTGGGCCGACGCGAAGGCCGCCGTGCTCGCCGACAGTGCGTCACTGGCACTCCGCGCGCGCATCACCGGCGGGGTGGCGGCCCGCAACGACGCCTTCTCGCTCTATCTCGTCGAGTGGGTGGTGAAGCGGATGTACGGCGAGATCGACGGTACGCTGGGCGACTCGATTCCCAAGGGGCCGTAAACGCAGACCGAGCCTTGAGGGCCGGCGACTATCGTCTATGGTCTATCGTCTATCCTCTCACTCCGCGATGTACTTCCACGGCGCGTTCACGCCGTCACGGCGCCAGATCGTGAAGAACGGGAACGGCGCGGCATCGCCACTCGCGCCGTTCTGCCGGATGAACCCGAAGGTCACGCCGAGATCACCGCTCGACGCCACGTAGGCCGTCTCGGCCGCCCAGGTGAACGGCTTCGCGTCCATGCCGCCGCCGCCGGCAACCAGCTGGGCGATCGCCGCATTCCCGTAAACGAAGTCCGCGGAGGTCGGCCCGCCAAGGTTGATCGCGTCCGCGCGGCCCGTGGCCCGGAAGGCATTCCCGAGACCCACCTGGTTCGCCAGGTCGGAAAAGCTCCTCTCGGCCGCGATGAGCGACGCGCGGTGCGCCGCGATGATCGCCGGATCAGCTGTTGGCGGAACCAGCGCGGGCGGGAGCGATGGCGGCATGGATTCACGCAGCACGTCCCCCGCCGCGCGCGGCACGCGCTTGTACGCGGCCACGCGCCAGCCTTCAGGGTGCTTGACCCAGTAGGCGAGGTACTTGACCGGCGTCGGCGGCCCGTCGGCGCGCCGCGTGGTCATGAAGCCGAACGTGAACCCGTGCTGCCCGTCGGCGGAGACGCCGGCACGCACGGGCGACCACTCCGCGGTGACCCCGGCGTTCACCGGGTTCGCCTTGAGCGCCGCGATCACGGCCTCGCGCCCGCGCGCCAGCTTGCCCTGGGGTGCGGGCATGATCACGTCGTCCGCGAACATGGCGTTCAGTGCGTCAATGAGGTCACGATTGGCGCTCGCCGCCGAAAACGCGCGATCGGCGTTCAGGAGGTCGCTGGCCGCCGCCTGCGGCGACTGCGCGGCGCCACGGTGGGGGGCGAGCGCGACCATCGTCGCGGCGAAGAACGCGACGAGAGACGCGCGTGGGAACGTTGCGCGGACGGCCCGGTCGCGCGACCGGGCGGTCAGGGATGGGTGTGCCATGCGTGCCGGGATGGAAAGACGATCAAGGTGTGCGCACCAAGGTGTGCGCGCCGCGCGCCGGATGACACTCAGTCGGGACGAACGCACCGAAAGGTTGCCTCATCCGTGCTGTGGACCGGACCATCGCCACCTCCGGGTGGCCCGGCGTTGCGGCCCGGGCCGCTAGCGCAGGCCGAGCATCCGGGCGCGCACGGCGTCGAGACGGCGTCGCACGCTCCCGTCCATCACCGTATCGCCGACGCGCACCACGACGCCGCCCAGGATCGCCGGGCTGACCGCCGTGTGCGGGACGACCGTCTTGCTGAGCACCTTCGACAGCTGCGCCGCGATCGCATCCCGGTCGGCGTCGCTCACGGCGCGGGCGAAGGTGAGGCGCGCGTGGACGCGGCCGGCGGCCGCATCGACGAGGTCCGTGTACGCCGTCGCCACGGCCGGAATGAGCAGCTGTCGCCGGTTGGACACCAGCTTCTGCACGAAGCGGATGAACATCGCCGGCGCGCGCCCCTCGAGGCCGCGCGCGAGGATGCGGCTCTTCTGGGCGGCGCTTACCTGCGGCGCTTCGAGGAACCGGCGCAGGGTGGTATCGCTTTCCACGGCCGCGGCGAGGGCGTGGACGAGGCCGCCCCACTCCTCAACCGCCGGCTCCCCGGCCTTTCGTGCCAGCTCGAGGAGTGCCTCGGCGTAGTTCCTGGCGATGGATGCGTCGTGCATCAGGCGCTCCGGCTACTGCAGGCCGGCGAGGTATCCCTCGACCAGCTTCTTGTTCTGCGCATCGTCGAGATTCTTCTCGATGACCTTGCCGGCCGCGGCGATGGCGAGGCCGACCGCTTCGCGACGGAGGTCCGCGATGGCTGCAACCTTCTCGCTGTCGATGTCGCGCCGGGCGCGGTCGAGGAGGTCCTGCTGCTGCTTGCGGGTGTCCTCGAGCATGGTGGCCCGCATCGCCTCGGCGGTGGCGCGCCCCTCGGCGATGATCTTCTGCGCGTCGCCGCGCGCCGCCTCGATCTGCGCCTGGTGGTCGGCAAGGAGCTGGGCCGCCGCCGCGCGATCCTTCTTCGCCTCCTCGATCGCCTGCGTCAGGGCCTCCTCGCGCGACCGCACGGCCTGGAGAATCGGGCCAAAGGCGAACTTCGAGAGGATGAGGAAGAGCGCCACGAAGACGACGAGCGTCCAGAACATCAGGCCGCCATCGCTCGTGAGCAGCCCCGGCGCCGGCTCGGCGGCGTGTTCCTGGGCGAACGCGATCGCCGGCAGCAGCGCCACCGCGATCGCAGGTGAACTCAGTTGATGAAGTCGCATGGAATCGGATCCGTTGTGATCCGTCGTGGCGGCGGGTGCCCCCCGGGGGTCACCCACCGCCACCAACAGATCGGAGTTGCTAGAACTTGCCGACGATGAGGAACGCGACGACGACCGCGATCAGCGCGACGCCCTCGACGAGCGCGGCGAAGATCAGGCCCTGCGTGCCGACGCGGCCGGCCATCTCGGGCTGGCGGGCCATCGCCTCGACGGCCTTGCCGCCGACGCCGCCGATGCCGATGCCGGCGCCGACGACCGCGATGCCGGCGCCGATCGCGGCGCCCATCATCGCCCACGCGGCGGTGTAGTCCTTCGTGAACGACGCGGCCTGGAGGAGCATGGGGAACATGGATGTGACTCCGAATTGGTGCGGTGGAACTGCCCTGATGCTCCGCGATCGCCGGCCCTGATTCTCCGGTTCACGCTGCCCGCCGGCGGACCCCGGGGTCCAGCGGGCTTCGCCGGGCATTCACCCGGCTACGGCGAGGGATGAGCGGAGCGCCCTCATCCCTCGTGACCTGCCTTCGTGTTTCAGCCGTCTGCCATCCGCCTAGTGATGACTCTCCCTGATCTGCCCGATGAACACGGCCGTGAGCAGCATGAAGATGAACGCCTGCAGGAACGCCACGAACACTTCCAGGCACATGATCGCCGTTGCGAGTCCCACCGATGCCACCGTCGTTCCGGCGACGCCGACCCCGGAGCTGATGAGCGCCGCGAACGTGAAGATCATGCCGATCAGCGACAGCACCGCCACGTGACCGGCCGTCATGTTCGCGAAGAGACGCATCGCCAGTGCGAACGGCTTCGTGAGCTTGGAGAGGATCTCGACCGGCGTCATGATGAGCGTGATCGGCGCCTTCACGCCAAGCGGCAGGTCGTGCGGCCAGTAGACGATGGTGTTGAGGTAGCCCTTGCCGAGCGCCCGCATCCCCGCCACCTCGATCATGATGAACGACAGGATCGCGAGCGTCGCCGTCACGGCGATGTTGCCCGTGGCGGTGGCCATGTACGGCACCAGGCCGAGCAGGTTGGCGAAGAGGATCATGAAGAACGCCGTGAGGCAGAACGGCACGTATCCCTCGCCGTGGTGCCCGACGTTCGGCAGGATCACGTCGTTGCGGAGGTACAGGATCATCGCCTCGATGGCGCCCGCGAGCCCCGTGGCCGGGCGCCCCTCGGCGCGGGCCTTCGAGGCGCCGCGGCCCGCGGCCACGAGGACCAGCACGCACAGCGTCGCCGAGATCCAGAGCATCACCACGTGCTTCGTTGGCGAGATGTCGAGCGTGACCGGGCCGAGGTGCAGCGGCGCCCAGCGCGGCAGGGCGACTTCCTTCTCGAGTCCGTGACCGAGCGACGGCACCGCCCACTCATGCGAGTTGAGCACGTGCGGCATCACGAAGTCCCTGGCCTTCGCCTCGCCGCCCGGCGTCGCCTGCGCCCCTTCGGGCGTGACGCCCGCCCCGGGGGCGACGGCACCCTCGCCGCCCTCCGGCTTCGGTTGCGCCGGTCGGGCGGACGTGTCCGTCATGCCTTGTGCACGCAGCGCCCGGGGCGCGCCCCAGAGCGCGACGAAGGTCAGTGCGGAAACGAGCAGATGTCGGATCTTCATGCGTTCAGGAAAAGCGGTTCCACGATGGACGTCACGAGCAGCAGCGCGGCAAACGTCACGAGCGAGGGCGCCGGAGGAAGCATCAGGTCCGGCCGCTTGAGGACGACGAGGGCGTAAACCGCCAGCGAGACGAACCGGACGGCCATTGCCCCGCCCCATGCCGCGAACAGGTTCAGTTTTCGGTGCATCAGGTACTTCGTCGCGGCGAACCCCGCGTACTGCACCACCGCCGCGAGCCCTGCACTCACGCCGAGCGCCCGCACCAGCAGCGGATCCCGGGAGAGGAACGTGGCGAGCGCCGCCACGGCGCCGCTCGTCAGCACAAGGACCGAGGCGAATCCGATCCATCCCTGAGTCCCCTTCACCGCCCATCCCCGCCGCCGTGCGGCGCTTCCGTATCGCGCCGACGATCGGCGTCCGCCTCTTCCTGTCGCATGACCCGGAGCATGGACCACAGACCCAGGCCCGCACCGAGCAACATTCCGGCCAGCAGCAACCACGGCGATGTGCCGAGCTTCCGGTCCAGCCACTGCCCCAGGAAGAGGCAGACCAGCACCGTCACCACGAACTGCAAGCCGAGTCCCACCAATGGGTTCGGCCCCTCCGACTCGTCCTCGCCCCGCGCCGATGCGAGCAGCTCCTGCTTTCGCCGTTCGACGTCTGCGGGGTCGGGTTGCCAGCGATCTTCAGCCACGCGACTCCCGGTGGCGGAAAGTGTTCGAATCGAGAGGGAAACTAGGAGCTTGTGAAAAATTTCGCAAGCGAAATTCCGGTTGGCCGACGTGCCCCGGCGGCGGTCGAATTGCTGGCGTCGGCAGGTCGCGATGGCGCCGCGATTCCCACAATTCGTGTCGCCCCTGGACGACGCATTCGGCGTGCCGCCGCGATGCCACCGCAACTCGCGCGTCGGCCGTGACTTAGCCGTGACGATCCGTTTGACGGATCGTCCCTTGGACAATAAGTTTTACGGGCGAAATCGGCTCGTCTCGATTTGTGATGTGCCGGATTCGAACCTCCTGACCACGCGCAGTTCGGTTCCCCACCGCC
Organism: uncultured Gemmatimonas sp.; assembly: GCA_964556915.1. Lineage (GTDB taxonomy): Bacteria > Gemmatimonadota > Gemmatimonadetes > Gemmatimonadales > Gemmatimonadaceae > Fen-1231. The sequence goes on from CAZKYG010000019.1 coordinate 24,187, forward strand.
ATGCGACCGATCGAATCGTGAAGGCGCCAGTCGTCCTCGGTCTCGCGTCACTCGGAGTGCTCGCATTCGCGTGCGCGCCCCGCGCGCGTGGCGGCGATGCGAACGATTCGGCGAAGGCCGTCACCGCGCGCCGCCAGCCGCCACGCATCGAGTCCGCGCTCAACGTCGACGTCGGGAACGTGCACGACGTGCGCTTCGCGTTCAGCGTGACCAACGCGGGCGGCGGCAAGGTCGAGATGAACTTCCCGAGCGGCAAGACGCACGACGTGGTTGTGCTCGACTCGCTCGGCCGCCAGGTCTGGCGCTGGAGCGACGGGCGGATGTTCACGCAACTGCTGCAGAACAAGGTCCTGCGCAGCGCGGATACGCTCGACTTCGACGGCCACTGGCAGAACCCGCCGCGTGGCCGGTACGTCGCCGTGGCGATGCTCGCCAGCAACAACTTCCCGATCGAGCAGCGCACCGCGTTCGTGGTCCCGTGACCCGGCGCGAAGCGGACCGGCGCCGCCGAACGAACCGGATGGCCGGGGCGTAGTCAGCAGTGGCGCCGCCCTGCGGCGCCGCACGCCCCGGGGAGCGCGGCGCGAGCGCGGAGGCCGGGCCCGGTGCCCGTGCCTCTTCCGTCGTCCGTGACACGCTGCCCATCTTCCGTCCTTCGCTCGTCCCCCTTTCGCCTCCACTTCCCGTGGCCACCACCTCCACGCGCGCCGAACACACCGCGGATGCCCGCGACCTCGAGCTCCTCGACAAGCTCGCGCAGGCGCGCAAGGACCTCGCGGTCCAGATCGCCCAGCGCATCGTCGGCCAGCATGACATCGTGGAGAACCTCGTCGCCGCGATCCTGGCGGGCGGGCACGTCCTCCTGATCGGTGTGCCGGGTCTCGCGAAGACGCTGATGATCCAGACGCTGTCGCAGGCGCTGGATCTCTCGTACTCGCGCGTGCAGTTCACGCCGGACCTGATGCCGTCGGACATCACGGGCACGGAACTGCTCGAGGACGACGGGACCGGCAAGAAGAGTTTCCGGTTCACGAAGGGCCCGGTGTTCGCGAACATCATCCTCGCCGACGAGATCAACCGCGCCCCGCCGAAGACGCAGGCGGCGCTCCTCGAGGCGATGCAGGAACACAAGGTCACGGCGAGCGGGAAGACGTACCAGCTCCCCGAGCCGTTCTTCGTGCTGGCCACGCAGAACCCGATCGAGCACGAAGGCACCTACCATCTCCCCGAGGCACAGCTCGACCGTTTCATGTTCGAGCTGACCGTCGGCTACCCGAGCAAGGCGGAGGAGGAGCAGATCGTCTCGCAGACGACGAGCGCCTACCAGGCGGTGATCAAGCCGGTGCTGACGGGCGAGGAGATTTCGGAGATGCAGCGCCTCGTGCGCCGGATGCCGGCGCCGCCGAGCGTGGTGGAGTACGCCGTGCAGCTGGCGCGCTCCACGCGGCCCGGCGAGCCGGGCGCGAGCCCGGAGATCCGGAAGTACGTGAGCTACGGCGCCGGCCCGCGCGCGGGCCAGAACCTGGTGCTCGGCGCCAAGGCGCGGGCCGCGATGGACGGGCGCAGCGTACCGGACCTCGACGACATCCGCGCGGTGGTGAAGGTGGTGCTCAAGCACCGCGTGGTGATGAACTTCCAGGCCGAGGCCGAGGGCGTCACCGTCGACAAGCTGATCCGGCTGTAACGGCGAGACGATAGACGGGCCCTTCGCGTTCCGGTGCGCGGCTGCACGACGGGCGCTATATATCGCAATACGATATGTCATCCCGCCCGCAGCCGCCCGCGACGACCCGTGTGGACTACCGGGCCCTCGCCGACTTCCGCTACGAAATCCGCCGGTTCCTCCACGCCAGTGAGCTCGCCGCACGCGCCGAGGCGCTCGAACCGCAACAGCACCAGCTCCTGCTCGCCCTGAAGGGCGGCGCGCCGGGCGACCCCACGACCATCGCCGCCCTGGCCGACCGCCTGCAGCTGCGGCACCACAGCGTGGTGGGTCTCGTGGATCGCCTCGAGGCCAACGGCCTGGCGCGGCGCAGCCGCGACCCGCGGGACCACCGCCGCGTCCTCGTGGGCCTCACGGCACGGGGAGAGCGCATCCTCCACCGGCTGTCCGTGTTCCACCAGCAGGAGCTGCGCGCGCGCGCGCCGCGGCTCATTGCCGCGCTCAGCGCCGTGGTGCGCGGCGGACGGCGGGCCGCATGACCACGCGCCGTTCCGCCCTCAGTGACGGCGCACGCCTGGGCGATTTCACCGCCACGCCGCGCGTCCTCGTGATCACGGCGCTCGCCGCCGTCATCGGCCTGGCGGGCGCGGGGCTCGCCGTCGTGCTGCTCCGGCTCATCGCGTTCTTCACCAACCTGTTCTTCTTGCAGCGCGTCAGCCTCGCGCCCGCCCTCCCGACCGAGCACCACCTCGGCCCGTGGGTGATCCTGGTCCCGGTCGTCGGCGCGGTGATCGTGGGACTCATGGCCCGCTACGGGTCGGAACGGATCCGCGGGCACGGCATCCCGGAGGCGATCGAGGCCATCCTCATCCGCGGCAGCCGCGCCGAGCCGCGCGTCGTGGTGCTGAAGCCGCTGTCCGCGGCCATCTCGATCGGGTCAGGCGGTCCGTTCGGCGCGGAGGGCCCGATCATCGTCACGGCGGGATCGTGCGGGTCGCTCGTCGCGCAGCTCTTCCACCTCACGGACACCGAGCGCAAGACGCTCCTCGTCGCGGGCGCCGCGGCAGGCATGTCGGCCACCTTCGCCTCGCCGCTCGCGGCGGCGCTGCTCGGCGTGGAGCTCCTCCTGTTCGAGTGGAAGCCGCGGAGCTTCGTGCCGGTGGCCGTGGCAAGCGTGGTCGCGTACTTCGCCCGCCAGTACCTCCTGGGCGCGGGCCCGATCTTCCCGGTCGCCAACCACGCGCCCGTGGCGACGCCGGGATTCTTCGTGGTCTGCGCGCTGGTGGGCCTGGCCGCCGGGACGCTCTCCAGCCTGCTCACGTCCATGGTGTACGCGGCCGAGGATGCGTTCTCGCGACTGCCGATCCACTGGATGTGGTGGCCCGCGATCGGCGGCCTCGTGGTCGGCATCGGCGGATGGTTCTTTCCGCGCGCGCTGGGCGTGGGCTACGAGACGATCGGCGCGCTGCTGCGCGGCGACCTCCCGCTGGCCGTGATCGCCGGCGTCCTGGTGGTGAAGTCGGTGATCTGGGCGGTGTCGCTCGGGTCGGGCACGTCGGGCGGCGTGCTGGCGCCGCTGCTGATGACCGGCGCTGCACTCGGCGGCGTCGAGTCGCTCGTGCTGCCGTCGCCGTCGCCGGGGTTCTGGCCGCTCGTCAGCATGGTGGCGGTGCTCGGCGGCACGATGCGCGCGCCGTTCACGGCGGTGGTGTTCGGCCTGGAACTGACGCACGACCTCGACGCCGCGGTGCCGATGTTCCTCGCGGTCGTCGTCGCCTACCTGGTGACGGTCCTGGTGCTCCGGCGGTCGATCCTCACCGAGAAGATCGCCCGGCGCGGCCTGCACCTGAGCGCCGAGTATGCGGTGGACCCGCTGGAGATCCTGCTGGTGCGCGACGTGATCGACCCGGCGCCACCGGGCGCCGTGGCCGCGGACGCGGCGACAATCCGGCTCGACGCGCCGCTGCGGGCGGCGGTGTACCGGATGGCCGAGTCGGGGGTGACATCGCTGGTGGTGGTGCCGCCGGGCGACGCGACGACCTCATGCGGCGTGATCGCGCTTGCGGACCTGCTCAAGGCACGCGTCGCGAATCTCGACGCCGAGAGCCGGCGCGAGCGTCACCTGACGCTGTGGGACCTGATGACGCCGTTCGCCGCGCGCCCCGACCGCCCGCGCGCCTGACGCGCGACTGACGCGCGCCCGCGGTCAGCCGAGGACGGCCGCCGCCTTCACGCGCGCGTACACGGCCGCGCCGGCGCGCACGCCGAGCCGGTCCGCGGACTGCCGCATGACGCGCGCCAGGAGGACCGCATCGCCGCCGTGGCGCGGCGCAAGCCGGACGAGCACCTCGCCGGGCCCACCCTCGGCACATTCGACGACGGTCGCGGCGAACTCGTTCATGATGCTGCTGTCCACCTGTGGCGCCGCGCCGAGGCTCACGTCGCTCGCGAGCACCTGCACGCGGACGCGCGTGCCGGGCGCGCCGTTCTGGCGCCGCACGACGAACGGTCCCCACGCGGAATCGAGCTGCGTCGTGCCCCAGGCGTCGTCGTGCGCGCGAATGGCGGCGTCGATGACGACGCCGGCGTCGTCGTCGCGCCACCGGCCGAAGTCCATGCGGGCGACGACCTCGCCCACCGCGCCGGCATGGCGCACGCTTCCCCCGACCAGCCACACCAGCCGGTCGGCAATTCGCGACACTTCCGCGAGCGAGTGGCTCACGTAGAGGATGGGCACGCCAAACGACCGCGCCACATCCGTGACGCACGCGAGCACCTCGCGCCGCGCCGGTTCGTCGAGGGCGGACA
>CAZKYG010000020.1:0-3151 GCA_964556915.1 uncultured Gemmatimonas sp.
ATGCCCATCCCACGCCCGCGCCCCGCGTTCCGCGCCGCCGGCCCGGCCGCCCGGGTCCTGCCGGCCGCCCTGGTCCTGCTGGGCGGCGGCCAGGCCGCCGTTCCCGCCGTCGCCACGGCTCAGTCCGGCGTTCCCGCGCCGGCCGCGGCCGTCCGGCGCCCGATCCGGCTCGACGACCTCTCGCGGCTGCGCACCGTGGGCGACCCGCAGCTGTCGCCGGACGGCGCCTGGGTCGCCTACACCGTGTCGGTCGTGGATACGGCCCGCGACAAGGCCAACTCGGACATCTGGATGACCAGCTGGGATGGCGCGCAGACCGTGCGCGTCACGTACACGGGCGAAAGCGAGACGACGCCGCGCTGGAGCCCCGACGGCCGGTGGCTGGCGTTCCTGTCGGGACGCGACGAGGGCAAGGGCGCACAGGTCTGGCTCCTCGACCGCCGCGGCGGCGAAGCGCAGCGCGTGACCATGATCCGCGACGGCGTCTCGGACCTGGCGTGGGCACCGGATGGCAAGCGCCTCGTGCTCGTCGCCGGGATCAACCTCGATACGGTCGCGGCGAAGCGCGATACGAGCAAGGCGTGGCCGATCGTCATCGACCGGTACCACTTCAAGGAAGACATCGACGGCTACCTCGAGACGACCCACGACCACCTGCTGCTGTTCGACGTGGACACGCGCCGCGTGGACACGCTCACCACGGGTGCCGTGGACGACGGCGACCCGCGCTGGTCGCCCGACGGTACGCGGATCGCGTTCGTGCGGCACGTGCCGCCGGAACCGGGCACCGGCGAGGAGTCGGACATCCACGTCGTGGACGCGAAGCCCGGCGCGCGCCCCGTCCAGCTGACGACGACCCGCGGACCGGACACGGGCCCGCCGTCGTGGAGCCCGGACGGACAGTGGGTGGCCTTCCTGCGCACCGACGATCCGAAGTACTACGCCTATCAGCAGGAAAAACTCGCCGTGGTGCGGAGCGACGCCAGCGCGCCGGCGCGCGTCGTGAGCGCGGCGCTCGACCGCGCCGTGTACAACCCCGAGTTCGCGCCGGACGGCCAGTCCGTCTACGCGATGATCCCCGACGACCGCCAGGCGGCGCTCGTGCGGATTCGCGTCGCCGACGGCCACGCCGACCGCCTCGTGGACGGGCGCCGCCTCGTGTATGACTTCTCGACGGCGACGTCGGCACCGGCGCGGGTCGCCATGCTCCTCGCGACGCCCGATCGTCCGGCCGAGATCTGGGCCCTGGCGGGCGACACGGTGCGGCAGCTCTCGCACCAGAACGATGCGCTGATGACGGAGCTGGTCACGGCGCCCGTCGAAGGGCTCACCTCGCGCAGCGCGGACGGCACCGAAGTGCACAGCATCGTGGTGCGGCCCGCGGGGGTGGCGCCAGGTACGCGGCTGCCGACGATCTTCTTCATCCACGGCGGACCGAAAGGCCAGAACGACTACGGCTTCACGTTCGAACACCAGTTCTTCGCCGCGCACGGCTACGCCGTGGTGTCGGTCAACTATCGCGGCAGCGAAGGGCGCGGGCTCGCCTACCAGCGCGCGATCTTCGCGGACTGGGGCCACAAGGAAGTGCTGGACATCCTCGGCGCCGTGGACGAGGCGGTGAAGGAGGGGATCGCCGATCCCGACCGGCTGGCGATCGGCGGGTGGAGCTACGGGGGCATCCTCACCGACTACACCATTGCGACGACGACGCGGTTCAAGGCGGCTGTGAGTGGCGCGGGGAGCGGATTGCAGCTCTCGATGTTCGGCGTTGACGAGTACGCCGAGCAATACGAGCTCGAACTCGGCGCGCCGTGGAAGAACCCGGACCTGTGGAAGAAGCTGTCGTATCCCTACTTCGATTCGCCGAAGATCGTGACGCCGACGCTGTTCCTCGGTGGCTCGTCGGACTTCAACGTGCCGATCGTGGGTGGCGAGCAGATGTACCAGGCGCTGCGGCTCAACGGCGTGCCGACGCAGCTCGTCATCTATCCCAACCAGTTCCACAGCCTGACGGTCCCGAGCTTCCGCGCGGACTACCGCCGCCGCTTCCTGGCGTGGGTGGACCGGTACCTGAAGCCGCCGCCGCCCAAGCCGTAGCGCGATCGCCTTCGCGCGCGGCATCGCGCGCGCCGGCGTTCACGCCGCGGGGTCGAGCAGGGGGAGCAGCGTCGCGGCGTCGAGTGCCGTGCGGGTTGCCGTGAACACGCGCAGGCACCGCGCGCTGGCGTACAGCTCTCCGGCGAGGCGCGGGAGGTCGATCGCACCGGCGAGTCCGGCGGAGGTGAGGCGCCGCACGCCGCGGTCGCGCTGCGCCACGAGGATGTCCAGCCCGAGCATCTGTGTCTTGGCGGGGAAGTCCACGAGCACCTCGTCGGCGCGCATGCCGAGGTGCCTGGCAATTCGCGCTTCGGCCTCGGCGGTGCGCGTGCGGTCGTCCGCGATCCATTCGAGGTCCATGCCGCCGAGCGCCGCGGCCGGCGCCTCGTACGCGCGCTTGAACAGCCGACGCTCACGGAGCGCCGCGAGCATCGGGTCGGCGCCGCCGGCCTCGACGGCGTGGAGGAGGCCCTCATCCGTGTGGCCGCCGAGCCGGTGCATGCCGATCGCGCCGCGCGCGACGGCCCGTTCGACGATCCGCTTGTACATGGCCGTGGCGCTCCGGCACGCGTGGTGCCAGTAGACGTTCCGGTACATCTGGTACTTGGCGAACAGCAGCGTCTCCACGGCGGACAGGCCCTTCTCGCGAATCCCGACCGACGACGCACCGGTTGCGGGATCGCGGAGGACGAGCATCGCCTGGATCAGCCGGTCCTCGTCGAGCTCGCCATACGGGACGCCGCACATCCGTGCATCGCGCTGCAGGTAGTCGATCTTGTCGAGGTCGAACGACCCGGAGATCAGCCCCTGCAGGGGCGACGCGCTCGTGCCGGCGATGAGGTCGAACACGCGGCGTGGCGCGTCGGCGCCGATGTCCGCACGCAGGATGGCGGCCACGGGGCCCTCGGTGACCAGCGCCTCGGCGAGTGACTCGTGGTGCGGGGCGCCGATCTCCTCGAGGGCGTGGGAGAACGGATAGTGTCCCACGTCGTGCAGCAGCGCGGCGGCGGATACGATGGCGGGCTCGTCGGGCGCGACCGCCGCGAGCGACCCC
>CAZKYG010000021.1:0-9086 GCA_964556915.1 uncultured Gemmatimonas sp.
GGCGGCGCCCAGCCGGGGCAGGCGCTGCCGCCGGTGTGTGGCGATGCGGCCGGCCACACCCTGCGCCGCCTCGACCGCGCGGCGGCCGAACGGCTCGTCGGCGCCCCGGTCGCACCATACGTGGTGCTGCAGACGTCCGACAGCACACTGCATGCGGACTCGGTTCCCGTGCGCGCCGAGCTGCCCGTGCTCGACGATGGCCCGCACCTTGGCTACGCGTACCAGTGGTTCGCATTCGCCGCGATCGCCCTCGCCGGCGGCATCGGCCTCGCGCGCCGGACACGCGCGGCCGGGGTATAGTACGGAGCAGGTCTCCCGCACCGCCGGACGCCGCACATGACCGCCACCGACCGCACCTCCGCCCCCGATGCCGCGGCCGCGCCCGCCCGGGCGGCCAGCGTGGACGAATCCCGCGACGTCGCCGAGGCGGCGCGCGAAACGGAGTGGGACCGGCCAAGCTTCGTCGCCGGGCTGTTCATGGGCCGCTTCGACATCGACCGCGTGCATCCGCATCCCGAACCCGACGCGGATGAGCGCGAGCGCGCCCGGCCGTTCCTCGACCGGCTCCGCGCCTTTCTCGAGACCTACGACGCCGATGCCGTGGACCGCGTGGGTCGCATCAGCGACGCCGACGTGCAGGCGCTCCGCGAGATGGGCGCGTTCGGCATCAAGATTCCGCGCGAGTACGGCGGGCTCGGCCTCTCGATCCGCACGTACGTCGAGGCGCTCGCGATGGTCTCGGCCAAGTGCGGGTCGCTGACCGCGCTGCTCTCGGCGTCGCAGAGCATCGGCGTGCCGCAGCCGCTCACGCTGGTCGGCACGGAGGCCCAGAAACGGAAGTACTTCCCGCGCATTGCCCGGGGCGCGATCACCGCGTTCGCGCTCACCGAGCCCGGCGTCGGCAGCGATCCCGCCAACATGCTCACCACGGCGACGCCTTCGGCGGACGGGAAGAGCTGGGTGATCAACGGCGAGAAGCTCTGGTGCACGAACGGCACGCGCTGCGAACTGATGGTGGTGATGGCACGCACACCGGATCGCGTGGTGAACGGCACGCCGCGCCGCCAGATCACCGCGTTCATCGTCGATGCCGACACCCCGGGGATCGAGATCCTGCACCACTGCCGCTTCATGGGCCTCCACGCGCTCGAGAACGGGTGGATCCGGTTCACCAACGTGCGCGTGCCCGCGGAAAACATGCTGTGGGACGAGGGCAAGGGATTGAAGCTCGCCCTGATGACGCTCAACACCGGACGCCTCACGATTCCCGCCGGCGTCGCGGGGGCGTCGAAGGTCGTGCTGCGCTGGGTGCGGGAGTGGGCGCTCGAGCGGGTGCAATGGGGCCAGCCGGTCGGCCGCCACGATGCCATCGCGCAGAAGGTCGCGCGCATGGCGGCGGACACCTTTGCGCTCGAGTCGGTGGCCATGCTGACGACGGCGCTGCACGAGCAGAAGGCCGACATCCGCCTCGAGGCGGCGATCGCCAAGATGTGGAACACCGAGACGGGGTGGCGGCTGATCGACGACGCCCTGCAGATCCGCGGCGGGCGCGGCTACGAGACCGCCGACTCGCTCCGCGCCCGCGGCGAGGCGCCGATCCCGATCGAACGCATGATGCGCGACGCACGCATCAACCTGATCTTCGAGGGGTCGAGCGAGATCATGCGGCTGTTCATCGCGCGCGAGGCCGTGGACCGCCACTTTTCGCTCGCGTTTCCCATCGTCGCGCCGAAGGCGACGCTGGGCGGGCGCGTCGCGGCCGCGATGAAGGCGGCCCCGTTCTATGCCGGCTGGTACCCGCGCCTCTGGTTGCCGGTCGTGCGGCGGTACGGCGAGTTCGGCCGCCTCGCGACGCACCTGCGGTACGTGGCGCGCGCGGCGAAACGCCTCGGGCGCGCCCTGTTCCACGCGATGGTGCGGTTCGGCCCGGGTCTCGAAAAGCGCCAGATGGTGCTGTTCCGCGCCGTGGACATCGGCGCGGAGCTGTACGCGATGACGGCCGCATGCACGCGGGCGACGATGCTCGCCGGGCAGGGCGAGACCGGGGCCGTCGAGCTGGCCGATGCGTTCTGCCGGCTGTCGCGGCGGCGCGTCGCGTCGCTCTTCGGGTCGCTCTACGGTCCGGAGGATGCCGCGATGTACCGCGTGGCGCAGCGCGTGCTCGGCGGTGCGCACGCCTGGGTGGAACAGCTGTAACGCGCGGTCGTGGCCGCCGGGCGGCCCGTCACGCCACGCGTTCGCGGCGGAATTGCAGGACGACCACCGCGGCAACGATCATCGCACCGCCTGCAAACGCCCGCGGGCTGAGGGGCTGCGCCAGCACGACGGCCCCGATAACCGCCGTCAGGAACGGCTCCACGGTGCTGGCGATTGCCGTGCGCACGGGGCCGAGCCGCATCAGCCCCATGAGGAAGAGCACCGACGGGAGCACCGTGCTGACCACCGCGAGCGCGACGATCGCGGTCCAGGCCGGCGCCGTGAGCGCGTAGTCGAACGATCGGTCGCCCACGGCCCACACGAGGAAACAGGCCGCCGTGCCGATCTTGGCGAGCGCGCTCGTCACCGCCACCGGATGTCGCTTCTGGAGGTGGAGCATCGTCGGGATGTACACGCCGTAGATCATCGCGGCGGCGAGCGCCATCACGACTCCGGTCCAGTACCCCGGGTCGTCGCCGGGCGCCGTGGGCACGCCGGCCACGAGCACGGTGCCGGCGAAGCTCAGTGCGAGTGCCACCGCCCGGCGCCGCGAGAGCGGCTCGGCGCCGCGCGCGGCCTGCACGACGGTCACCCACGCCGGATACGTGTAGAACAGGAAGGCGAGCGTGGCCACGGTGATGTGGCGGATGCTCGAGAGCGCGAGGCCGACGAAGAGTGCCTGCCCGCCGCCACCGATCGTGACGAACTGCAGCAGCTCGCGCGGTGGCAGGCGCGGGTAGCCGCGCGCACCCACGAACACGGTGAGCACCACCGAGGCGAGGACGTACCGCCACGCGAGCACGGTGGGCAGCGACGCGCCGTGCGCGACGGCCACGCTCGTGAACGTACTGACCGCCGCGAAGCCGAGGGCGGCGAGGAGCGTGAACGTCGTGCCGAGGGCGTGTACCGACGCCGGCGCGCCGCCGCCCGCGGCTCCCGGCCCGGTCCCGCCGGGCGCGGCGCTCATCCCATGAACTTCCCGAGCACGACGATTGCCACGGTGAAGTAGATGATGAGCCCGGATACGTCCACCAGCGTCGCGACGAACGGCGCCGACGCGCTGGCCGGGTCGAAGCCGAGCTTGCGGAGCACGAACGGCAGCATGGAACCGGCCATCGAGCCGAACATCACGATGCCCACGAGCGCGAAGAACGTGTTGGCCGCGACGAGGACCGCCGCCGGTCCGGGATGCGAGACATCGGCGGACGCCGTGTAGTCGTAGCCGAGCGCGAGGCCGCCGAGCCGCCAGTGGTGGTCGTGCATGAACTGCCACAGCAGCACGCGGACGAATCCGATGGCCCCGAGCAACCCGCCGAGGAGCAGCCCGGTGGGCAGTTCCCGCGCGGCGACACGCCACCAGTCCTTGATCGTGACTTCCTTCAGCGCCATCGCCCGCGTGATCAGCGACGTGGCCTGCGATCCGGAGTTGCCGCCCGAGCTCATGACGAGCGGGATGAAGAGCGTGAGCACCGGGAGCTTCTGCAGTTCGACATCGAAGTACTGCAGGGCCTGCGTCGTGAACATTTCGCTCACCATCAGGACCGACAGCCAGCCGGCGCGCTTGCGCAGCATGCCGGGGATCGACATCTGCATGTACGGCTCGTCGAACGCCTCGACACCACCGAGCTTCTGGACGTCCTCGGTCTGTTCCTCCTGGATCGCATCGATGACGTCGTCGAACGTCACCACGCCGAGGACGCGGTTCCGCTCGTCCACCACCGGAATGGCGACGAGGTCGTACTCGGCGATGAGGCGTGCGACCTCCTCGCGATCGGCCGTGACCAGCACCTTGCGGGCTTCCGGCCATGCCACGTCCGCCATCCGGGCGCCCTCGGGCGCCGCGAGGAGCTCGCGCAGGGAGAGCACGCCGGCGAGCGTGCCGTCGGCGTCGATCGTGTACACCACGTTCATCGCTTCGCGGCGCCCGGCGCGCGCGATCTCGCGCACGCGCCGCAGCGTTTCCTCGACGGTGTAGGTGGACGGCACCGACACCACTTCCGTCGTCATGAGCCCGCCGGCGCTGTCCGGCGGGTACAGGAGCAGCTGCTCGGTGGCGCGCCGTGTTTCCGCCGGCAGCGCCTCGACGATGTCTCCGGCGTGCTCCTCGTCGATTTCCTCGAGAGTGTCGGCGCGGTCGTCCGGCGTCATCGCGGCGACGAGGGTCGCCGCCTGCTCGGGACTCATCTCCTCGAGCAATCCGGTGCGCAGGTCCTCGTCGAGGTACTCGAGCACCGACGCCGCGCGCGGCGCGGGGAGCGCCGAGAGGAACAGGGGCACCTGGCTCCGCGGCAGCGCCTCGGCCACGTCGGCGAGGTCGGCGGGGTGCAGGTCCTCGGTCTCGGCCGCGACGGCGCCCAGTTCGCTCTCGAGCAGGTCGAGGATGTCCGGCGCCAGCAACGCCGCGAGCGATCGTTCTTCCTTCGGCGGCTTGTTCGGCGTCATGGGTCCCGTCCCCGGGGGCGCCTGCGCGCCCGCGCAATCACTCGAAAATCAGCGGCTCGTCTTATAGTTGAGCCGAAGGTAACCGGGCCGCGGCGGACGAAACAACCCTGACCGCCGCGCACGGGCGCCGATGCATGCCATCCGTGGAATTACGGAGTCGCGCGCACGCCGGTCCGGAACCAACGCGCGTTACGCGACCGTGGCGAAACTTTCGTCGCCTTTGCGGCGTAACATGAGCAGAGTTCGCGAACAAAAGATCGCCGTCCGTCGTGCAACCTTTTCGATGGATCGGGGTTCTAAGAAACAGAACGAAGGATTGAACGGGCAGTCGGTAAGTCGGGTTGAGCGCCGGTGCTGGTGGGGGGCCGGCCTCCTCCCTTACCGCCTGCCCGTTCTCCTATCTTGCAGGTGAAGCGCAGCCCGCCGCGGCGCGCGCATCCTACGCGCGCCGCGAACCGTCCGCCTCCGCCCCGCCTGCCATGCCAGTTGTCGCCTTCCTGGGCCTCGGTGCCATCGGCGCGCCCATGGCGCGTCACCTCGCGGTCCCCGAGTTCACGCTCCGCGTCTGGAACCGCACGGCGACGAAAGCCGCCGAGTTCGTCGCCCGGCACGGCGCCGTCCTTGCCGAGACGCCGCGTGCGGCCGTCGACGGCGCCGATTTCGTGATCATGTGCCTCTCCACGTCGGCGGATGTCGAAGCCCTGCTGGACGGCGCAACCGGCATCGAGGCCGGGCTCCGGAGCGGAGCGGTGCTCATCGACTGCACGTCCGGCGATCCGGCCGTGTCGCGCCGCATCGCCACGCGCATCGCGAGCGCGGGCGTCGCGTTCCTCGACGCGCCCGTCTCCGGTGGCGTCGCCGGCGCCGAGATCGGCACGCTCACGGTGATGGTGGGTGGTGATGCCGCCGTGCTGGAACGTGCGATGCCGGTGATCGAGGCGTTCGGGGAGAAGATCGTCCACTGCGGGCCGGTCGGTGCGGGACACGCGGTGAAGGCGATCAACCAGGCCATGCTCGCGCTGCACATCTGGGGGCTGGGAGAGGGCCTCGTGGCGCTCGCGCGCATGGGCGTGAAGCCCGCCGTGGCCCTGGACATCGTCAATGCATCGAGCGGGCGGTCCAACACGTCGCAGAACCTGTTCCCGCAGCGCGTCATCACGCGAGCGTTCCCCCGCACGTTCAAGCTCGCGCTGCTCGACAAGGATGTGGGGATCGCCGCCCGGTCGCTGCGCGAGCAGAAGGTGCCGTCGCCCCTCACGCAGCTGGTCGCCGAGCTCATGAGCATGGCGCATCGGGAACTCGGCGAGGATGCCGACCACGTCGAGGCCGTGAAGGTCATCGAACGCATGGCGGGCGAGGTGATCGATTGACCGCCACGGACTTTCCCCTGGCGCGGGTCCGGGCGCAGTTCCCGGCGCTCGAGCGTGTGCACGGCGGCCATCCGGTCGCCTACTTCGACGGGCCCGGCGGCACGCAGGTGCCGAACGCAGTGGTGGCGGCGATGTCCGACTACCTCTTCCGGCACAACGCCAACACGCACTGGGAGTACCCGACCAGCGCCGAGACGGACGCGTGCCTGGCGGCGGCGCGCGAGGCGATGGCCGACCTGTTCGCGTGCGCGCCCGCCGAAGTCGCGTTCGGCAACAACATGACGACCCTGACCTACCACGTGTCGCGCGCCCTCGGCGCGCCGTGGGGCCCGGGCGACGAGGTGGTGGTCACCGACCTCGACCACGAGGCCAACGTCGCGCCGTGGCTCCGCCTCGCGCAGGAGCGGGGCGTGACCGTCCGCCGCGTGCGCGTGCGCCTCGAGACGGCCGAGCTGGACTGGCCGTCGCTGGAGTCGCACGTGTCGGCGCGCACGAAGCTCATCGCCATTGGCGCGGCGTCGAACGCGGTCGGCACGGTCAACGACGTTGCGCGGGCCGCGGCGCTGGCGAGGTCCGTCGGCGCGCTGACGTTCGTGGACGCCGTGCACTTCGCGCCGCACCACCTCGTGGACGTACGCGCCATCGGCTGCGACCTGCTGGCCTGCTCGCCGTACAAGTTCTACGGACCGCACACGGGTGTGCTGTACGTGCGGCGCGACCTGCTGAACGGTCTCGACGTGCCACGTCTCGATCCGGCGCCGAACACGGACGGCGAGCGGCTTGAGACCGGCACGCAGAACCACGAGGGCATCGTGGGCGCCGCGGCCGCGGTGGACTTCCTCGCGTCCATCGGGGCGGGTGCGCAGCGCCGCCAGCGGATCGTGTCCGCGTTCGCGGCCCTGCACGCGCGCGGCCAGGCGCTCTTCACGCGGATGTGGGACGGGATCGGCGCCATCCCGGGCGTGACGCGATTCGGGCCGCCGCCCGGCCGGCCGCGCACCCCGACGCTCGCGTTCGCCGTCCGGGGCCACGACGCGGCCGCCGTGGCGCGCGCGCTCGCCGCGCAGGGGGTGTTTGTCTCGCACGGCGATTTCTACGCCAGTACGATCGTCGCCCAGCTCGGTCATGCGCTCGACGGAGTCGTGCGGGCCGGCTGCGCGTGCTACACGTCCGAGGCCGAGGTGGACCGGCTGGTCGCGGGAGTCGCGGCGCTTGCCCGCTGACCGCGCGCGTCCCCCGCGCCCCGGGCGCGAGGCCCCGCGCCGTCATCGGTGGTTCCGCGCAGCCACCCGAAACGCGGTGTTCCTGGTCGCCGGCGCGGGCGCCGTCGCCCTGGCGGCGTGCGACCATGCGCCTCCCGCCGAAGTCGAATGCCTCGTGGTGACCGCCGACT
Source organism: uncultured Gemmatimonas sp. (assembly GCA_964556915.1). GTDB lineage: Bacteria > Gemmatimonadota > Gemmatimonadetes > Gemmatimonadales > Gemmatimonadaceae > Fen-1231. The sequence continues at coordinate 7,402 of CAZKYG010000021.1, forward strand.
CGACATTCTGGGTGACGTCCGATCACGGCGTGGTGCACGCCCGCGGCGTGCCGATGCTCGTCGCGCGGATCGAGGGACGGTTCAAGGAACTCTACGTCGCGGACGACGATCGTTCGTTCTACAACGCCGTGTTTGTGGGCTATCGCCTCTTCGCGCGCGACCTGGCCCGGGGCGATTCCGTGGAGCTCCGGCGCGACACCACGGTCGCGCGGCTCGCGGCCGACTACGCCGCCGCGCACCCCGACGAGGAGCCGCTGCAGCCCGACGAACCCGAGAACGACAACGCGGCCATACGCGCGACGTCCGACCTCGAGATCCTCGGCGTGCACGGTCCCTACCTGTCGTTCGAGCACCACACCGACGTGGACGCGCGCGACGAGACGCTTTCCGAGCACGTGCACGAATACCGGCGCGGCGTGCTGGACGCGCGGACCGGCGCGCCGCAGACGATCGCGAGCCTCTTCGGCGCGGACGCGGCCGACACGATGACGGTTGGCGCGCGGCGCGAGTGGCGCGACATGCGGGACACCGTGCTGGCGGCGGCCGGGCGGTCGGGCGCGAGTCGTGCGCGCCGGTCCATCGACGAGTTCGCGTTCGACGCGTCGAGCTTTTCCATCGGCTCGCGTGGCCCGAACGCCATGGTGACGTTCGCGGTGCCGGCATCGGGACGGGATCCGGACCTCGATCCCGTGGAGCTGTCGCCGCGCGCGGTGGCGGCGCCGGCCTGGTGGCCCCTTGCCGCCGCGGAGCTGTCGGTCGCGGCCGGCGAAGGCGGCACGTGGGTGCGCGGCATCGACACGCTCCGCGCCCGCGTGGAGCGCGGGTCGCGCACCTGGACGATCGCCCTCCGGCACGGCGCCGCCGACGAGACGTCGGTGGTGCGCGTGGCATCGGCCGTCGAGCGCGTCCTCTGGCTCGAACCGGGTCTCGCGCGCGACGCACGCGCGGCGCTCGTGCGCGCCTTCGCGGAGGCGGGCGACTACGATGGCGACCGCCAGATCGCCGCCCTCGACCCGTCGCGTGCGCCGCTGCATCTTGCATCGCATGAGCGCCGCCCCCGCGCGACCGGTCCGCGAGTCCGTCCACGAGACGTCCGCCCTGATGATGCCGCAGGACGAGAACACCCGCGGCCACGTGTTCGGCGGCGCGATCATGGCGATGCTCGACAAGACGGCGGCCGTTTGCGCGATGCGTCACGCCCGCAAGCCGTGCGTCACGGCATCGGTTGACCGCGTGGACTTTCGCGAGCCGATCATGGTGGGCGAGCTGATCATCATGAAGGCCAGTGTCAACTGGGTCGGTCGTACCTCGATGGAGGTCGGGGTGCGCGTCGAGGCCGAAAACCTGCTCACCGGCGTGCGTCGGCACACGAACTCGTGCTACACGACGTTCGTGGCGCTCGACGACGACGGCCGACCGAGCGACGTGCCCGCGCTCATCTGCGAGACCGAGGACGAACGCCGCCGGAACCGGGCGGCCGATGAACGTCGCCGTCGCCGCCTCGAGGAACGCGACGCCGAACGCGACGCCGAACGCGGCGCCGGCCCCGGGAACGCCGGATGACTCCCCAACGCGACTGGCCGGGCACGCGCACGTGGACGCCCGCCGAAGCAACAGCGGCGCTCCCGCTCGTGCGCCGCATAGCGGACGACCTCGTCGGTTGCTACGCGCGCTGGCGCGCCGCC
>CAZKYG010000022.1:0-6039 GCA_964556915.1 uncultured Gemmatimonas sp.
CCCCGGGGCCCCCGCGCCCCCGAGCCGTTCCGCCGGATTCAGGGCTGGCTTGTCGACGCGCGGCCGGCGTTCCTGAGGAACTTGTCGAGGAACGCCTCCATCCTCGCGTACGTGTACATCCACCGGCTGTCGAGCAGCGACTCGTGGGTGTCGTCGGGGTACACCACCAGTTCGTAGTGCACGTTGTGGGCGCGCAGCAGCTGCACGAGCCCCGTCATATGCTGGAACGCCACGTTGCGGTCGTCGTCGCCCTGGATGAGCAGCACCGGCGACTTCCATCCATCGATCGCGCTGATCGTGGACGACTGGTAGGACACGTCGTTCGGGTCGAGCGAGCTGCCCCAGAGGTGCACACCCGCGAGGTCCACGCCGGCGACGAAGACGTCCGAGTTGCGCGCGAGCGCCTGCGACGTGAGCACGCCGCCGTACGAGAGGCCCCAGATGCCGACACGCTTCGGATCCACGTCGCCGCGTGACTGCAGGTACTTCCCGCCCGCGAGCACGTCCTGGTACTCCGAGTTCCCCGCCCCGCCACGTCCGGCGGCATTGCGGAAGCTCTTCCCGTAGCCGATGCCGCTCCGGTAGTTCACGCTCATGACGATGTAACCCTGGCTCGCCAGCCACTCGTTCGTCATGTACGCCGTGTGGTAGAACCACATGTAGTGGTCGCCGAGCAGCATCTGCCGCACCGGACCGCCGTGCACGAAGATGATCGCCGGCCGCTTTTCGCCCGGCTTGAGGTCCTTCGGCAGGAAGAGCTGGTTGTGGATCTCCATCCCGTCGGCGGCCTTCGTGATCACCAGCGTCGGCGTCACCATCTCGGCGTACGGGAAGTCCCTCGCCAGCGACGGGTAGATCACCTTCTGCGCGCTCTTGGCCTGCCCCGCGCCGGACGGCCACACCCCAACACCGAACGGCCGCACGGCATCGGAGGACAGCGTCGCCACCGACTTTCCGCTCGCGAGCGCGGCCGGATACGTCTCGATGCCGTCACCCGTCGTCACCTGCTCGGCCTGGCCGCCCGACGTCGGCACGCGCCACACATGCCGGCGCTCGCGGTCGAGATAGTTGGTCGTGTAGAACAGTGTCTTGCCGTCCTTTGCGATTGCGGTGTGCTCCACCTGGCCGTCACCCGGCGTGAGCTCGATCGGCCGCGCCGCGTTGCCGGTGGAGCCCGCGCTCGCGCCTGGCGCCACCGGCACCGCGTACCAGCGCGTCCACTCCTCGGGCTCGAGCTGGAACAGCACCGACGTGCCGGCCCACTCGATCGACCCGATCCCGTTGAACACCGTCTCGGCCGGCAGGTTGTGCCAGAACTCCTGCGCCTGCCCGGTCACGGGATCAGCGACCCAGAACGACAGGTTCGAACCGTCGGCGAACTTTGCGGTGTAAAGCCCTGGCCGGTCGTCGGCCGCGATCGCGCCTCGGCCCACCACCTCGCCACCGCCGGCCCGACCCCCGCCGCCGCGGCCCCCGCGGCCGCCGCCGCCCCGGCCGAACGCGGGGCCATTGGGATTGCCGAGCGAACCGGTGCCCTGCTGCGCCTGCTGGCCGAACGGGAGCCCCGGCCGGCGAATGAACGCGATCCGGCTGCCGTCTTCGGACCACGTCGGACTGGTGTCGAAGTCCACGCTCGGCGAGAGATAGGTCACGCGGCGCGCCTTCACGTCGTAGACCATGATCAGCGAGTGATCCACGCGTTGCGACACCCACGCGATCTTCGAGCCGTCGGGCGACCACCGCGGCGCACCCTGTGTGCCCCATTCCCTGATGAAGGGCTCCTTGCCCTTGTTCATGTCGTTCGTCTGCGCCGCGAGGCTCACCGCCGCACGATAGATCTGCCCGTCCTTCGTGAAGAGGACCCACTTGCCATCGGGCGAGAGCTCCGGGTTGCCGCCATCGGCCACCTTCCACGCGGGTGCGCCTCCGGTCGAACGCACCGCCCAGATCTCGCGATCCGATCCGCTGGGATCCGCCGTGGGATTCGCCACCCACCCCTCGCGGTTTGGCGCGCCCCCGTGCACGAACACGATGATCGAGCCATCGGCGGAGATCTGCGTGTTCGACAACACGTCGCCTTCGTCGCGCGGAAAATTCGTGAGGCGAACGGGCTTGAAGTCGGGCGCCGCCGCCGTGTACACGTCGCGCTTGCCCGCCTCGAACGCGAGCCACGCAATGCGATCCGCCCTCTGGGCCGATTCGAGTTCCTCCGGATACCCCGGCTTGAGGAACTGCTCGATCGTCGGCTGGTGCTTGAACGACGCCGGAGGCAGCCCGAGCGGCGGCCCGGCCAGGGTGACCGGTTGCTGCGCCTGGAGCGTGAATGCGACCACGGCCGAAATGGCGCCGACCCGGATGCAGTGACGAATACGCACGGACTCCTCCACGTGTGGACCGCGATTCGTGGAACCTGCACCCATTCGCGGCACGCTGCCACTGTGACCGCCGCGACGTCGTTGCAACCCTGCGCGCCCGCCGCGCGTCTGATCGGCATGGAACACGGGTCACGCCAGATCAGCCGTCGCCGGTTCGTCGCCCTGGGCGCGGGGTCCGCCGCGCTCGCCGGATTTCCGTGGGCGCGCTCGCTGCTCCGGGCGCCGGCCACGCGGCTGTCCGCCCGCCCCGCGACGCCGGGCAAGTCCATTGATGCCGGCCTGCACCAACTGGGCATTGGCGGCGACGCGGCGCGCGATGCGCTGGTCTATGTCCCGGCGTCATATGACGCGAAGGTCGCCGCGCCGCTCATCGTTGGCCTGCACGGCGCCACACAGGCCGGGCAGCTGATGACGACGCGGCTCCAGGTCGTGGCCGACGCACTTGGCGCCCCCGTGCTCGCGCCAGACTCGCGCGGCGTCAGCTGGGACGCGATTCGCGGCGACTTCGGCGTGGATGTGGAGTTCATCGACCACGCACTCGCATGGGCGTTCGATCGCGTGCGCGTGGACGCGAGGCGCGTGTGGCTCGCCGGCTTCTCTGACGGCGCGAGCTACGGCCTCTCGCTCGGCATCGCCAACGGCGGCCTCTTCAGCCGGGTGCTTGCGTTCTCACCGGGATTCGTGATCCCCACCGAACGTCGCGGCAAGCCCAGGTTCTTCGTCTCGCACGGCCGGCAGGATCCGATCCTGCCGATCGACCGGTGCAGCCGCATCATCGTGCCCCGGCTCCGCGCCGATGGCTACGACGTGCGGTTCGACGAGTTCGACGGCGGGCACCGGATGCCGCCGGAAATACTCGCCGCGGCCACGAAGTGGCTGACGTCCTGAGGAACCTTCGCCGCAGATCACGCAGAAACGCGCAGGAACAGCACCATGCCTGCTGCTGTTCCTGCGCGTTTCTGCCGCTTCCGCGATGTCGTGGCGTTACGGTGCTCCGCCCATGACCGGCGGCTTCTCCGCGCGCTTCAGGTACTTGTCCAGCCACGGCTCCATCTTGTTGAAGAAGTTGAGCCACCGCTGGTGCAGCAGCGTTTCGTGCACGTCGTCCGGGATGACCGTGAGCTCGTAGTAGATGTGGTGGGCGCGCAGGAGCTGCACGAGCCCCACCATCTGCGAGAACGCCACGTTGCGGTCGTCGTCGCCCTGCAGCAGCAGCACCGGTGACTTCCAGTTGTCGATCTCGGAGATCGCGCTCGACTTGTAGCTCACGGCCGACGTGTCGATCGTGTTGCCCTCGAGGTGCACGCCCGCGAGATCCACGCCCGTGATGAAGATGTCGGAGTTGCGCGCGAGCGCCTCGGAGGTGAGCAACCCGCCGTACGAGAGGCCCCAGATGCCAATGCGCCTGGGATCCACGTCGTCGCGGGTCTGCAGGTACTTGCCCGCGGCCAGCACGTCCTTGTACTCGGCGTTGCCCTGCGCGCCAACGTTCGGTGCCATGCGAAATGACTTCCCGTAGCCGATGCCGCTCCGGTAGTTCACGCTCAGCACGATGTAGCCCTGGCTCGCCAGCCACTCGTTCACCGCGTAGAACACATGGTAGAACGACAGGTACTGGTAGCCCAGCAGCATCTGCCGGCGCGAGCCGCCGTGGACGAACACGATCGCCGGCCGCTTCTCGCCCGGCTTGAGGTCCTTCGGCAGGAAGATCTGGTTGTGGAACTCGAGCCCGTCGTCGGCCTTGAGGGTGACGTTCGTCGGCGTCACCTCGGCGTCCATCGGGAAGTCCTTCGTGAGCGTCGGGAAGATCACCTTCTCGCTCGTCTTCGCCGCGTTCGCCGAGGTCGGCCAGATCGCGACGCTCTGCGGGCGCAGCGCCGTGGCCGACATCACCGCGAGGTACTTGTTCGACGCGAGCGGCATGGGATAGGTCTCGATTTCCGCCGTCGTCACCTGCTCCGCCTCGCCGCCGGACGTGGGCACCTTCCAGATGTGGCGCCGGTCGATGTCGCCGACGTTCGTGGAGTAGTACATCCACTTGCCGTCGGCCGAGGTGACCCACTGCGACTGTGTGGACTCGTTGCCGATCATGCCTTCGCGCGGCGTCAGCACGATGGGCTGCGGGTTCGCGGCCGTGGTGCTCAGCGAGTACATCAGGATCCACTCCTCGGGCTCCATCTGGAACAGGAGCGCGTCGCCGGCCCACGTGATGCTGTTGATGTTCGTGAACACCCGCTCGTCCGCCGCGTTGTGCCACAGCGTGCGCGCCTCGCCGGTCGTGACGTCACCGATCATGATCTGGATCGTCGAGCCGTCCTCGAACGCCGCGTTGAACATGCCGATGCGCGGATCATTTGAGCGCCCGCCGCCTCCACGGCCACCCCGGCCGCCCCGCCCGCCGCGGCCGCCGCCCGGGAAACCGCCCCGGCCCGCCGGCGCCTGCGCATTGGCCGGCTGTGCGAGCGGGCCGCGGCCGAACGGCAGGCCCGGCGTCCGGATGAACGCGAGGTGCTTGCTGTCCGCCGACCACGTCGGGCTCTCGTCGAAGTCCACGAACGGCGCCACGTAGTGCACCTTGCGCGTCTTGACGTCGTAGATCGAGATGAGGCTGTGGTCCGTGCGCGTCGAGACGTACGCGATGTGCTGCCCGTCGGGCGACCACCGCGGCTGGCTCTGCGAGCCCCACTCGCGAATGAACGGCTTGAGCCCGCGGCTCATGCTGTCCGTCTGCATCGCCTTGTCCACGGCGGCGCGGTAGATCTGCCCCTCCTTCACGTACAGCACCCACTTGCCGTCGGGGGAGAGTTCGGGATTGCTGCCCTCGGCCACGACGCGCCAGGCCGGCGCCCCACCCGCGGTCTTCACGGCCCAGATGCCACGTTCGCCGCCGTTCGGGTCGGCACTCGGGTTGGCGATCCACCCGTCGCGGTTCGGCGCGCTGCCACGTACGAAGACGACCACCGCGCCGTCGTCCGAGATGTTCACGTTGGTCAGGTCGACGCCGTCGTCGTGCATGAACGACGTCAGGCGGCGCGGCTTGAAGTCCGGCGCCTGCGTGAAGTAGATGTTGCGCTTGCCCTCCTCGTACGCCTGCCAGGCGAGCTTGTCGGCCTTCCTGGCGGCCGCAAGTTCCGACGGATAGCCGGGCGCGAGCCATTGCTGGATCGTCGGGTGATGCTGCTGCGCCGCGGATGGCGCGGCGGCAGCCGCGAGGCCAAGCATCGCGAGCGCGGGGCGGGTCGCGCGCGTGAGTCGCGCAACGGCGGAACGGGTGGGGTGGGACATTCGCTCCTCGAAAGACGGGTCTGGACAGGTGACGCAAATCGGGCCGGCAACGCTGGCCGGCGGCTCGGGCCGCTCCTATACTGCGCTCCAGACCACCCCCGAGGCCAGTCTGCCGCGCCCCAGGATCGTCGTTCCCGACGACTACCCGTCCGTGTTCAGCGGATCGCCCGCGGATGCGGCGCTTCGCGCCATCGGCGACGTCGCGGTGTACGCCGAGCGCGGCGCGGACGACGAGGCCGAGCTCATCCGGCGCGTCGGCGATGCCGAAGTCGTCCTCAACATCCGCGCGCACGCCCGGTTCACCGCGCGCGTCGTGGGCGCCTGCCCCCACCTCCGGATCATCTCCATCTGGGGCACGGGCACCGACCACGTGGACCTC
>CAZKYG010000023.1:0-2698 GCA_964556915.1 uncultured Gemmatimonas sp.
CGCAGTACCGGAACGTCTCCGCGATGAGCTTGAGCGACGGGGCGGGCGGGTAGATGTACGTCCCGCGCGCGACGTACTCCTTCAGGATGTCGTTCTGGATCGTCCCGGAAAGCTGGTCGGCCCGTACGCCGCGCTCCTCGCCCACCACGACATACATCGCGAGCAGCGTCGCCGCCGTGGCGTTGATCGTCATGGACGTCGACACCTGGTCGAGCGGGATCCCGTCGAGCAGGACGTGCATGTCGTCCACCGTGTCGATCGCCACGCCAACGCGGCCCACCTCGCCCGACGCGCGCGGCGAGTCGGAGTCGATGCCCATCTGCGTCGGCAGGTCGAACGCCACCGACAGCCCCGTCTGGCCCGCGTCGAGCAGGTGGCGGAAGCGGGCGTTGGTCTCGGCGGCCGTGCCGAAGCCCGCGTACTGGCGCATCGTCCACAGGCGGCCGCGGTACATCGACGGCTGGATGCCCCGGGTGAACGGAAACGCGCCGGGGTCGCCCAGGTCGCGGCCGTAGTCCACCGCGCCGTCGCCGGGGCGGTACACGGGCGCGATCGGGATGCCGCTCGGCGAGACGCGTTCGTCGGTCATCGGGGGAAAGCTATCGCGCGGCGCGTTGCGCCTCCGTCAGCGGGCGCCCAGCATCTCGCAGGCGATCTCCACGTCGGCCTTGCTGCCGACATAGATCGGCGTGCGCTGGTGCAACGACGCCGGGACCACCTCGAGCACCCGCCGCGTGCCGTCAATGGCCGCGCCGCCCGCCTGCTCGCAAATGAACGCGAGCGGGTTGCACTCGTAAAGGAGGCGCAGCTTGCCGTGCGGCGACTTGGCGTTGGCGGGGTACGCGAACAGCCCGCCCGCGAGGAGGTTGCGGTGGAAGTCCGCGACCATGGACCCGACGTACCGCACGTTCATGGCCTCGCGCTTGCCGTCGAGGCCGCGGTAGCGCCGCATGAGGGCGCGCACGGGCTCGTCCCAGTGCTGTTCGTACGCCGCGTTCACGGAGAGGAACTTGCCGTGCTCGGGAATGCGGATGTCGGGGTGCGAGAGCAGGAACTCGCCGAGGAGCGGGTCGAGGGTGAACCCGTGCACGCCCTTCCCCGTCGAGTAGACCAGCATCGTACTCGAGCCGTAGATCACGTAGCCCGCGGCCACCTGCTCCGTGCCCGGCTGCAACGCGTCGTCGAGCGTTGCGCCGTTGCCGGCCGACCGACGGGCGACCACGGAGAAGATCGTCCCCACCGGGACGTTGACGTCGATGTTCGACGAGCCGTCGAGCGGGTCGAAGAGGAGGAAGTAGTCGCCGGTGCGGAATCCCTCGGGGATCGGGATGATGTCGTCCACTTCCTCGGACGCCATGCCGCAGAGCCTGCCCCCGTGGTCCATCGCCTTCACGATCGTCTCGTTCGCGATGACGTCGAGCTTCTGCTGGATCTCGCCCTGGACGTTCTGCACGCCGACCGAGCCGAGCACGTCGGCGAGGCCCGCGGCGCGGACCTTGTTCGCGATCATCTTCGCGGCGAGCGCGAGGTCGTACAGGATGCCCGAGAGCGCGCCGGTCGCGTGCGGATACCGGCGCTCCTGTTCGATGATGAATCGCTCGATCGTGACGACCGAAGTGGCGGTATGGCGCACCGCGACGCTGGGGCGGTCTGGCATGACGCGGTAAGGTCGGCGCCCCCGGGGGAAAAGGGAAGCCCGAAATCCCCTATGGTCCCGTCCGCGCGCGACCGCGCGCGATGACCGTTCCCGCGGCGATCACCTCGAACGCGTCCCCCGCCGCGTCCGTGCGCACCACGATCGCGCCCCGCTCGTCCGTCCGGGCGACGGCGATGCCGCGCGCCGCCAGCGTGTCCATGACGGCGGGAGACGGGTGATGATACCGGTTGCCGGCACCGACCGAGACCAGCGCGACCTGCGGGTGGACGGCGTCGAGGAACGCGGGCGTCGAACTCGTCGCGCTCCCGTGATGCCCCACCTTGAGCACGTCGGCAGCGAGGGCGGCGGGCGCGGTGTGCAGCAGCCACGCCTCCTCGGGCGCCTCGGCGTCGCCCGTGAGGAGGGCACGCACGCGCCCGAAGCGCACGCGCACCACCACGCTGGCGAGGTTGGGATCGGTGAGCGCCGCCGTCCACGCGGAGTCGGGGGCGAGGAACGTGGCAACCACGCCGTCCACCGTGACGGAATCGCCGGGATGCACGCGATGCCAGCCGACGTGCCCGTCGCGCGCGGCCACCAGGGCCTCGCGGTACGACGGGCTGGTGCCGGCGAAGGCGCCGTCGCGCACGTCCGCAGGCCGGAGGAGCCCGATGAGGGCGGCGCCGCCCCCGACGTGGTCGTCGTGGGGATGCGTCATGACGAACAGGGGGACGTCGCCGCCCAGTCGGCGCAGGTACGGGACCACGACGCGGCGGCCAACGTCTCCGGACACGCGCCCGCCACCCGCGTCCACCACGAGCCAGTGTCGGTGGGGAGTGCGCACGGCGATGGCGTCGCCCTGGCCCACGTCGATCATGTGGATCTCCATGCCGGCGCCCGGGCGCGGGACGAGCGGCTGCCACGCCACCAGCGCGACACCCGCGACGGCGGCGATGCCCCATCGCGCGCGACTCCGGCGGGCCGCGGCGGCGGCCAGCGCGCACACCACCGCTCCGCCGCCCGCCACCGCCGCCGTGAGCGACGGCGCCACGGGGAGCGACG
>CAZKYG010000024.1:0-3903 GCA_964556915.1 uncultured Gemmatimonas sp.
GGCCCGATGCCGGCGGCCGGACGCGGTGGGCGTGGCGGCGCCGGTGGAGGCGGCGGAGGCGGCCGTGGCCGTGGCGGCGCGGGCAACGCGCCGTTCGCGTCGTTCGGCCAGTGGCAGCACGGCATCGGCGGCTGCGAGTCCGGCTTCACGCTCGCCGACCAGGACGACCCGGACATCATCTGGGCCACCTGCTACGGCGACAAGGTCACGCGGTTCGACAACAAGATCGGCGAGGCGCGCTCGGTGGCGCCGTGGCGCATGACGCTCGACGCGCCGCCGGACGAGCTGAAGTACCGCTGCCACTGGACGCCGCCGCTGGCCATCGACCCCTTCGACCACAACACCGTGTACTACGGCTGCCAGGTCGTGTTCAAGACGTCGAACGCGGGCCAGAGCTGGACCGTGATCAGCCCCGATCTTTCCACCCGCAATCCGGCGCGCATCGTCAACTCGGGCGGCATCGTCGGTGACAACCTCGGCCAGTTCTACGGCGCCGTGGTGTTCGCGATCGCGCCGAGCCCGGCGCAGCGCGGCCTGATCTGGGCGGGCACGAACGACGGCAAGCTCTGGGTCACGCGCAACGGCGGCGGCAGCTGGAGCGACGTCACGGCGAACACCGGCATGCTGCCCGACGCGACCGTGCGCCAGATCGCGCCATCGCCGTTCGACGCGGGCACGGCGTACTTCACCGCCGACCGGCACCTCGTGGACGACATGAAGCCGTACATCTACAAGACGACCGACTTCGGCAAGACCTGGAAGACCGTCACCGGCGACCTCCCGACCGGCGGCGTTCTCGACTACGCGATGTCCGTGGCGGAGAACCCGAACCGGAAGGGCATGCTGTTCGCCGGTACGGGTCACGCGTTCTACTACTCGATGGACGACGGGGCGCACTGGACGCACTTCCGGACCGGCCTGCCCGCGGCCCCGGTGAGCTGGATCGACATCCCGAAGCTCTGGCACGACGTGGTCATCTCCACGTACGGCCGCGGGATCTTCATCCTGCGCGACATCGCGCCCCTCGAGGAAAAGGCCGCCGCCGACTCGGCGGACTTCCATCTCTACACGCCGCGCGTCGGGTACCGCGAGGCGCGCGACGGCCGCGCCGATTTCCAGTTCAACCTGAAGACGGTCCCCGAGGGCCTGATCACGGTTGAGGTGCTGGATTCCACGAACGCGGTCATCCGCACCATGAAGGGCCACGGGCGTCCGGGGCTCAACAAGGTGGCGTGGAACCTGCGCTACGACCCGCCGCTCCAGGTGGAACTGCGGAGCACGCCGCCGGAGCAGCCGCACATCTGGGAAGATCCGCGCTTCGAGGGGAAGGACACGCGGCCGATCATCCACTGGGGCATCAACGCGCCGCAGGCCACCGGTCCCATCGCCGCGCCGGGGAACTACTCGGTACGCGTGACGGTCGCCGGCAAGGCACAGACCCGCCGGTTCACCGTGCTGCTCGACGACGACATCAAGACGCCGGCGGCCGACCTCGTGGCGTCCACGCGCGCGCAGGTCCGCATCCGCGACCACATCGACACCACGGCGGCAATGCTGAACCGCATCGAGGTGATGCGGCGCCAGGTGCAGGACATGGCCAGGGCCGACACCACGAAGGCCGACGCGAAGGCCGCGCTCACCGCGCTCGACCGCCAGATCAAGGACGTCGAGCTCACGATGTTGTCCAACGCCGACCTCATGAGCGACGACAAGTACTACCCGGAGCAGTACAAGATCTACCTCAACCTGCTCTGGCTGATGGGCGAGGTCGGCACCGGCGCGAGCGACGTGGCGGGCGGCGCGGAGTACCGGCCGACCGACGCGTCCATGGCCACGCTGGGCGACCTCGAGAAGGACCTCGCGAACGCGAAGCTCCGGTTCGCGGACCTGATGGCGAAGGTCATCCCGGAGTTCAACAAGCGCTGGGCGGGGAAGCTCGCACCCATCAGCGACCGGCGCACCGCGACGATGTGACGGCGCCGGTCGCTACGGCTGCGGGTCGGCCTTCGAGCGGATCGTGTGGATCACGACGACGCCGCAGTTCGTGTCGGGGCCGAGGTACCGTGACGGGACCTCGGCCGCGCCGGCATAGTACTCGATCGCCTCGACGTCGCGGAGCGAGATTTCGTTGATGTCGAACGCCTCGGTGCGCGTCATCAGCATGCCGTCGAGGTACACCAGGGCGTAGCATGGTTCGCACGTCGGCACCTGCGCGCCGCGGCCGAAGTACGTGATCTTCGCCTTGCATTCGCGGCTGCTCGCGATGAACTGCTGGCTGCCGTTCTTGCGGTTGGCCTGGTTCTGGAACAGCCGGACGCCGCGCAAGCCGGCCAGCACCTGCGATGTGGGCCGCCCCTCCTGCGTCCGCAGGAAGTCGCGCGTGAGGAACTGGCCGAGGCCGGCGGCGCGATGCTGCTCGAACTCCTGCATGCGGGGATCGGCGATCGCCGCGGTCACGCGGACTTCGCCGAGCGGCGTCGCGCGGGCGAGGACGATCGTCCGCGAGAGCGTCTCGTTGCCGCGGAACGTGAGTGGCACGTCGAGCGGACCGTATCCGACCTTCCGGACCATGACGCGCTGCGGCCCGGGGGCGATGCCGCGCAGCGCGAACTCGCCGCGCGCGTCGGTCTGTGTCGCGAGCGAGACGTCCGGGAGGAAGACCTCGGCGCCGACGAGCGGCTGCCGGGCCGAATCCGTGACCACGCCCGCGAACGCCGCGCGCGCGACGGCACGGCGATCGAGCATGAGCTGCGCCCGCTCGACCGGGCGCGCGGGCGTGAGGGCGAACGTGCGCGTCTCGGATGCAGCGCTGTCGGCGGCCGCGGCGAGCGCGAAGGCGACTCCGACCGGTGCGTTGCACAGGCGGAACGCGCCGGACGAGTCGGGCGGCAGTTCGGCGCGCCGCGCGCCGCCGGTCGCGGCGTCCGTCCACGCCACGGTCACCCGCGTGCCGGCCGGGACCGGCGATCCGTCGGGCATGGCCACGGCGCCGAGGATGATGCCGGGGATCGTCCCCGGGCGCACGCTCGTGCCGCGGCACAGCGCGGCGACGACCATCGCCGCCGAGGGCACCCGGACGTTCACCGGGTCCTTCCCGTCCGTGATGCTCACCGGGACGCTGCTCGATGTGCCGAGCGAATCCAGCGACGGCGTGCGCGCGTCGAGGTAGTACTCGCCGGGCAGCACGCCGTCGATCGTGAAGCGGCCGTCGCGGTCCGTGGTGGCGGCGCTCTGCGTGCCCTGCAGGCGAACGGTCGCCCCACCCAGGCCGCGACCCGTGAGCGAGTCGCGCACCACACCCTTCAGCGCGAGCGGCGGGCGCGTCCACAGCGTGTCGGCCCCGGCCACGGCCACCGCAAGCGCACCACCCGCCACGCGGACGCCGGTCGTCACGACGCGCGTGTTCGCGCCGCCAACGAACGTGACGCGGCCTTCGGCGCCCGCGATGCGGATTTCCCGCACGGGCATGCGGATCTCCCACTGCGTGATGGCCCAGGCCCCGTTGCGGAGCCGGAGGAATTCCATGCGCCCCCGCGCCCCGTCGGCCAGATCGGCGACGTCCGGGTACACGTAGTGGAACTCCATCCGCCGGACTTCCGACGTCGCGCGGTCCACGAACACGGTGCCGCGGATGTCGGCGAGCGCGCGTCGGTCGCTCGTCGGCTCGAACGCCACCCCGATCGTCGCGCGGCTGTCACCGTTCACGAGGCGGAAACAATGGTCGTCGATGAACGTGGTCGAACCGAGCATGTCGAGGCCCGGAGCGCGGTACGACGTGGAGTCGGTGCCGACGACGATGTAGCCGAGCTCGTGGAGGCTCGCCGGCGACGGGGCGGTCCACGGTTCCTGCAGCGCCCCGGTGCGCACGCCGGTGGTCTGCTGCAGGGTGCGCCACCCGAACTC
>CAZKYG010000025.1:0-5908 GCA_964556915.1 uncultured Gemmatimonas sp.
TGACCGCGCGCTCGCCCTCGGCCGCACGGGCCGTGCCCGCCCTAGTACGCGATGCGAAGGCCAACCGAGGCGTAGGTCTTCGACTCGTCGGCGGGCTTGTCGAAGCTGTTGAAGAGGACCGGAACCGATCCGCCGCTCACCTGCCCGACTTCGCCAACGAGCTTGAACGCGAAGAAGTTGACGATGGCGCCCGCGAACACGTTCGTGCGCGTCATGTCCATGCTGGCCGAACCCGTGGCCGTCTGATTGCCCAGGAGGGTGTTCACCGTCGCCGTGATGCCGGCCGACGACGTGTACTTGTCCTGCCCCACACCCGCCTGGAGGCCGAGGATGAGGAAGTTCTTCGACGCCACGAGGCGCCACGCCGTCGTCTTCACCGAGAAGTCGTTGAGGGCGAACGTGCCGCCTGTGCCGGAACTGCCGCCGTCGGAAGTCCCGGACAGCGTCATCGTCGGCAGGTCGCGCTGGAGGTAGCTGACGTACACCCCGGGCGTCACCACCGACTCGTCGAGGATGCCCACGCGGACGCCGTATCCGAGCTTCAGGTTCCCGTCCTTGGCCTTAATGGAGAAGTCGTTGCTCCCGTTGCCCTCAACGTCCGGCAGGTACAGCGCGCTCACCAGGAGGTCGATCCCACCGACGTGCGTAGCGCCGAGGCTCCAGCCCTTGGTGAGCCCGATCGCGGCATCGACGCCAGCGCCGGGGACGATCTGCTTGTCGACGGCGTACTGCTGCGGCTGGCCGTCGGTGCGGAACCCCTCGTCGCCAATCTTCGGGAACGCGCCGTTGATGATACCCGTGCCGCGCACGCTGATCGCAAAGCGGCCGAGTCCGCCGAGGGCGCCGCTCTGGCCGAGCGTGCTGCTGCCGCCGGCGATGGCCGTGGCGAGTTGCGGCGTCATGTAGTTGATCAGGTCCTGAGACGCATAGCAGGCCTGCCGCGCCGAGGTGGGCGCGCTCGAGCACTGCGCGCCAAGGGGGCCCACGGCGCCGACCGCCGCGACGACGAATCCGACGATACGTGCTTTCATAAGCCGACTCCTCCGGTTCAGTTCAAGATGACTCGCCCGCTGCCCGCCGTCAGTCGCCCAATCTCCCACGCGGCGACGCCGGCAGTCCGTGCGCTGGCGCACACCGCGTCCGCGCCGGTCCCGTCGGTGGCGACGATCATCCCGACACCCATGTTGAAGGCACGGAACATCTCGTCGTCCGGGACGCCACCCGCTTCCTGCAAGACGCGGAACACCCCCGGAACGTCCCAAGCGGACCGGTCCACGACCGCATCCACGCCGGCGGGAAGCGAACGGTCGAGGTTTCCCGGAATGCCGCCCCCGGTGATGTGCGCCATCGCGTGGACGTGGCCCAGCACCGGTCGCAGCACGTCGAGGTACGACCGGTGGACGGCCAGGAGCACGTCGGCTGTGGTGCGCCCGCCGCTGTCCGGAAACACGTCGCCGGGCGCGAGGCGGAGCCGCTCGTTCACGATCCGGCGCGCGAGCGAGTAGCCGTTGGTGTGCAGGCCGGTGCTGGCGAGCCCGACGAGCGTGTCGCCCACCCGGGCGCCCTCACGCGAAATGATACCGTCTTCCTCGACGGCCCCGACGATGAAGCCGGCCAGGTCGTAGTCGGGCGGTGTGTAGAGGCCGGGCATCTCCGCCGTCTCGCCGCCGACGAGCGCGCACCCGTTCTCGCGACAGCCCGCCGCCACGCCCCCGACGATCGCCTCCAGCGTGGCCGGGACGAGCTTCCCGAAGGCCACGTAGTCGAGGAAGAACAGCGGCATGGCGCCCTGCACCAGGATGTCGTTGACGCAGTGGTTCACCAGGCAATGGCCGACCGTGTCGTGGCGGTCCGCCTCGATCGCGATCTTGATCTTGGTGCCGACGCCGTCGGCACTGGAGACCAGGACCGGCGCCCGCATGCCGGGCGGCACGCGGAACATGCCGCCGAACCCGCCGAAGGCGCCGCGCGTGCCCGCCGTGAAGGTGCTTTCGACGTGGCGGCGGATGCGTTGCTTGCTGTCCTCGGCTGCGTCGATGTCCACGCCGGCGTCGCGATACGACAGGCCACCCGGACCGCTCATGCCGGGATCTCCGCGTCGAACGACACGAGGCGGTGGAAGTCCGCCATGCGGCGGGCGATGTCGTCGCGGCCCACCTCCAGCAGCCGCGAAATCGAGAACCCCTCGACGACGAACGAGCCCATCACCGAACCGTAGATCACGGCGCGCCGCATGTTGGCCTCGCTGGTGTCGTCGGTGCGCGCGATGTGGCCCATGAAGCCGCCCGCAAAGGAGTCGCCCGCACCCGTGGGGTCGAACACGGACTCGAGCGGGTAGGCCGGCGCATAGAAGACGCGCTCCGCATGGAACATCAGCGCACCATGCTCGCCCTTCTTGATGATCACGGTCTGCGGGCCGCGCGCCAGGATCCACCGCGCCGCCTTCACCAGGTTGGCTTCCTCGGTCAGCTGCCGGGCCTCGGCGTCATTGAGCGTGATGACGTTCACGCGGCCGAGGAGGGTCAGCAGGTCGGGACGGCGGCTCTCGATCCAGAAGTTCATCGTGTCGCACGCGACCAGCGCCGGCTGCTCGACCTGCTCGAGCACGTCGAGCTGCAGGCGTGGATCGATGTTGCCGAGGAACACGTACTTCGCGCGCCGGAACTGCGCCGGGATCTTGGGCCGAAAGTGCGAGAACACGCCGAGGCGCGTCTCGATCGTCTCGGCCGAGTTCAGGTCGTGGCGGTACCGCCCGCGCCAGCGGAACGACTCGCCCGTGGCGCGCTCCAGGCCCGAGAGATCGATGCCGCGCGACTCGAGATCGCGCAGCTTGTCCACCGGGTAGTCGTCCCCCACGACGCCGACCAGCTGGACGCGCGTGTGGTGCGCCGCACTGGCCGAGAAATACGTGGCCGACCCTCCGAGCGCGTCGGTCGCGCGACCGAACGGCGTCTCGACGGAATCGAGCGCGACGGAACCGACGACGAGAACGGACACGAGGAGAGAAGATAGAAGATGGAAGAGAGAAGATAGGACCTACATGCGATCGGGTGCGGCAATCCCGAGCACGCCGAGGGCGTTGGCCAGGACGATGCGCGCCGCCTTCGCGAGGGCCAGGCGGGCGCGCATGATCTCCCCGGGCTCACCGAGGACGTGGTGCTTGTGGTACCAGAGGTGCACGAGGCGGGCGGTGTCGAGGAGCCAGCTGGCCACTCGGTGCGGTTCGAGCGCCTCGGTGGCCCCCGCCAGGAGCGACGGCCAGTCGAGGAGCGCCTTGACCAGCTCGCGCTCCTCGGGCTCGGCGAGCGCGTCCCAGGCCACCGTCCCGCCGCCGACGGCCGCCGGGTCGATGCCGCCGACCCGGAAGATGCCGCTCAGGCGCGCGTGCGCCATCTGGATGTAGTAGACCGGATTCTCCTCCGACTGTGACCGCGCCAGGTCCACGTCGAATACGAGCTGGCTCTCGCCCTTGCGCATGATGAAGAAGTAGCGCACGGCGTCGCGGCCGACCTCGTCCACCAGGTCGCGGACGGTGACGTAACTGCCGGCGCGCTTGGAGATCTTCACCTCCTCGCCCCCGCGCATGACGGTCACCATCTGGTGCAGCACGTACTCGGGGTAGCCCGGGGGGATGCCCATCTCGAGGGCCTGCAACCCGGCGCGGACACGCGTGACGGTGCTGTGGTGGTCCGCCCCCTGGACGTCGATGGCCCGCGCGAACCCGCGCTTCCATTTCGTCACATGGTACGCGACGTCGGGAACGAAGTACGTGGGTTCTCCGCCCTTGGCCTCGCTCCGGACCATCACGCGGTCCTTGTCGTCGCCGAAGTCCGTGGTGCGCAACCACAGCGCGCCGTCCTGCTCGAACGTGTGCCCGGCAGCCTTCAGCGCCGCGATCGTCTCGTCGACCCGGTGTTCCGTGTAGAGGGACGACTCGAGGTAATACACGTCGAACCGGACGCCGAACGCCCGGAGGTCGCGGTCCTGTTCCGCGCGCAGGGCCGCGACGGCGAAGCGGCGGACGTCGTCACGGACGGCCGCATCGCGGTCGAACGTGGACGCAAGGAACGCGCGCGCCGCATCGGCGGACTCGCCGCGGCGCGACGCGAGGTCGGCGACAAACGCCTCCGCCACGTCCCGCACGTAGTCGCCGTGGTAGTGGTCTTCGAGGAGCGGCTGACCGACCGCGCGGCGATACACGCTGTCGCGCAGGCGCTCGATCTGGCCGCCGCCGTCGTTGTAGTAGAACTCGCGCGTGACCTGCCAGCCCGCCGACTCGAGCAGGGCCGCGATGGCGTCGCCGAGCGCGGCCTGGCGCCCGTGCCCCACGTGGAGCGGGCCCGTCGGATTCGCAGAGACGAACTCGACGTTGACGGCTCTCCCCGCCCCCGTCGCGGATCGGCCGTAGGCGTCGCCCTGGGTGAGGATCGTGGCAAGGCCGGCGGCGAGGTGCCCTGCATCGAGCCGGAAATTGATGAAGCCGGGGCCGGCAATTGCCGCCTCGGCAATGCCGGCCGCCGCCGGGTCAATGGCAGCAACGAGGTCGCGGGCGATGTCGACGGGCTTGCGCTTGAGGGCCCGCGCGAGCGCCATCGCGGCGTTCGTGGCCCAGTCACCGTGCGACCGGTCGCGCGGCCGCTCGAGCACCGGATCGAAGTCGGCGGGCGCACCGATCGCCCGCGCCGCCCGTGTGACTTCGGCGCGAAGCGCGTCCTCGGCGGTCACGCCTCGGACGATCCCGAGGCCGCCGCCTTGGCGGGCTTCGCGTCGGCCGGCTTCGCATCGGCGGGCTTCGACGCCGTGCTCCCCGCGTCCGCCGGCTTGGCGGCGGAGTCGGTGGCCTTCGCCCGCTGGTCCTTCTTGCCGTCCTTCCCGTAGTCCGTGATGTAGAAGCCGGACCCCTTGAACAACAGGCCGCCTCCGGCGGAAATGCGGCGCGTCGCCTCCGCGCCGCACGTCGGGCACGGCAGCGTGGCGGTCGCCTCGCTGATGCGAAGGACGAATTGTTCGAAGTCGTGCCCCGCGGGGCAGCGATACTCGTACGTCGGCACTGACGGTTTCCGGCGAAGGGGCGTGGCGGCGGGTGGCCCGCCAGTGGTGAATTTATGCCCCGCCCAAACCCGACGGGAGGTGCTAGAAGACCGAGAAGCCCAGCCCGACGTTGAGCACATCGGCGCCCAGGCGCGCGCCGCTGTCGGAGTTGTGGAGGTACGCGATCGACCGGGGCGCCGTGAGGAAGTCGGCGTAGAGGGTCAACCCGTAGCTGTCCGACAGCCGGTAGTCGCGCCCCACCCCGAGGACGAGGCCGACGTCTCGGGTATTGAGGTTGATGGCGCCTACCGAGTCAAAGACGGGATTGGCATGGAGGATCGTACCGCCCACGCCGATCTTCACGAAGAAATCCTCGTCCTCTCGCGGATACCACAGGGCGCCGATCGTCACCCAGAGCAGCCGCCACGAGGCGCTCCCGGAGGCTGTCGGGGTGTTCTGCTGGAAGCTGTTGCCCTCGATGGCCAGCGTGAGCTGGGGGGCGACGGCGGCGGCACCGCGCACCTGGAACGTGGGGCCGGAGCGCCGGTCACTCGCGCACGCCGGCGTGCAGTTCAGTCCGGCCGAGGAGATGCCGACCCCGAACGTCGAGGTCATGCCGTTGCGCGTCGGCACGTAGTCCTGGGCGCGTGCGCCGGACGCGGCGACGCAGAGGGCAACCGCCGGAACGAGCCGACGCGACATGGTCATATGCGTAAAGCTACCCCGGGCGCACGGCACCGGTCACGCGGGACGGTAGCGGCCGAACACCGTCTCGAGCGTATCGCTGACCTCGCCCACCGTGGCCCGTGCCCGGACGGCGGCGACGAGGGCCGGCATGAACCCGCTGTTCGCCTCGCCCGCGCGCGGCGCCGAGTCC
>CAZKYG010000026.1:0-8835 GCA_964556915.1 uncultured Gemmatimonas sp.
AGAAGGCGGCCGCGCCCACCTCGGCGCCCACGACGAGCCAGCCGAAGTAGTGCGCGTACACGAGCGCGACGTTCACCGCGACGAGCAGCGCCAGTGGCGGAACGGGGCCAGCAGCGCCCGCGCCGGCCCGGTCGTCGGTGAGCCGCGCGAACGCGAGGCACGACAGCGTGGCCAGCAGGAGAAGCAGCGAATACCCGCGCAGCTCGTTGGCGAGGAACACCGCCAGCGGGCTGGCGGCGGCCGCCATGCCTGCGGCGAAGGCGGCGGGGAGGTCGCCGAGCCAGCGGCGTGCGAGCGCCACGAGCGGGACCGCCACGAGGATTCCGCACAGGCATGGCAGGAGCCGCATCCACGCGACCGATTCGCCACCGATGCCGATCCAGGCCTTGAGGAGCGCGTAGAACAGCGGCGGATTCGTCCGGTCCGCCACGGCGCGGCGGAGCAACTCCGCCCAGTCCTGCTGTGCGAGCGTGAGTGAGAAGACCTCGTCGTACCAGAGGGGGTAGCGGGTCAGCTCCGGCAGCCGGAATGCCGCAAACACGGCGACCGCGCACCAGGCGAGCGCGCGCCAGCGTCGAGCGTCGAGCGTCGGCGTGTGACGGCCGCCGGCTATCGCGACGCCTTGCGGCGCGCCGGGCGGGCGGCGGCGACGGTGACGCTTGTGGCACCACTGACGCCCGCCGCGCGAACGGTGACGGTGGCCGTGCCGCGGGCGACCCCCACGAGCCGGCCAGCGCCCGCGAACCGCAGGACGCGCGGATTCGACGACGTCCACACCATGTCCGGCGACGTCACGCGCGCGCCGGCGTCGTCGAGCGCGTCAAGGACGGCGACGACGGTGTCGCCGACGGCGATCCCGGTGCGCGGCAAAGACACGGTGATGAGGGCGACGGCATCGGCGCCCACCACGCGTGGCGCCTTCCCGCGCACGGGCGCGTTCGCCGACGGGCCGGGGCCGATCGCGACGGAGTCGCCCAGGGCGGACGTGACGGCGTCGAGGGCGGTGGGCGCCGCGGGCGGTGCCTGTGCGGCACTATCCGCCGAGGCCGGCGGAGGGGTTGCGGCGCCGCCCCCCCATCCGCGCGCGACGACGATGGTGGCGAGCACGGCAACGGAGATTGCGCCGAGCAGGAGCCGGCGGCGGCCGAGAACGGGGGTCTCACGCGTGTCGCCGGCGTGACCACTCTGCGCGGGCGCGGCGAGCGTAACGGCGTCCTGGCTGCCGGAGTCGATGGCGGCGGTCGGCCGCGAGTGCACGTCGGAGGGAACGGACGACACGGCCGCGGTCTCGGCCGAGTGGACGGCGTCGGCCCCGTCGGTGGGGATGCGGGGTGTCTCGATGACGGGCGAGACCGGCGTCGGCGGCGCCGCAACGGCGGCGGGCGCCGGGCGCGGCGCGGCCTTCACGCTGCCGGGCACGGGGCTCACCGGGGTCGGGGGATAGGACTGGCGCCGGGGTGGGCCGCTGCGCACCAGCGCCACGATGGCGTCGCGGATGGCGGGGTCGTTCACATCGCATCCCACGGCGAATCTGCGCATCAGTTCCGAGAGCGACGCGAAGCGCCGCTCGGGATCCTTCTCCAGCGTGCGCATCACCGCGTTGGCCAGTTCGCCGGGGGCATCGCGGCGCAACTCGGCGAGTGGCGTGGGGATTTCCTGGATGTGCGCCAGCTGCAACTCGATGGGCGAGCCCCGGAACGGCTGCGAGCCCGAGAGCATCTCGTAGGCGACGACGCCGAGCGAGTATTGGTCGCTCGCGGCAGTGACCTGGTGCCCGTGACACTGCTCGGGGCTCATGTAGGCCGGCGTGCCGATGGTGGCGCCGGTCTGCGTGAAATGCTCCGAGTCCTGCACGCGCGCGATGCCGAAGTCCATCACGATCGCGTGGCCCTTGCCGTCGATCATGATGTTGGCGGGCTTGATGTCGCGGTGCACGACGCCTTCCCGGTGCGCGTAGTCGAGGGCGCGCGCGACCTCGACGAGGATGGTCTGCGCGACCGGCAGCGGCAGCGGGCCCGAGCGCGAGAGAATGTCGTCGAGGGGCCGGCCGTCCACGTACTTCATGACGAAGTAGATGAAGCGGTCTTTCTCCCGCACCGAGTGGATGTAGATGATGTTCGGGTGGTCGAGCTTCGCGGCCGTGCGGGCCTCGGCCAGGAACCGTTCCCACATGCGCTCGCCGTAGGCGAGGCCGGGGAGCATGACCTTGATCGCGACCTTGCGGTTGAGGTGCAGGTCGTGGGCGAGGAAGACCGCGGCCATGCCGCCGCGGCCGAGTTCGCCCTTGATCTCGTATTCGCCGATCGTCGCCTGGCGCAGCTTCTGCAGGAGCTCGACCCAGGGGTCGTACGCGGCCGCAGACCCGCCGGAGAGCAGGGCGCTCCCGGTGATGGGGTTGCCGCACGTCCCGCAGAACCGGTCGCCCGCGGGGACGGCGCTGCCGCAACTGGAGCAGGTGACGGAGACGGAGCTCATGGGGCGGGAGGTGAATATCGGACGCGCGGGAAGCCGTGGGAAGAGAACGGCGGCCTCCGCCCCGATGACCTGCAGGTTCCGGGCCGGGCGCGCCGGAGCGGCTGTGGTGGCGCGAATGACGCCACGCCTCCCGGGATGCGTCGCAACTTGCAAGAGAGTCGGGCGAAACCGGTTGTCGGCGCCGATGGCCGCGCCGGGCGTTCGGCGCGGGCCGGCGGCTTAGATTACGGCTGGCCGACCCGGTAGCTCAGTCGGTAGAGCAGCGGCCTTTTAAGCCGTAGGTCGTGGGTTCGATCCCCACCCGGGTCATTCGCGGCTCACCCGCTGCGCAGCGCGCCCCAGAGTGCGAACAGCGTGCCCACCAGCCAGACCACGGACGCCGCGACGATGGCGCGGCCCCTGGGCATCTTTCCGGCGGACGCGTACGCGACGCCGATAAGCACGGTCACCCAGATGGTGATCAGGTCGAAGCGCAGCAGAAGCGCCAGCACCGTCGCGTTCGCCGTGGCCGCGTCGAGGAACCGCGCCGGACTCAGGCTCACCTGCGACGGATTGACGAGCGTGGAGAAGTCGTTCGTCAGCAATCCCTGGATGTCGATGATGACCCCGCCGATGATGCGCGGCACGTACGCGAACGCCGCGATCATCATGCTCGACCCGAAGGTGATGGCCGCGCCGAACGGCTTGCCGACCGCCCAGACGAGCAGACCGACAACGAACAGCGTGAGCGGCGCGCCAATGACCATGAACACGGGCATGAGCTTCTTCTGCATCGCAATGCCGGCCTGAACCTGCTCGGCGGTCATCGCGGGGTTCTTTGCCTGCGCGGCGGCCATGGCCTTGGTCGTCTGCGCCTCCATGATCGGCTCCATCACGTTCTTGCCGGAATACAGGATGGCGGCGAGCGCGATCGCCACGGCGAAGAAGGCGGCGGCGCCGCCCTCCTTCGCGCGGCGGGCAAAGACCTTTGCGGGGGCCGCGAAGATATCGACGAAATCCTCGACGAGACCGGGTTGGTCTGCGGGGGCAGGCGGCATCATGGCGGGATCCGTCACGGCGTTCCTCGGCGGGGGTAAGGTGCGTGAACGCTGTGATGCCTCCGAACGCGCCGCAAGGTGGAGCGCCGTGCGTCGCGGATCGACTCGCCCTTGCGTTTCAGGCGCGGCGCAATCCGAGGCGGACGGGCAGGGCACGAACGGCTTCGGTTTCCTCGCAGAGGCCACGGTAGCTGGCGTCGAGCCGGTCGAGCTCGGCGCTCCAGCCGAGTGCGCGCGCCGTCCGCAGCGCGCCCTCACTCAGGCACTCGCGCAGGCCGGCCTCGGTGGCCATGCGCCACATCGCCTGTGCCATGGCCTCGGAGTCGTTGGCGGGCACGGCCAGACCGTTGTCGTTGTCGCGCAGGTGGTCGGACACGCCGCCCGCCGGGACGGCAATCACGGGCAGCCCGCACGCCATGGCCTCGAGCACGACGAGGCCCAGCGTCTCGGTGACGGACGCGAACACGAACGCATCGGCCGAGGCGTACAGCTCGGGCAGTTCGCGTGCGCGCTCCAGGTTGCCGAGGAACCGCACGCCGGGTGGCGCGGCGCGCCGCAGCGCCGGCTCGGCGGGACCGCTGCCGGCCACGACGAGGCGCACGGCGTCCGGTGCCGCGCGGGCCACGAGCCGCGCGTACGCCTCGAGCACGACATCGACACTCTTCTCGGGCGCGAGCCGGCCGACGTACACGAACGTGAAGGCGTTCTGCACGCCGATCCGCGCCCGGGTGCGCGCCGAGCGCCGGTCCGGGGTGAAGATCGCAAGGTCCACGCCGCGGCCCCAGACCTCGACGTCGGCCACGCCCATGCGCCACAGTTCCGCGCGCGACGCGGTCGAGGGTGTGTAGGTGCGTCGGGCGGAGCGATGCACGGACGCGATGTAGCGCTCGAGCATGCCCTCCGCGCGACCGAGGCCGTAGAGCGGCGCGTACTGCGCGAAGTTCGTGTGGTACGACGTGACCACGGGAATGCCGCGCCGCACCGCGGCCCACATGCCGACTCGGCCAACGGCGAACTCTGTCGCGCAGTGCACGATGTCGGGCCGGAACCGGCCGATGATGCGCGCGACGCGCCACGGCGCCGGAAACGCCATCCGCAGGTCGGGGTAACGCGGTGCCGGGAAGGCGAGCACGTCGTGCACCGGCGGGCCGGGCTGCTCCGGCCTGCCGGGTGACGCCGGGCCCCGCGCGGCCTGCGGATATCGCGGCGCGACGATCTCGACGTCCCATCCCCGGGCAGCGAGGCCGCGCGCGGAGATGTCGGTCACGACGCTCACGCCGTTGACCTGCGGGACGTAGGTGTCGGTGCAGTAGAGGACGCGCATGCTCGCCCTGCACGCAAGCAGGCCGACGCCACCGTCGTGTGACGGTCGTGTCACGCCTTGCGCGCAACTGTCGTCGCGCGGCGGCCGCGCATCGTTACGAAGCCGAGTGGCAACCGTCGCGGCGTCGTCGCCGGTCCCTTCGTCTTTTGATTGGGCAAGCGCGACGTGGTGGCCGGCGTAGACGCGCGGGCGACCGCCAGCGGGCCCGATTCCAGCGAGGTCGGACATGAACCGGCTGGTGACAACGGCGGACGTGCGCCGCGTGGTGGTGGTGGTGCTCGACGGATTGCGCCCGGACGCGATCACGACGTATGCGCTGCCCAACGTGCTTCGCCTCGCCCGGAACGGGGCGAGCACGTTCCACGCGACCACCGTCGCGCCATCGGTGACGGCGGTGGCGATGGCGAGCCTGCTCACGGGCGCCGAACCGGAGCGGCACGGCCTGTTGAGTGACCGGTTCCACCTTCCGCGGCCGACGGGCGCGATTCATCCGCTGCCCCGCGAACTGCACCGGTTCGGCCTGCCGTCGTCCGGCTTCATGGCGCATGTGCCATGGCTCATGCGGCCCCTGGCCGGACGGATCACGGCCGCGCTCGGTTTCGGCACGGCCCGATTCCGCGGGGCGGGCGCCCTCGATGTCCTCGCGACGGCGCGACGCCACCTCGAAACGCAGCGCACCGGGCTCATCTTCATGCACTGGCCGGATGCGGACCGCGCCGGCCATGCCACGGGGTGGATGTCGGCGGAGTACGAGTCGGCCGCGCGGACGCTCGACGAGGCGCTCGGACGCCTGGTACGGGTGGTGGACCTCAGCGACACCGGCACGATGGTCGTCGCGCTGGCCGATCACGGCGGCGGCGGCTCGGCGCGGCGCCACCACAACAGCGACCATCCACTCGACCGGACGATCCCCATCATCTTCGCCGGCGGCGCCGTGCGTCCCGGCACCCTCGGCGATGGCATGCGGCTGATCGACGTGCCGCCGACGGTGCTCGCCGCCCTCGGGCTCCCGACGCCGGACAGCTATGGCGGTGTGGCACTGATGCCGCGCCGCGAACGTATGGTGGCCGAGTCCGTCACGGCCGGAACGCGCGTTGCCGCATGACCAGCGCGGTCGGTGCCGCGAGTCGGACTGGTTCTCAAGTCATTGCAGGACGGGTGCTTACAATCCGACGCGCCAATTCCCCCCAACGACTTCGGAGCGTCTAAATTGCAGCCAATGCGAAGCGTGTTGATCCATAAGCTCGAGAACGAGGACCGCGCCCTGTTCCTGCGCTGGGTACTCACGGAGTCCGCCTCGGCCACGGAGCGGATCGTGTGGACCACGCTTACGCACATCGGAGGCGTGGCCGCGAGCGTCGCGCTGGCGCTCGTGCCGCTCGTGCTCGCCGAGGGTCAGCTCAAGGTGGCGGCGGTGCAGGCGGCATGGTCGCTCACGATCTCGCATCTCATCGTGCAGGTGATCAAGCGCAACGTCGTGCGGGCGCGCCCGCATCTCGCGCTGCCACGCGGGGCGTACGTCGGCATCCCGGACCGGTTCTCGTTCCCCTCGGGGCATTCGGCGGCGGTGATGAGCGTTGCGTTCATCCACGCGGCGACGTTCCACTCGCTCGCCGTGCCGATGCTCGTGATGGCCGCCCTGGTCGGGTTCTCGCGGGTGCGGTTGGGCGTGCACTATCCCGGCGACGTGCTCGTGGGCCAGCTGATCGCCATCGCGACCGGCGTGGCCGTGCGCGCGCTCTGGTAGGCCCGATCCGGCGGGTCCGCGCGGAATCCGGCGGACCGAAGACGACCGGCGCGGCGGCGCATAGGTTTCACCGCGTGCCGGGCACGCCACCGAGATGACCGAGAGCGCCGAGGGGCTTCGTCTTGCCCTCTTCACGGACACGTACCCGCCGCAGGTGAACGGCGTGGCGCGCACGCTCGAGCGTCTCGTGCAGGCGATCGAGGCGCGCGGCGGCGCGGCGCGCGTGGCGACGGTGAGCGACCCGGCCGCGGCGCCGGATTCCCACACGGAGCGGTGGCCGAGCATCCCGTTCTGGGCGTATCCGCAGTTGCAAATGGCCGCGCCGTCGCGGATGCGGGCGCTCGACCTGATCGACACGTGGCGGCCGACCCTGGTGCACGTGACGACCGAGTTCGGCGTGGGCCTCTCCGGTCTCTTCGCGGCGCGCGAGGCGGGGGTGCCGGTGGTGAGCAGCTACCACACGCACTTCAAGGCATACCTCGAGTTCTACGGGCTGTCGGCGCTGGAGCCGATCGCCTGGCCGTATTTCCGCTGGTTCCACAACCGTGGCGTGCGGACGTTCGCACCCTCGGGCGTCGTGGCGCGCGAGCTCGAGGCGCACGGCCTCACGAACGTGCGCGTGTGGTCGCGTGGCGTGGACGGGTCGAAGTTCAGCCCGGCCTTTCGCTCGGCGGCGATGCGCGCGCGGTTCGGCGCGGCGGGCGACACGCCCGTCGTGGCGTACGTGGGTCGTCTCGCGCGCGAGAAGGGGATCGAGGTGCTGCTCGCGGCCCTGCGCATCGTGCGCGAGCGGCTGGGGCGGGACGTGGCGTTCGTCTTCGTCGGCGACGGGCCGGCGGAGGCGGAATGTCGCGCGGGTGCTCCCGAGGGCACGGTGTTCACCGGCAAGCTCGTGGGGCGGGAACTCGCCGAAGCGTACGCGTCGGCGGACATCTTCGCGTTTCCGTCGATCACCGAGACGTTCGGCAACGTCGTGCTCGAGGCCCTGGCGAGCGGCCTCGCGGTGATCGCGCCGGACATCGGCGCCACGACCGAGTACGCAACCTGCGAAACGGCGCTGCAGTTCTCCGCGAAGGCGCCTGAGTCGCTCGCGGCCGCCATCGTCACCCTGTGCCGGGACGGCGCCGCGCGGGCGCGCATCGCCACGGCCGGCCTGGCCACGGCGCGCGAGCGCACCTGGGACATGATTTTCGACCGGCTCGTGCGCGACTACCGTGAGGCCGTGGCCGTCTCCCACACGGCGCGCGAAATGCCGGCAATGACGCGCTGAGCGTCCTTCGTCTCATCGATCTTGCGTGTGAGGACGACGAGCACGTAGGGCGCGCGACGCGGCGGGTACACGATGGCCGCGTCGTGGAGGGTGGCGGTGATCCACCCCGTCTTGTGCGCAACGGGCGTGCCCGGCGGGAGCCCGGCGGGAATCTCGCCGCGTTCGGTCTGGCGCAGGAGCACCGCGCGCATGGAGTCGCACGCGACGGGGGACGCGGCGCGGCGATGCTCGATCGCCTCCAGTAGAGCGCCCAGGGCGCGCGCGCTCGTGGTGTTGTTGAGCCCCTTGTCGAACGCCTTGAGGTCCTCGACGCCGCGCAGGACATGCATGCCGCCGGCCCCGAGCGAGGCGGCCGTGGCGGAGACGACGCGGGCGTCGAGCGTGTCGATCAGCACGTTTGTCGCGAGGTTGCTCGACATCGTGATCATGTGCTCGTTGAGCTCTCGCCACGTGATGGGCGCGCCAACCCTTCGGTACAGCAGGGTGTCGGAATCATCGGATGCCGAGAGCCGATATTCCGACCCGTCCACAATGGAGCGAAACCGGTTGTCGAGCCGGGTCGTCCCTTCGAGGGAGAACGCGCCGGCGTCGGCGCGGCGGAAGAGCTCGATCATGACGGGCACTTTCATCGTGCTCGCGGCGTGGAACTGAACGGCGGCCTGGACGCCGAGGGTATCGCCCGTGGCGAAGTCCTGGAACCAGACGGCGACGTCCGCGCCGGGTTGCGACGTCACGGCGGCTGTGATGCGCTCCCGCAGGGCGGCCATGCGATCCGCGGCGGTGGCGGCGGTTGGGGGGACCTTCGGCCGCGAGACGGTGTTCGATTGCGATGCGTTGTGCTGCAGCGCACAGGCCGCGAGCAGCGGCAGGACTGGCATGAGGGACCGCATGGGCCGAATATACGAAATGCCGACCCGACGGAGCCGTAGGACGGAGGCGGTCACGGGCCTCGCGCGCGGGGTGCGCGTGGCGCTCGTGGCGC